>NZ_JBQTGI010000003.1:0-429119 GCF_052400645.1 Saccharicrinis sp. GN24d3
TGGACACTGAACAAGAAGAACTTTATGAAATTATCTTAAAATATTTTTAGGGTGTCCCAATGCGGAAGTCAAGAAAAGAGACACGAATTAAAATACAGGAACTATATGATCATATTCATTCCCTACAACCTCAAGTGCTGGTTTCTTATAAGCAAGGAGTTTTAGGAACAGAGGATTTTAAAGCTCCAGAACGTCATTGTACTGGAGAATCGGATGTGCCATTAGAAGTATGTAACACCATGCAGCTATACGCTTGGGGGTACGATCGCGATAATGATTTAGGTCATAAAACCGCCGACGAAGTGATGGAAATGCTCAAAAAAACCAAAGCAAAGAATGCCAACTTACTTTTTAATATTGGACCACTTCCTGATGGTTCTGTTTTTCCTGATGATATAACCACACTGACAGAGGTTGGCAAACGCCTAAAAAATAATTAAATTAAAATCTAAATACATGAATAAGCAATTGATAACATTTGTTGTAACATTATTGTTTATAACAGCAACACAATTAAAATCCCAACAACGCCGTTCAAATCCCATTGTAAGTCATATGTTTACCGCCGATGCCTCAGCGCATGTATGGGACGATGGACGACTGTATGTATATCCTTCAACAGATGTTGCACCATCAAAAGGATATTCAACAATGGACGGTTATCATATATTCTCAACAGATGATATGATTACCTGGACGGATCATGGCGAAATACTTCACTCCAGAGACGTGAGTTGGGGAATAGACAAAGGTGGATTAATGTGGGCACCTGATTGTGCTTACAAAAATGGGACTTACTATTTCTATTTTCCACATAAAAATAAAAAGGGAGTTTGGGAGATCGGAGTAGCTGCCAGTAAAAGCCCTGCAGCTAATTTTGAGTTGCAAGGTTATGTTAATGGAGGTAATGCTTATTGCGACCCATGCGTTTTTGTTGACGATAATGGCCAGGCTTATCTTTATGCGGTTCAAGATGCTAAGTGCGATGCAGCTAAGCTTAAGGATAATATGATGGAGATTGAAAGTGAAATGGTTCACCAAGTTGGTGTTGATGAACATCGCGAAGGTCCGTTTGTATTTAAGCGTAAGGGCAAATATTATATGTTGTATCCCGATCATAAACGACCTTATAACGAGATGCAATATTCTATGAGCGATAGTCCGTTGGGGCCATGGGAACCAAAAGGAGCTATCCTGGAACATAACAATATTATTACCATGCACGGTTCAATGGTTGAATTTAAAGGGCAATGGTATATATTTTATCATAATGGTGACTTGTCAGGAGGTATTGCCACCAATCGTTCAATCTGCTTCGATCCTGTAAATTTTAACGAAGATGGTACTATTCAGATGGTAAGTAAGTCATTGGGTGTGGAATTGCCAACTTTCCATAAGGCTATTAATTTTAATGAAATGCTTGGGATTTTGCCAGTTGGTGAATACAAAAAGTCTAAAATGCAAAAAGCAGGTATTCAGGTAAATGTGACATCTTCCATTCAAATTCCCGAAGGTTATGTTGTTGAATGCTTCGAAAAGAATAATTTTAAAGGCAAGTGCTGGACTTTCAAGGAAGATCGAATTGACTTGAAGGCAATAGGTTGCAATAATGTAATCTCTTCATTAAAGGTTTCCAAGACACAATCAGAAAACCTAGTGAAAAATCCATCCTTTGAGCTAACCACGCAAAAGCTAGTTAAGTATTGGAGAAGTAAAACTGTGCAATGTACTAGTCAATTAGATAATACAGCTAAAGGATATTATTCTCTTCAATACGAAGGTATAGGAAGTCCAAGAGAGATAGTTCAACAGGTAGAGATTACTCCCAATACAGACTACAAGTTTAGCGTTATGCTGAAAGTAAAATCAGGAACCATAGGTAAAGTAATATTCGATGCGAAAGAGGGGGGTGATGAAATTTGCAAATTCGACCTTGATGCTGAAACAAAAGCGGATGAATGGATTGAGTTTAAAAGTGTCTTTAACAGTGGAGACACCAAAAAAATAAATCTGCGTTGTACAACAACTACCGATTTTAATGGAACTTGTTGCTGGGATAATGTGGTACTAAAAGTTAAGTAATAATATGTTCGAATTGCAAAAATTTATGAAACATTCATGATAAGGTAAATTGATGTCCACCCGATGGCTATGTTCGGCAGGTAGGCATTGTTCCTAATTGTTAGTGCGAGATTGTGAATTAGGTAATTTCTTTAATTATAGTGGAATAGGTAGTGGTAAATAACAATTATAGATATGAAAACCAGTTTAAATTCCTTTAAATACATAGAATTGATTTCTTTTCTTCTTTTTTCTATTCTTGTCTTTTCGGCATATAATACAAGGCAAAACATCGAACTATATGTTTCAGTTGAAGGAAACGATCATGCGACAGGTGCTATCTCCAACCCTTTTGCAACCATTCCCAAAGCGGTTGAGGCAGTTCGTGAGTTACGTGAAAAAGGAAATCACAAACCTGCCACTATTTATCTTCGTGCAGGTCAACATCAACTAACCCAAACCTTGGTGCTTGGGGTTGAAGATGGATTAAGCTCAGGAGCGGAAAAAGTTATTCCAGAAGAAACAGGAGCGGGTCAATTGGTACAGTCTTATTTGAAATTTGCGGCCTATCCGGGAGAAGAACCACTTGTTAGCTCATGAATTCCAATTACCGGATGGAAAATGATGGAATCTTCTCATTCCGATATGCCCGAACTTGCCAAAGGTAAAGTCTGGGTTGCTGACATTCCAGAAGGAATAGATAAGTTTTACACCTTATATGATGAGAAAGGAAGATTAAATCGTGCAAGAGCTGAGGGATTTGTGCCTACCAAAGATGGAGATAAAAGAACGGTCTATTTTCCTAAGGGAAAAATGAAAAATTGGGATAAACTACAAGATGTAGAATTAAATATTAGGCCGCGACGTGCCTGGATGATTAATATGCTTCCTCTTGAATCAGTTGATGAAGAAAAAGGCGAAGCAAAAACTAAAGTTTCAGCAACTTATAACCTAGCGCCACTTGCAGGTTGGGTGCATACCAAAGACGGTTGTTCGGCATGGATTGAAAATACGCTGGAAGCATTGGACGAACCTGGAGAATGGGTGATTAATTCTCAAACTCGTAAAGTTTATTTGTGGCCTGCAAATCCTTCTGAGGATGGTTCTCCTAAAGGGATTTTAGCACCTGCAGTAACTGAACTCATTCGTATTGAAGGTGACGTTGATTACCAGGGAACAACCGATAAACCTGTTGTTGGAATTGCTTTTTCAGGAATTACTTTTTCTCATGCCGATCGTCGTGCATGGGTTGATGATGAAGATTAACAAGGATGGGGTATGCAACACGATTGGGATATGTTCGATCGGCCAACGGCAGCACTGCGTTTTAGAGGAGCTGAGCATTGCCAGGTAATCAATTGTAAATTTGTAAATTCTGGTGGTTCTGGTGTACGTTTCGATTTACATGCGCAACAAAATAAGGTCGAGGATTGTGAGTTTGCTCATTTAGGTGAAGCAGGTATTCTGTTGGCTGGATATGGACCAGGAACTAAAGATGTGAATCATCATAATTCTATTATAAACAATCACATTCATCACTTTAGCGAAATAACTTGGCACTCTCCAGGGATATGGGCTTGGCAGAGCGGTTATAACCATATTGCTCATAATTATATTCATCATAGTGGATATGCAGGCATATTGATAACCAATCGTATTGAGCCAAATAGAAAATTGGATGGAGAAGGAGGCAGAACAGTAAGACATCATGAAATTCCAAAGGAGGTCATCAATAATACAAAAGAAACATATGAAAACTGGAAGGTTCGTGAAAAGTATAATCATTCCCGTCATAATGTTTTTGAATACAATGAGATAACACATGCCGTACAATTACTTTCCGATGGGAATTGTATTTATGTTTCAGGAGCAGGAACTGGGAATATTGTCCGCTATAATTATTTGCACGACAATTTAGACAAGTCTATACCAGCGCCTATTCGTTGCGATGATGATCAACACGAAACCTTGATATATGGAAATGTACTTTATAATAATTTTGGGTTTAGTGCCCGAATTGCCTCAAAAGGAGTGAATGACATAATCAATAACTTTATTGTTGCTCCGAGTAATGCTCCCAGATCTGGTTATGTGAGTTACGAATGGGTGAGTGTAAAAGGTTCAAAAGTCTACAAGAATATAATTATATCCCACCCCGATGGAGGTTATGCACATAACGAAAGACCTCGTAAAGATCAAACAAGTAATCTTCCTGATATTGAAGAAACCAAAATGGACTCCAATATTTATTATCACCCAACAAACCATGAATGGATGGATGAGCATTTGCATAGAATGCATGCCATACGTAAAGAAACAGAAAGTATATTTGCCGATCCATTGTTTGCTGATCCTATAGGTCGAGATTTTAATTTTAAGAAGGGAAGTCCGGCTTTAAATCTGGGTATTGAGCCATTGGATGTTTGAAAAATGGGGTTGATAAAATAATTGGAGTGATGTACTCATTTTAATAAATAACAAAAAATATAAATAAATCAGCATTACTTAAAATGTATTGAAGGAGGTAACAATATTGATTGTTTTGGGGATCCAATTAATACAATTTTTTACTTACCAATATACTGTTGTAATTTCATCAGTAATAAATAAACAATGAATAAGCAATTAGCAATAGCAAACGACCATGCCGGAACGGAGTTGAAATTTAAATTAATTGAGTTTCTGACTAAAGAAGGATACGAATTGATTAACCTTGGGACTGACTCAAACGACTCAGTTGATTATCCCGATTATGTGCACCCTTTGGCTGAAACCGTTGAAAGTAATAAGGTTGAATTAGGGATACTCATTTGTGGCAGTGCAGAAGGTGTAGCAATTGCTGCCAATAAACATCCTAAAATAAGGGCAACAGTATTTAACAGCTGAATAACTTTGTGGGTGATCCCTAAAATAGATTAGAATTTTTTTATTCAAATTAAGTGCAAATAAAAAGAGGATATAACTAAAGCAGTTATAACCTCTTTTTTTGTAGCGAGAGGCGGGCTTGAACCGCCGACCTCGTGATTATGAATCACGCGCTCTAACCAGCTGAGCTACCTCGCCATTTTGTTGCAAAACCGTATGTTTTCGTTAGAACATTTATTTCTTTTTTGCGGATGCAAATGTATGTGATTATTTGTTATCAACCAATAGTGTTAAGTGATTTTTTGAATGTTTTTTTTTGTACGGGATATATGTGTTTATTTTTCAATCTATTATAAAGTTAAAAAAATAAGAATTTAATATTACCGATGGTGAAATCGATTAGAATTGAAAAAAAATGAATTCTGTTGTAACTTGCCAGTAGGGTCAAGCGTCAAATTGTGTAGAATGAATAGCCAAGGTGATAAAATAATTCTAAAACAAATTCAACAGGGCGATGTTTCTGCATACGCCATCTTGGTCGATAGATACCGGAATTTGGCATATTCCTTGGCTGTTAGCATAACTAAAAATAATGAAGATGCCGAAGAGGTGGCACAAGATGCCTTTGTAAAAGCGTATAAAAATTTGCGTTCGTTTAAAGGGAAATCAAAATTTAGCACTTGGTTGTACCAGATAGTTTATCGCACCGCGCTAAGTAAAATGAGAATTAAGAAACAACAATGGCAATCCTTAGATGAAAATGAAGTGAAATCGGAAAAGCTAAGTGAAAACCAACCGGAATCATTGGAAAGACTCGACAGGAAAAAGATTATTAAAACGGCCATAAGCAGGTTGAAGGAGGACGAAGGATTTTTGTTAATATTGTATTATTATCAGGAATTAAATATAGAAGAGTTGGCCGAACTAACAGGGTATTCGGTAAGTAATGTAAAAGTTAAACTGCACAGAGCCCGTAAAAATATGTACGAACAATTGCAGACAATGATGAACGGTCGGGCAATGTCGTTAATTCAAGCGTAAGCCATGGAAGATAAAGAAAAATATAACGAAGAAGATAGATTGGTGAGGGAGCTTTTTGATTCCTTTAGTCCATCGGCGCCTTCCAAAGGATTTATTAAGGGAACCATGAATGCCGTTCTTCAAGAGTGGTCGAGCCAGCCTATTTTCATGAATACCGGTATGAGTGTCAAAAATAAAATTTGGATAAGTATTTCAAGTGTATTGGCAGTCGTTCTGGTTTATTTTGTCGACGTAAAACAGATGGGTGGCGAAAAATCATGGTTTGGTGTTGATGCGTTTAAAGAGTCTTTAATACAGTTGATGGGTAGTTCTTTGGCCGCTTTCGAGTCCATCCCTACTTTGGTTTATATGGTGGCAATTGGATTAGCATTACTGCTGGTTGTTGACAAGATGATAAACAAGCTTGTTAATAATTAAATCCGGCATAGCCGCCAGTCTGGCACAGTCAGTGTGCAAATAATTGACTCACTTAACCTCCCATAATGCTGCCAGGATAGGCAGTGCAGCCTTAACGAAAGAGAAGTGGGTGTCTTCTTTCGAAATGGATGTTGGAGAGCTGAAGAGGGAGGCAAGTAATGCAGAAGTTTTACAATTACTACTTATCGATACTGGCTGGTTTTTAATCGTCAGATTCTGAGTAATTTGTGTGATTAAAATTTATTTGGATAAATGATTGGATTTAAGTGCTTTGTAAATAAGTACTTAATCTCTTGTCTAAATTCTAAAGATCTATTAATTTATAACACGCTACTTGTCCTGTTTTCCCAAATAATTGTATTATTTTTGTGCTCCGAATTTTGTAAATAAAGTTTTCAGTGAGTTCAGATTCAAGGTACAATCAAAGAGGGGTTTCCGCATCTAAAGAGGATGTGCATAACGCCATAAAAAACATCGACAAAGGTTTATATCCTAAGGCATTTTGTAAAATTATTCCCGATATTCTTTGTGGCGATGAGGATTACTGTAATATAATGCATGCCGATGGAGCGGGCACAAAATCCTCCCTGGCCTACATGTATTGGAAGGAAACGGGTGATATCTCAGTATGGAAAGGAATTGCCCAGGATGCACTGATCATGAATCTGGACGACCTGCTTTGTGTGGGTGCTACAGATAATATTCTGCTTTCATCTACCATTGGCCGAAATAAAAACCTGGTACCTGGCGAAGTAATTTCAGCCATCATCAACGGTACCGAGGAATTATTGGCCGAGCTTAGGGAAATGGGAGTGTCTATTTATTCCACGGGTGGCGAAACTGCCGACGTGGGTGATTTGGTGCGTACCATCATTGTTGATTCTACGGTGACTTGCCGCATGAAGCGATCTGATGTGATTGACAATAAGAATATCACGGCTGGCGACGTTATTGTCGGTTTGTCTTCTTCGGGAACCGCATCTTACGAAAAAGAATATAATGGGGGAATGGGAAGTAATGGACTGACCTCGGCCCGTCATGATGTTTTTGCCCATTATCTGGCAGAAAAATACCCTGAAAGCTTTGACCCGACAGTGCCAACGGAATTGGTTTATTCAGGTGGATTAAAACTAACGGATGCTGTTGAAGGGGTGAAAATCGATGCAGGAAAACTGGTGTTGTCGGCAACGCGAACATACGCACCTGTAATTAAGACGATGTTGGATAAGTATCGTTCACAGATTCACGGTATGGTGCATTGTTCGGGTGGAGCACAAACCAAAGTGCTTCACTTTGTGGATAATGTACATGTAATCAAGGATAACTTATTTCCAGTGCCTCCATTGTTTAAAACCATCCAGGAACAATCGGGAACTGCCTGGGACGAGATGTATAAGGTATTCAATATGGGACACCGTATGGAACTGTATGTGCCGGAAGAAATTGCTGTTGATTTAATCGAAATCAGTAAGTCATTTAATATAGATGCACAGATTGTTGGACGATGTGAAGCGAGCGACAAAAAGGAGCTTACCATCAAAAGTGAGTTTGGTACTTTTAAGTATTAGTATTTAGTGCTTAAAATAAAAAGTTTGTAAAGTAATTCTGTGTGATAGAAATATATGCAAATATCGTCAAACATTGTAATCTGAATAAGATAATTAAAAATACTGTAATGCTATTTTCAGGATTTATATAAAGTTATTTGAGTTTTGGGGAGAAAGAAACTGTTGTGTTTCTTTGCGTATTTGTGGTATAAATCGAAAATGTAATAGCATAAAAAATTAAAAATGAGCGAAAATAAATTATTGGAAATGTTGGGCGGTGTAGTGATCCGTTTTCAGGAAGTATCGGAGCAGATAACCGATCCTGAGGTGATTGCCGACACAA
The DNA here is from genome assembly GCF_052400645.1 of Saccharicrinis sp. GN24d3. Lineage (NCBI taxonomy): Bacteria > Pseudomonadati > Bacteroidota > Bacteroidia > Marinilabiliales > Marinilabiliaceae > Saccharicrinis > Saccharicrinis sp. GN24d3. Next base: position 8,275 of record NZ_JBQTGI010000003.1, read on the forward strand.
AACGATACATAAAGCTTAACAAGGAATATAAAGAGTTGGAACGTGTGGCAAAAGCCCATGACGAATATAAAACAACCCTTGAAAATATTTCGGAGGCAAAAACGATCCTGAAAGAAGAGGATGATGCCGAGATGAAGGAAATGGCCAAAATGGAGCTGGACGAGCTGGAAGGAAAACTTCCAGAAATGGAAGAGGAAATCAAACTATTGTTGATCCCTGCCGATCCGGAAGACGGTAAAAACTGTGTGGTAGAACTTCGTGCCGGTACAGGTGGAGATGAGGCCAGTATATTTGCGGGTGACCTTTTCCGTATGTACACCAAATTCTGCGAAAAGCAAGGCTGGAAGGTTGATGTGACCCACAAGAGCGAAGGCACTTCGGGAGGCTTTAAAGAGGTGGTGTTTAACGTAACCGGTGATGGTGTATACGGTATCCTTAAGTACGAGTCCGGGGTGCACCGTGTGCAACGTGTACCGCAAACCGAAACACAAGGAAGAGTGCACACATCTGCGGCTTCGGTGGCAGTATTGCCGGAAGCAGAAGAGTTTGATATTGATTTGCGTACAGAGGATATCCGTAAAGATACCTACTGCTCTTCAGGGCCTGGTGGACAATCGGTAAATACCACTTATTCAGCCATACGATTAACACATATTCCCTCGGGTATTGTGGTGACTTGTCAGGATCAGAAATCGCAGCTGAAGAACCTGGATAAGGCGATGGTCGAGTTAAGAACACGTCTTTACAACCTGGAGTATCAAAAATATTTGGATGAAATTTCATCTAAGCGTAAAACATTGGTGTCTACAGGAGATCGTTCGGCAAAAATCAGAACCTATAACTATCCGCAAGGAAGGGTAACCGATCACCGGGTTAACTTTACGATGTACAATTTACCTGCCGTGATGGATGGCGACATTCAAGGGATCATCGACAAGCTAATTGTAGAGGAAAACGCAGAAAGGTTAAAAGCGAGTGAGTTGTAAAAGAGTGAAAAGGTCTGAACTTTATAAAGTTAAAAGAAAAATGATATGAAGATTGAAAGATTTGAAGATATTAAAGCTTGGCAAAAGGCTAAAGGACTTACTGTTCAAATTTATAAAGAGCTTTCAGAAAGTAGAGATTATTCTTTTAAAGATCAAATTCAAAGAGCTTCTGTGTCAATTATGAATAACATTGCAGAAGGTTTTGAAAGACAAGGTAACAAAGAGTTTAGATATTTTTTGTATGTAGCGAAAGGCTCTTGTGCAGAAGTTAGGTCTATGTTGTATTTGGTTTCAGAACTTCAAATGATCGAAGAGAGTAAATGTAACGAATTAAGAGATTTAACCATCGAAATTTCAAAAATGCTTTCCGGTCTGATAAAAACTCTCTAGTATTGAGTTTGTAAAGTTATAAAGAATTGAGTTTGTAAAGTTATAAAGAATTGAGTTTGTAAAGTTATAAAGTATTGAGTTTGTAAAGTTATAAAGTACAAACTTTCAACTTTACAAACTTTCAACTCTAAGAACTTTCAACTCTAAGAACTTTCAACTTTACAAACTTTTAACTCTAAGAACTTTCAACTTTACAAACTTTCAACTCTAAGAACATTCAACTTTACAAACTTTAAAACTTTAAGAACTTTCAACTTTACAAACTAAGTAATATGACTTCTCAAGAACTATTTGAAAACATAAAAAGGAAGGGAAGCTTTCTTTGTGTAGGATTAGATACCGACATCAATAAAATTCCCCGTTTCCTGATGGAAACAACCGACCCTCTTTTTGCCTTTAACAAAGAGATAATCGACGCTACCCATGAGTATGCTGTAGCTTATAAGCCTAATTTGGCATTTTATGAAAGTATGGGCGTTTCGGGGTGGAACAGTCTTGAGAAAACAGTGAACTATATCCGTTACAATTACCCTGATATGTTTATCATAGCAGATGCCAAACGTGGCGATATCGGAAACACATCAAATATGTACGCCAAGGCATTCTTTGATACCATGGATTTTGACTCGGTAACGGTTGCCCCATATATGGGCGAGGATTCGGTAAAACCTTTTATGACCCATGTGGACAAATGGGTCATCCTGTTGGCACTGACATCCAACAAAGGAGCAGCTGATTTTCAGTATGTAACCGAAAACGGTGAAAAACTTTTTGAAAAGGTAATCAAAACCTCGAAAGAGTGGGGTACGGAAGAAAACCTGATGTATGTGGTTGGTGCTACCAAAGCCGAAAAACTAAAAGAAATCAGGGATATCATCCCTAACCACTTTTTATTGGTTCCTGGAGTTGGAGCTCAGGGTGGTAGTCTAAAAGAAGTAGCTGAAAACGGATTAAACGATAAATGCGGTCTGTTGGTCAACTCATCACGTGGGATTATTTACGCCAGCTCTGATAAAGACTTTGCCGAAAAAGCGGGTGAAGCAGCCAAAGAGGTTCAGCAGGAAATGGCAGGGTTGCTGAAGGCTAAAGGGTTGATGTAATAGACAAATATAATAATAAAAGCCTCCAAGGAAATGGGGGCTTTATATATCGTATTAATACAATGGTTGTTACAAGCTGCTGAGTACTATAAAAACAATCACAATAGCTATAATTGCAATTGTGGTAATAACTGCACCAGTATTATTTCCAATCTTCTTCCTTTTAAGAATTATTTCTTTGTCGATATCTTCTACATTTGCAGATGGAAGCACTAACAAAATAATAAAACCAGGTATTCCTCCAGCTAAAAACCACAGCCAAGGATTGAAACCCTTCTTGTTGGCAATAGTTGCCATTATAATCATGATGATGATTGAGATGATTAGACGCATAATAGATAAATTATTTACAATTAATTGTTAAAAAGCATTACTCTCTCATTTTCGGTTAATATATCGATAGGAAAAACAATAAAATCACCACGGGCTTTAGGACTGCCACCATACTGGCTAACGGCATTATGAATCTGGAAACTACCATCGTTTGAGTTGCATACAATAAGGTGCATAAGGTAGCGCAATTTGGTTGAAGGCCAGTTGTTTAAAAACTGGTTGGCATAAAAGTTTAAATATGCAAAGTCGGGTTCTGTTGAAATGTCTACATAGTAATCGGTTACTTGTTCTTTGGGTTTATTAAACACCGATACAAACAAATACACACACGTTTCTTCATCGAAATATTCAAAATCGGAATCATTATTTTTTAATTCACAGTCAGTTATGTTACGCACAATATTGTCCAGGTTGCGATCGAATGTTTTCCTGTACCGTTCGATGATCTCATCAGGTACGTTGGTTAACTTAGGATATTGCGTTTCCATGTGCCCTACCAGGTGTTTCTTTTTTTCGTCGAAAGGATTAGCTTCAATTATATCCTTAGATTTATTATTCCCGAATAACCTTTGGAAGAATCCTGGTTTTGGGGGCTCCAGCAATGGGCTTTCGCTTGTTGGAAAAAGTTCATCTAATTCGTGCATGCTTTGCTGGAAATTACCCGGGCTTTTGGCATGATACATAAGTAGGTCTTTAAAGTTTTCTATTATGGCACTTCTTAGTTCAGGGGTAATTTCCTGTACCAAATCAAAAATGCATTCAGGATTGCTCAGGTCTATCCAATCTCCACTATCTGACATTACAGTGGATTCTGCATTGGGTGATTTATCGGCAACACACAAATGAACCTTGTATTGCTCCAGTGCCTCGGCTATTAAGTCAATGGTTTCGTGGTAATCGAGTCCCAGTAGGCACTCAAAAACCGGAAAACCGTGCGGAGACACACCAGCTAATTTTTTTGAATCAACGTGTAAAAAAATTCCAAATATACCACCGGAAGGCATTTTATAAAACGAATACACCAATTCGAGAGAAGCTTCTTTTACCAAAGGGACATACCCATCTGCCCGTATTAAAAGAAAGACTCCGGGCGTAGTATCTAACTTGAAATGTCCAAGAGTCCATTGTTTGCTTAGCAGGTGCTCGTATTTGGCCGATAACATCAGGCTTCCAAATTCTGGTTCCGCAATTTTCGACGAATCGAGCGGAATTCTAATCTGGGTGGTATTCTTTTTCTTATTGGTTATGATTTTGTAGTCCATGGAGAGTTAAATATTTAGGATTATATCGCCATTTAAAAAGTTATGAGGGGCCATGTCGGGGGTTAAAAAAGATACCGATGCATTCATGTTGCCAAAACCACCTCCAATCGATATTACATTAAGCTCCGAAATAGCTTCAGCCAGAGAAGTTGAGGTGGTTATTGTTCCAATCTTCCCCGAGCGCTCAATGCAGAACTTTCCACCCTCTTGGGGGATACGCCCGCTGACAAGCTTGCAGTGGACAATACTTCCCGATCCGTTATTACCTGTGCTATCAACAATTAACCGAAAAACTTTCCCTTTTCTTCCAAAGAAACTGTTCATTTATTTTGCCCATGCCCTTGGGACTTATATAACCATATGGCTTTAGGTCGAGTAATAAATAAATAATCTGTCATTATTCCCCTATATAAAAATTTTCTATGACGACCGTTCCTGATGTAATCCCGTAGATTGCGTTATGATTCACCCTGGCATAGGACATTATCATACCATCGCCATTTGTATCCAAAAGTTTGATACTGCCCGGAAGAGCTCCTTGGCGATAAATGAAACTATGGTCTGAACTGTTAGTCTTTAGAATTTAGAAAAGGTCTACATTTTTATTCTCCAAACATATAACCAACAGAAAATCTCAATACTTTATTCTTAATTTTTGTCCCATCACCGGTATATGCAGAAATATTGGCCAACCCTAGATCATAGGAGAGACCAAGCTGGATGTTGTTTACTATTATTCCTGCTCCGGCTGTGAGACCATAATCCAAACGTTTCAAATGATCTTCGTCTTCGTCATTGCCCCATTCAATATCCGCTTCGTAAGTTTCAGTTTCACCATCTTGGGTATATTCCTCTTTTTCTTTTCCACTTAAACCAATTCCAACATAAGGGCCAAAAATCCCATAGATTTTAGCTCCTCCTACATCAAATGTGGTTTTAGCAGTTAACGGTATATCAATATATACAGCATTCAGCTTCACTTCATATTCCCAGGTATCGCCCATATCTGTTTCTTTTTCACTTGATTTGAATCCTTTGGTGGAAAGAAGTAAGCCGGATTCAAATGAGACCATTTCGTTTAATGGAAATTCTACCGTAGGGCCAATGTGAAATCCGGGATTCATTTTAAAATCGTCGCTATAGGTATCGTCATCATCCTTTGCCAGCACATTTGAAAGATTTAAACCGCCTTTTATCCCAAAGGTCTGGGCATAGGTCTGAAAGCTCAACAAGCTTATTGCTGTTACCAATAGTAATGTTGTTACTTTTTTCATAATAATTAAATTTAAGTGATTAGTTTATTTGAGTGTCAATGGCTACGCAGAAAGTTTTTCCTGCATAGCCATCGATTGGGTCATAATACTATTTCACAACCACCATCTTTTTGGTGGCAATTGTTTTATTGTCCACTTGTAAACTATAGAAATACATACCGCTTGAAAGATCACTTGCATCAAGAGTAATAGAATAATCCCCTGCGCTTTGCACTGCATTGACCAAAGACTTTATTTTTACTCCACTACAATTGTAAATCTCCAAACTAACTAATCCTATCTTTTCCAAGGAGTACTTTATCTCTGTGGAAGAGGTAAATGGGTTGGGGGAGTTTTGGAGTATGAAAGATTCGTTAGCTACATGTTGACTTTTGTCAATGTTGGTAGGAATTCCAGTAATAGTAATGTCATCTATGTACCAGCCACTACTAACATCTGTAGTATGGTATGTGTTGTTTGAATAGAAGTAGAAAGATAGTTGAACATCTTGTTCCGCATAATCAATGAGCGATATCCATGTAAGAGGTGTCCATCCACCATTGCCAACATATCCGCCATATTCATCTAGAGTTTCCCAATTGTTTTCACCCAAAACTCTAATTTGAACATATCCAAAGTCTTCAATATTAAAGTTATACCAATGGTTGAATCTTAAGGCAGGATTAGCTGTTGTAGTAGGAATAGTGATTATTGGGCTTATCAATCGACTATATAAATAATCTGAATAATTACCGTCAAGTATTGTTCCTGCGCAATTAGTTCCGTTATTTGCACTCTCAGGGCCGCTGGTTGGTAGGCCAACCTCCCAGATTCCCCGATCGGTATACCAATCATCTATTCCACTTTCCCAATCTTCGGGATTATTGAAGACATAGTCACCTGTTTCTATCATTATATCATCTATGTACCAACCTGTACTTGTGTTTGTAGTATGGTATGTGTTGTTAGAGTAAAAGTAGAAGGAGAGTTGAACGGTTTGTCCGGCATATTCCGATAAATCAAGTAAAGGCCGTGTCCATTTGGAACAACTATGAAGAGTATGACTGTTACCAGCCGAAAAATTTCCACCATTTAGTGTTGTCCATTCTGAATTTTCTGAAGTTCGAATTTGAACATATCCCAAATCTTCAATAGCAATACTAAACCAATGCCAGAACCTGAGGCGTGGGTTTTCTGACAGTTCAGGGACAATAAATTCACTACTTATCAGACGACTATGTAAATAATCAGAATAACTACCGTCAAGTATTGTCCCTGCGCAATTAGTTCCGTCGTGCGCGCTCCCTGGACCGCTTGATGGTTCGCCAATTTCCCAAATTCCTCGATCGGTATACCAATTGTCAATTCCACTTTCCCAATTTTCCGGATTGTTGAAAACAAAATCACCTGTTTCTATCCTTATTTCGTCGATATACCAACCTGCACTTATATCTGCAGTATGATATGAATTATGTGAAGTAAAATAAAAAGCAAGTTCAATTGATTCTCCGGCATAATCTGAAAGAACAAACATTGGCCTTGTCCACTTAGAACAGCTATGAAGTGTATTACCACTGCCAGCTGAAAAACTACCATTTTCTAAAGTTGTCCAATCAGTTTCCCCTACACGACGAATTTGCACATATCCGGCATCTTCAATTGCGATACTAAACCAATGCCAGAAACGGAGACGTGGGTTTTCAGATGCCTGTGGAATAAGAATACTTGTATGACGTATCAATCTCGTTGCTATTTCTTCAGTGTAATTGCCAGAAAGATTTGTTGCAGCGCAGTTGTTTCCTTCAAAAGATGAACCAGGGCCGGATGTTGGGATACCAGCATCCCATGTACCATAATCAACATGCCAATCATTTGTCCAGTCACCTTCAAAATCCTCCTGCCAAACTACCGTTTGAGCGTTTAAGATTAAACCAATTAATAGCAACAGGGTCAGAATACATAAATTTCTCAATCGTAAAAAAGTAAAAGTCTGTTTCATTTTGTTTGGGTTTTAAATTAAGAATTTTGCCAATCGGGTTAATTGGCATGGTTTAATTTACAGGTATAACTTAAGTTGACTTAAGTATGAGACTGTTTAATGTGGTTTCCAGGCAGAAGCAATAATTCCTAAACAAGAGTATCTGTATCAAATAGACGTGTCAAAAATATCTGTAGTTTATCTTGATTACTGTCGGAGATAGTAATTGTTTCGGATAATATTTGGGTTTAGTACCTTATACAGTATGGGTCTGCAATATTTTTTATTTGTAATTAAAGTGAAATTTTTGGTTGTGTATTGGAAGTGCCATCTACAAAAGCAGAGGCAGGGATCGGTACTTTTATGATTCACTTGCAAGATGAATAATTCATGGATCATGTATGCATCTAATTTACAAGCAGATTAAAGGAAAGTCAATACAGGAGCATTAAATACTTTGATTTTTTAACCTGTAGTTAATCAATTATCGGCAATCGCAACTCAATACATCATTGACAATCTCTCGATTTCTGAGTAAATTTAAGTATTGAAAATACTTCTTTGGTCAACTCCTCTTTCCTTCCATTATTAACTGTTAAAATATCCTAGTTATGAAAAGACAAAGACCCTTCATTTTAATCGCATTATTGGGATTGGTATTGCTATTCCCATGTATGACATTGGCACAAGCACCGGAAAAACTGAGCTACCAGGCAGTCGTAAGGGATGCCGGAAATAACCTAATAAATAATACAACGATAGGGATGCGAATCAGTATTTTACAAGGTACAGTCAGCGGCAGTGCTGTTTACGTTGAAACCCATACACCCACCACCAATGACAACGGACTGGTTAGTGTTGAAATAGGAGCCGGGATTACTACCCATATTTTTACATCTATAAACTGGGCAGATGGACCATACTTTATTAAAACAGAAACCGACCCGGAAGGTGGATCTAACTATACCTTATCGGGTACGAGCCAATTGTTGAGTGTGCCCTACGCCCTGTACGCCAAAACAGCAGACAGCGCGGTAAACTATGATGAAACAGATCCAGGTGTGGGTATAAATACACTTAATTATCTATCAAAATGGGATGGCAGCGCTTTGGTGGCATCTTCAATTTTTGATGATGGTGATGTGGGTATAGGCACATTGGATCCGGCAGATAAACTGCATGTTAACGGATCATTGAGATTAAGCTATAACAATTACGTTAGGGCGGATGGGAATTACGGTTTTCTGGGGCTTAGCGGCGGTGACGGATGGATAAGTACCGGAGGAATTATACAGTTATTTGGAGCTTCTTCCAGTGCAGATTATGCTAATTCCATACGCTTCCTGAATAATAGTGGGGAGGTGATGAGAATTGCCGGTGGGACTGGTTACGTAGGCATTAATACCAGTGAACCGGAGGAAGAGCTGGATGTAAATGGCGGCATTCGAGCCAATGAGTATGTGACGGGTGGCGACGATCAAAATTATCATAAATATAAGTTATTGCGAAACCTTACAGGTTATGCCATCGGCGTTTCTTATGGTGATCAATTGGGCTCAGTAAACAGTTGGTCTAATGCTTATACCTGGCGAGGCGCAAGTGAGGGGTATGGCTGGTTATGGAGAAATTATGAGGGAATAGGTTGGATGAGTCTAAGCTCCTATGATGGCCGATTCTATTTGCAAGGTAAGGCGCAGTTTAATGATGATGTTGGCATCGGTACAGATAATCCGGGAGCAAGATTGGAGGTGGCTGAAAGACCTGATGCAACGAACGACCCTGTAGCCATTAGACTTACAAATCTTAGAAGCCCTCACGATCTATTCTGGGAAATGAGAGCTTATGACAGCGGAGCCGGTGGACCATACGGTCGGTTTTCAATATATGGTGGTTATTCGGGTGGTTCCGATATGTTTGTTGTCACTACTACAGGTAATGTGGGAATAGGCACCATTGATCCTAAAACAAAACTACAAGTTGTCGGATTGCCCGAATATGCAGACAATGCGGCGGCATTGGCTGCAGGTCTTACCATTGGAGCCTTTTACAGAACAGGTGATCTGCTAAAGGTTGTCCATTAACTTAAAAAATCAGGTGAAACTCAATAAACTCGTAAAGTCATGACAGAGCTAAAAAACTCATTAATGCTTTTCTTCGTTTTTGCTTTATTTTCTGTTTCAACGCTGGCGCAAGAAGTAGTAGCTGCTTCCGGTGGTGAAGCGTCTGGCACAGCTGGTTCCGCAAGTTATACTGTTGGTCAGATATTTTATGCAACCTATGAAGCAACCACGGGTTCCGTGGTAGAAGGAGTGCAGCAGCCATTCGAGATATCTGTGCCAACAGGTATTGAAAATATACCCGGTATGGACCTTAAGCTCTCCGCTTTCCCCAATCCTACTACCGATTATTTAACCTTAAAAGTGGATGCTCAATTGTTGGACGAAGCAAATGCTTGGTATTGTCATTTATACGATATGAAAGGTCTGTTGCTGCTAAATAAAAGACTGGTGGCAACACAAACCATCATTGATATGGCAAAATTTCAATCCGGAAGTTACCTGCTTCAAGTCGTATGTGTGAATAATTCTGGAGTTCAACAAAAAGTAGGTGTATTTAAGGTGATCAAGTATTAAGTCTGGGTAAATCAACTAAATAAAATAGAGATTCCTAATTATATTACCGTAATCCCCATAGGTACACTAAGTCTTCATCTAATAATTTGACATACAGTTACAAAATGATTATATTTAATTTAGTCCAATAATTAACTTTAACCCGGATTAGGTATTAGAACTTCGTCATGTACATTGAAAGCGCAATAAAACAAAGCTTTACTGAAACGAGGCATAACTTGTCCCGATTACTTTCGGGAGCACCGCTCCGGTGAGATGAAGTGAAGTAACGAAGTGTCTTGTTTTGAGGCAATTTCAATATGTATTAGATTTTTTAATACATACTTGCGGGTTTATTGAGCTTATTGTAAGCTTATTTAAAAACCGGCCTCATCATGATATATGCTGATGATCTTAAAAGAGCTATTGGAATTTCGCAATCGTTGGCAAAGGAATTTTCCAATGCAGTGTTTTCGCCTGCCCATTTGTTAAAAGCACTGTTGCATAAAGATATTGAATTAACAGACCTGCTGACGGCTTTGGATCAGGATATCTATTACCTGGAAGAATGGGCTGAGGTGCGAATCGAGTCCGCTCCCAAGGCATCAAAAATCCCGGAGAACCCTCCGGGTGATGAAATGGTAAAAGCGGTATTCAGGGAGGCCGAAACAATCAGTATTAAACTTTCCAACGATGAAGTTGATGCGGTTTGTGCATTGGTAGCTTTGTGTATTCCTGGTGTTGGCTTTAATTACGAACAGCTCAAAACTTTACCCTTGTCCTCCAATCAGATTCTGGATTTCTTGATGGAAAATAAGGACATACAAAGTGCCATAGGTGGAAAGGCGGAACAGGCTGACAAGGTAGGGCAAAAAACAGGTCAAAACGCTCTGATGAAGTTTTGTATCGACAAAAATGAGCAGGCCATTCAGGGAAAGCTTGATCCGGTAGTGGGAAGAGATAAAGAGATACGAGAGATTTCCGAGATACTTGGGCGAAGGTATAAATCTAATGTTTTAATCATTGGCGACGGAGGTGTCGGAAAGACTTCTCTGGTACATGGATTCATTCAGCATATCATCGAAGAAAAAGTCCCAACCGGTTTAAACGAAACGAGAGTGTTTGAGTTGGATTATGGTGCGTTGATCGCCGGAGCTTCTTACAAAGGTGAAATAGAAGATCGGCTAAAAAATATCATTGCCGAGATACAGCAATTTCAAAGCGTAATACTGTTTATTGATGAACTTCATGTGTTACTCGACAGGCAAGGCGGTGCTTCAGGGGCTGTTAACCTCTTAAAACCGGAACTTTCCAGGGGTAACATAACGATAATAGGAACCACCAGTATCGAGAATTATACCAGGCATATCGAGACAGATGTCGCCTTTCAGCGACAATTTGAAATCATTAAGATGGAAGAGCCTGATGAACAAACTTCAATTAGAATGTTGGCCGAGGTCATTCCATTCTATGAACAACATCATGGGCTTAAGGTTAGTGAAGAGGTCATTTCGGAGGCTGTGCGCTTAGCCAAACGATTCCTGAAAGATAGGTGTTTACCGGATTCGGCCATTGACCTGATTGATCATACCATGTCAGGAGTTAAGCTCATGGCAGATACTTCGGAAAAGACCATCGAAGACCTGAAAAATGAGTTGGAGCAGTTGAAAGGCCAGGAAGAAGATACTTCAAATAACTTGGCCATATTCTACGCAAATATTAAAAATAGACTGTCGCCTGTTCTCTATGCCAAACTGAACGAAGGGGAAGAGCAAGACAGTGATGGGTCAGCCTTGTTCGACAAGTGTAGTGATTTAATCAAAAAGTTGGAAGATGCTGCCACAGAGAAACCGGAAGCCCTAAAGACCTCGGATATAGGCGCCATGGTTGCCCGACGAACCGGAATCCCCATGGGGAAAATTCAGGCCAAGGAAAAGGACCGCCTGGTGAATATGGAAGATCATTTTAAAAAGCGGGTGATCGGTCAGGATCATGCCTTAAAAAGCATTGCAGAGGCCATATTGGAGTCTCGTTCCGGACTGAAAAAAGCAGGTCAACCTATTGGCTCGTTCTTCTTTTTGGGCCCCACAGGTACCGGGAAAACAGAGCTGGCCAAAACACTTTCGGAGTTTCTTTTTCAGGACGAGAAATATCTGATCCGGTTCGATATGTCAGAATTCAAGGAGGAGCACTCTGCTGCCTTGCTTTATGGAGCACCTCCGGGATACGTAGGCTACGAAGAGGGTGGGTTGCTGGTTAATAAAATCCGGCAGAAACCTTATTCCGTGGTACTCTTCGACGAAATTGAAAAGGCTCATCCCTCGGTTTTTGATATTTTTCTGCAGATTTTGGATGAAGGAAAACTACATGATAGATTGGGGAAGGAAGGCGACTTTTCAAACGCCGTCATCCTTTTCACTTCCAACATTGGCAGCGACTTTATCGTTGACTCTTTTGGCAGAGGCGAAATACCATCATCCGATCAACTGATGGAAATTATGACCAGTTATTTCCGGCCTGAGTTTCTGGGAAGGTTGACTGAGATTGTACCTTTTGCACCGATAAGCAAGCAAAATGTGGTGAAGATATTCGACATCCATCTTAAATATTTGTTAAGGTTATTAAAAGATAAGGGTATTGAATTCGAAATAGAAACCCGGGCAAAAGAAAAATTGGCACTGGCCGGATATACTCCTAAATACGGAGCACGACCTATTGTTAGTGTTATCCGAAATCAGTTACGAAGGCCACTTTCGAGGTTGATTATCACGGAAAAAATAAAACCTGGCTCCAAAGTTTTAGTCGCTTTGGATGAAAAAGATGCAATTGATATAAAAATTAGTTAACTTGTAGTTGACTAAATCATAAATACATATACTATGCAAGAATACGGAATTGGAGGTACGGAGGTTAAGGGAGATGCCAGTGAAGCTATTGGTGAAATCCCTCAGAATAGGACTTTAATGATTGAAAAACTCACGGATGAAGAACCGATGAAGCCGGAAATGACAAGAGGACTGACTTCGATTTCCGATGTCTTCAATCATTTCTCCCCCACAGTGGAGTTGGAGTTTGAAGATGCGGAAGGAGCCACCAAGGAAGAATCATTAAGCTTCAAAAGTTTGGCCGATTTCGATATTAAAGGAATCACTGCACAAAGCGAATTTTTAAAAGATCTGACCAATCAAAAGGAACAGTTCTTTAAGATTATCAAGCAACTCAAGAGTAATAAAATGCTGCGGAAGGCACTTGAGAATCCAGAAACCAAACAGGCGGTCTTGAATGCGATTTACGCAATGATCAAAGAAATTGAAGAGGCCTAATGAATTAAAAATTGAAAAGCATGGACAAGGAGTTAAATATAGAACAATATAAAGAACAGGTAATTGAAAAAACGAAAGAAGTAAGTAATGCACCTGATCTTCTAAAACAGAGTTTGGATCAATTGGCTAAGGTGGGCGAATTTGATATGTTGGAAATGGCCATCGATGGTGTTCAAAACCTGAATCCGGAAAGAAAAGCCAGAAAGAGAATATTTTTGACCGAATCGGCCAAGGCAGATGAAAGAGACGAGTTGAAAAAAACACTGGAACTTTGGGCAGCCGTGCTTTCCTCGTCCGATGATATATCAGAATTGGTGGAGAGTTGCGAAAGTGGAAGTAAGGTAGCCGAGGAAACATTGAAAAAGAATCTGTCCAAAGCTATCGACTCCTGTCGCGAACTGGAACAATCGTACCGTTCGGTGGCCTTGTTCTTTAAAAATACCGAAAGTGATAAGATCAAGAACATCACCTTTTTGAATGCTTCCAAAGAGCAATTGAAGGATTTGGACGATACCCGTTTTATTGATGCTGTTCGGGATGAGCTGGTACAAAATTTCGATCGCCTGGATCTGAGGGGTAACTACAGTATTTTGGTGGTTCCCGGTTATTTGGGATCGAACAAGGTAGTGGAAAAATGGGCCAAGATTGCCCATGAGAATAAGGTGATGATGGTTACCGATTTTGAGCACCTGGATACCCCTGACGATACCATGGAGATGTTCGAAATGGCCAACCTTACTGCTGGCGACATGTATAAATCCAATACCATAATGACCTGTAATTATTTGGTGGGACGCGACAGGCACAAGGAAATAGGTGAAGAAGAGGAACTATATGTGACTCCTTCCGGAGCTTTGGCCGGTACCATCTACAAAACATTGATGTCGCAGGTGGCTGCCGGTAAAAAACACGGTAGTTTGAGCGAGGTGGATGGTGTTAAATTCGACCTGAAAAAGAGCGAGATAGCCAATCTGGAAAAACTTGGGTTAATTCCAATGGTAAACGAGTATGGAAAGGTGATGGCATTTTCGGCCAAAACACTGTTCAATGGAGATAACCTCGGACTTCAGACTTATTCGGTGGTGCGTGTGTTTGACTATGTCACCAAAGTGTTAATGGATTTTTTGAACCGAAGGGCGTTTGAGAATTTTAACATGAAAACACGAAAGGAAATAATGGGTCAGGTTATCCGATTCCTGGATGGTATTACAGGTCCCGGAAGACTGATAGAGAAGTTTTCCATCAAACGATTCGAACAGGACAAAGTTCAAAAAGACCGTATTTACCTGGATATACATATGACTCCTTATTTTCCGGCCAAAAGCTTTATGATAAAGATGGATGGGCAGAAAGGTGATGATGGTAACGATTGGGATACAGAATACGAACAAAGCTAACCCGCATAATTCATATCTTGTTATGAATATGAATGGGTGTGTGGGTTAATCCCGGTATAGAGACGCTTGATTTTGGGTATCCCAAAATTTAGCTGAACTTAATCGCTGTCGGAGACAGCAATTATTCTGGCGAATAATTGGGGCTAACGCTGCTCTTACGAACGGCATCATTAATGATATGAATGCCAGATTTCCCTAATGATTGATATTAAGTTATTAAAAAATTACATCATGTCATTTAAAGCGATTATGGATATCGACGGTACGCAGTACCGAGTATTGAATTGTAGTTACAGCATGCATCAGGAAATTGATGATACAGGCCGGCCATCCTCAACGGCGCGAGGCGGTGTTGTTAACGTTGTAGTGGAATCCACGGATAATACCAGCCTTTTTGAATGGATGTGCGACAGTTACATGCGCAAGGATGCCAAAATTACCTTTAACAAGCGAGACGAAGATTCCAAGATGAAGGAATTGGAGATCAAGGAGGCTTATATGGTAAGTTACGAAGAATCTTTTGACAACACAGGATCCGGCGCAATGGTAGAATCTGTCTCAATGTCAGCCAAAAGCATTGCCATGGGAAATGGCCAGCATGAAAATGAATGGCCTGTATAACGGGTGTGAATGCAATCCTGCAGACTGTAACTGTCAATAATGGAGGTGTATTAGGTCAAGCTTCTGTTGGAGACAGTTTCGGTTTTATTTTTTTGTAAAAAAAAAGTTATGTCGTGTGCCGCTCGATTACATGTGAAAGGAGTTAGTTCCGAAAAAAATGGTCTTAAAATACTTTCATATAACTTAAGCCTTACTCAAGAAGTTGATGAGGCAAATAGGGTAAGTGGAAGGGTTCAAATAGGTATGATCCATGTTTCCGTTCAGAATCCTAACGATCCGGCTTTTGTGCAATGGATGGTTATGAACGGTATTAAAGAGGGGGAAATATCGCTCTCCGGCGTGATAGCTACAGGCCCGCACAGAAGCATTCAGTTCAAGGATGCCAGGTTGGTAGGGTATAGTGAATCCTTTGCTGATATGACTGATATTGTTGTTGACTTGACCATAGCTGCCGGTGAAATTACGCTGCAAGATGTAAATTACGCACCTATCAAGAGTTAGCTAATGTGTTGATAATATTCTTATCACAAGATTAATCCCATTGTTATAATCTGCTATATTATGTCGTTGTTGTCGAAAATAGATGTCCGGATAAATGATAACGAATTGAAGAGTTTTCTGCATATCACGGTCAACCAAAACTTATATGGGATAGATAACTTTGAGATTGTTTGTCGTTATGACGACCTTGAGAAACTGGATGGTTTTGTGCTTGAAAATACAAAAGACTTTTTGGGCACTCCTATCGTTATTCAAACAACCATCGAAAGAAACGAAAAGGAAGAAGACGGATTTTTCTTTAAAGGTTATGTCACCGAGGTGCAGGGTAACCGCAGTTATATGGACAACAATAACCTGATTGTAATTTCAGGAGGCAGTGCCGAGATCATCCTGAACCGTAAGCCTACCAACCGGGCATTTATCGAAAAAAACCTCGGCGATATTGTAAATGAAGTTCTAAAACCTTATGGCCTAAGGTCAAAAGTATCCCCGCGTAACAGCGACATGTTTCCTTATACCGTTCAGTATGAAGAAAGCGACCTGGAATTTTTAAAGCGCCTTGCCATCCGATATGGAGAATGGTTTTTCTTTAATGGACAGGAAGTGGTGTTTGGAGAGCTTTCCTCTAACGAGGAGGAACTTATAATGGGTATTAACCTAGATGACTTGCAATATCAGTTGAGGGTGAAACCGGTAAATTTCAGTCTGTTCGCCAATGATCCGCTTAAGTCTGATGTTTACAATTTCCAGTCTGGATCCGCAAAAGTAGAATCCAACCTGAATTTGTACGGAAAACATGCCCTAAAAAAATCCAAAGAACTGTATGCCGAAGAAGGAAGAGACTTTTTTGAGCATCTCAACGCAGAAGAAACCAAAGTAGAAAAGGCCTTGAATAACGCTGGCGAAACGGAAGAAGCTGTTGATGCGGTGAATCTTAGTGATATCTCCGGTTCTTCAACTGCAGGTTTTTTATCCGCAGGTTCTAAAGTGAAAATTGCCTGCCCCGATGCCGAAGGGAAAAACAAGGTGGATTTCGGTACGCATTGGATCACCACGGTACAGCATTATTTTGAGAGTACGCTAAAATATCAAAACCAGTTTACTGCAATACAGGCGGAAACAGCCATTCCCGAAAATGCCGATCCTTACTTTGTGAGAAATAGTTACCAACAATTTGCAAAAGTAACGGACAATGTGGATCCTGAAAAATTGGGGCGGGTTAAAGTAAGCTTTAATTGGATGGAAGACCGACAGGATACACCATGGATAAAAGTAGTGACACCATACGGCGGAAAGGATTCAGGTTTTTATTTCGTGCCGGCCATCGGATCCCGTGTATTGGTGGGGTTCGAAGATGGAGATGTGGAAAAACCATATTGTATTGGTGCCTTGTTCGATAAAGACAAAACACCCGATTCCGCCTGGACAGGTAACCACGATGATGCCAATGCCAAGGTACACGCTATCCGCACCCAAAGCGGGCAAACCATTGAGTTGCATGATGAAGGAGGTAGCGAAAAAATTAGGATCTATGATACCGGCGGGAAAAATGAAATTACACTGGACAGCGCTAACGGTGAGATCAGTTTGAAAGCTTCAAATAAGCTTAGTATTCAGGCCAAAGATATTGAGCTGAATGCGGATAATGGAATCAAGTTTAATGCGACGCAAGATCTGGAGCAATCAGGGATGAATGTCAAGATCGAAGCAAAATCAAATGCTGACCTAATCGCAAATGCAGCTGTTAAAGTTGACGGGAAAGCAAGTGCCGAAATTTCATCTACAGGTATAACTGCTGTGAAAGGAACAACGGTAAAGCTTAATTGATCCAACAATGATTTCTCGCACTTTTTTTTAAAAGGACTAATTGTTGATCTCGTGTTCAATTCATTCATCGGACCAATTTGCACAAATGAGGGACTTTAATTATGGACAATCCTATCGTACAACGGTTAAAAAAACTCACCTTCTTATGGTTGGAATTCACCGATGAGAAAGAAGCACGGATATGTCGTTGGTTGGTTAAAGCTGATGAGGTAAGTATGATAAAAACATTTTACCAGCTTCAAACTTCGGAAGGAAATGACACAGCCGATTTCTTCATTCAACTTTCCGCACCGTTAAACTCTGTTGTTGATTACTCCTCCGGTGTTAAAAATGAGTTCCTGGATATTATAAAATCCATTCAGGAAGAATCGGATGAGGAAGATATAAAAAGCTGGGGTGTCAGTAAAAAGTTCATGGAAGATTCTACTTTAGAATCCGCATTAAAGATATTTGAGCGTTTTGCCGAGTGTCTGAAACTTCCGGAGGGTTTTTTGGTAATTTACCTTACCCCTGCATCATTAAAAAAACAAGCAGATCTGATTGAATGGTTACAGATTGCCCTCGAAATCGGGATTTCAGAAAGAGTCAGGTTTATGATGATGGATGCTTTGGAAGATCCACTACTTGACGAGTTGTGCGAAAACTATCCTCAATTAGCACATACGATTGAACCCAATTTAAATATGAGTGCGGCAGTCAAAAAACTAGCTTCGGCAGGGGATGCTTCCGATCCCGGCGTTAAGTTCCGTAAAGCATATGTTTTATTGACACAGGCTATTGCTAAACAGGATATGTCGCTGGTGAAAAAGACATCTGAAAAGGCTTTTAAAATTGCCGATAAAAACAAATGGCCTCATATGAAGGTGGCCGTAAAAATGGCTACAGCCGGAGCATTCTTAGGGAAAAGCGATTACGACAAAGCGTATGATTTGTACGGTGAAGCGTTTACCTATTCTGAAGACGCTTTTAAGGAAGGTGATATAGCTAGTGGTAAATTGGCCGTAACTACACTCTTTTCGCAAGCCTCGGCAATGATTGGTGCGAAGAAATTTGATATTGCACTTGAATCATATGAGCGGGCCATTCCTTTTGCCATTAAAACAGAAGACTTTTATAATCAGATGGAAGCCTGGCGTATGGCCGGATATTGCCAGTCCCGGTTAAAGAAATATGATGCGGCTTGGGAGGCTTACGCAAAGGCCCTGGATTCAGGGGAGAAGTTGGATGAACAGCTCCGCAAAAGTAGCACGCTCCCTTTTGTAGGATACGAATTAAAGTTATTGGCAAACAGAACCGATCATGCCGATCAGGTGGATAGAATAGAGGAAAGGATGATACACCTGGTGGGTGAAAACTGGACCGAAAAACTCGAAGTGGTATGATGCCTGCAGCCAAACATTTCGACCCTGTTATGGGAGTGGATGTCCATATGATCCAGCCTCCGGGACCCGTTCCTCCTGTTCCGATCCCCCATCCTTTTGTTGGTTTTTTTATGGACCCGGCAGATTATGCTCCGGTGATTGGTTCTACGGTCTATGTAAACGGAGTGCCAAGGGTACAAGCAGGTTCCGGGAGTAGTGTTCCTTCCATTGTTTTTCACATCCCCATGGGTGGCACCTTCATTAAACCCATAGGGAATGAAGGTGAAGCATATATGGGTAGTTCCTCTGTGTTGGCCGAAGATGAACCCTTTTCTTATTTGTCGTTACCCGTTTTAAGCTGTAGTTGTATTGGCATGCCACCTCCACCGCGCAAAAAAGGCGGGGGAGGAGGACTGATGCTGCCAACTTCAATAGTGACGCCCATCCCGGCCGGTGCACCTGTTCTTGTGGGTGGAGCACCTACAATCTCTTTAATGGCGGTGGGGATGAAACTGGGAATGGCGGGTTTGGGTAAGCTGGCCGGGAAACTCCGTAAAATGCAGAAAAGCAGCAAGCGGATGAAGAAAATTTCGGACAAGCTTCATAAAGCTGCTGATAAGATAATGGACAAGCTGGGCGTTCCTCCCAGTGTTCGCAATAAAGTTCATCGGGGTATCTGTTCGGTTACCGGTCACCCGGTAGACATTGCGACAGGGAAAGTATTTACGGAACATACCGATATTCAACTGCCCGGACCAATACCATTCTCCTGGGAAAGAGTTTATTTTACTACATCGATGTATGAAGGCCCTATGGGTCATGGTTGGCATCATAGCTACGACTTGGCGCTATATTGCGACCGGGAAGAAGAAATAACAGTTGTGCGGTTGGCCGATGGCAGAATGGCCGAATTTCCAATCCTAAAAAAAGGCGATCGGCATTTTAACAGAAAAGAAAAACTGACACTGATTAATGATGGGAAAAGATATATTTTAAAGGATCAGTCCGGTTTATGGTTAATCTTTAAAAAACTGAATTCTTCGCCCGATATTTATCGTTTGGTTTCCGTCGGAAACCGCAATAAACACAAAATTAGCTTTACGTATGATTATAAGGGGAACCTGGAACAGGTTATGGATAGTGCGGGAAGAGAATTGCAGATAATAAGCGATGAAGAAAATCGCATTCGGGAAATATATGGGCCACATCCCAATGAAAAAGATGAAACAATATTACTGGTTTCGTACAACTACAATAAATATGGCGATTTAATCAAAGCGGATGATGCGTTGAAGCAATCGTTCTGTTATGATTATAAAAACCATCTTTTAATAAAAGAAACCAACCGTAATGGTTTGAATTTTTATTTCGAATATGAAGGCAATGATGAAAATGCCCATTGCATTCATACCTGGGGGGATGATGGGATATATGATCATCAACTGACTTATTTTCCCGGGGACGGCATGACCATTGTTGAAAACTCCCTCGGCCACAAAACCCATCACTATTACAATTCCGAAGGGGTTGTGATTGAGGTAATAGATGCTTTAGGTAACAGTTCATACACTAAATACAACGAGTTTAACGAGGTAGCCGAGGAATTGGATGAATTAGGCAGGACGACCGGGTACGCTTACGATGAAAGGGGTAACCAAATTTCTATTGTACTTCCGGATGGAGCTGGTATTTCCATGGAGTTTGATGAGGAGGATCAACTGGTTGAAGCAATTGATGCGGTTGGTGGTAAATGGCAATGGAAATATGATAAATACGGTAACCTTGTTCAGCGGAAAGACTGTCTAAACCGTTTCACGCAATATAACTATTGGCAAGGACTTTTAAATATGGTCACCGATGCGGCAGGAAACAATACCAGGCTGGATTACGACAAGTGGCTCAACCTTTCGAAGCTGGTAACGCCGGATGGAGGTGAAAGTCAATGGGATTACGATTTTCTTGGGAGATGTATAACCGTTACCGATCCCAACGGTAACATTCAGCGACGTTACTTTGATGAACTGGGAAGGGTGATAAAAGTAGAAGAGCCGGACGGTAATACCCGCGAACTCAAATACGATGGAGAAAGCAATGTGCTGCAAGCCAAAGACAAGCAACATGATGTGGCATTTACTTACAAAGGGATGAACCGACTGGCTTCGAGAAGCGAGGCAGGTACAACAGTTAAATTTCATTACGATACCGAAGATCAGTTAACGGGAATCACCAACGAGCAAGGTTCGGTATATCGCTTCGAGTTAGATCCATTGGGAAATGTATTTAAGGAAATCGGTTTTGATCAACTGACCCGAACCTATTATCGCGATACGGCAGGACAAGTCATTAAAGTTGAACGGCCAGAGGAAAAGTGGACTAAATATGAGTACGATCCGGCAGGACGTGTGACCCGGGTTAACTACCATGATGAAACCAATGAAAAATATGAATACCGGGGTGATGGGGAATTACTTGGAGCTGAAAACCAACATCAGAAAGTACAATTTGAAAGGGATCTGTTCGGACAGGTAAGCAGAGAAGTACAGGGTGAATTTGAGGTAGCATCTTTTTATGATATACTTGGACGAAGAACCAAATTAACTTCTTCTTTAGGTGCCAATATCGATATTACCCGCAATGCCATGGGCGATGTGGAACATTTGGGTGCCCAACAAGGTGATGGGATAACATGGAATGCCGTTTTTAACCGCGACAAGATGGGCTTGGAAATTGAACGTAGTTTGCCGGGGGGAATACGCAGTATCACCAAGCGTGACAAACTGGGGCGACCTATCCATCATATTATACGTGGTTCAGGTGGTAATTTTATGGACAAACGTTACCAGTGGGACGTAAACGACCGTTTGCGTAAAATTCTCGATGCCCACCATGGAACCACCTCCTTTGATCATGATGCATTGGGTAACCTGGCCGGGGCACAATATGGCGATGGCTCATTTGAGTTCCGCATGCCCGATGCCGTGGGCAACTTGTTTAAAGCAAAGGATCAAAAAGACAGGAAGTACGGTCCGGCCGGACAGTTGCTGGAAGCCATGGGTACCACCTACGATTACGATGCCGAAGGCAACCTCATTAAAAAAACGGAAGCCAGTGGTAAAGTCTGGTTATACCAGTGGAATGCCTCCGGTATGCTGGCCAAAGTAATACGACCCGATGGTTATGAGGTAAGCTTTACCTACGATGCCCTGGGACGAAGACTCTCCAAAACATTCCATAACAAAACCACCCGTTGGGTTTGGGACGGTAACGTGCCGTTACATGAATGGGTTGAAACAGCAATACAACAGGAAACAAAACAAGATTATTCAACAAAAGGTCCGGAAAGCATAAATAAAGCTAAAGAACTAATTTCAAACGCACCTGCCAATGGGCCACCATCAGCTGTAACAACCTGGGTTTTTGAACCTGAAAGTTTTGCAACTGTGGCCAAGCTAGTGGGAGAGGAACGTTTTAGCATTATCTCCAACTATTTAGGTACCCCCACCCAAATGTTTGATGCCGACGGAAAACAAATTTGGACTGCGGACACCTCTATATACGGAGATTTATTAAATTTGAAAGGGCGCAGGGATGCCTGTCCGTTCCGCTACCCCGGACAATATGAAGATATTGAAACCGGACTGTATTATAATCGGTTTAGGTATTATGATCCGCAGAGTGGCGGGTATGTGAGTCAGGATCCGATAGGGTTGGCAGGTAATAATCCGAATATTTATGCTTATGTAAATGATGTTAATCAAATTATAGATCCCTCCGGTCTAAGCTGTGAAACAACTAAAATATTACGTAAACACGCTAAAGCCGCCAAACGGGATGCAAGACTCACTCCTAAGCAACAAGCTTCAATTCAAAGATCAAAGGATATGGCTAAAAAAGCTAAGAAAGCTGAGGTCAAGGCACATCATGAAATGATGGCTAAAAAAAAGGAACGGTTATATATGGGAACTCAAGTTGATACCAAATTTAAGCAGAAAGTAGATGCTGATCCAGAACTTAGTCATTTAAGTACAACATCCCGTGGAGAATTCGGACCAGATGTTTATGATCCTAAAACTGAAGAATATTGGGATTTAACAACTGAAAAAGATTGGGAAAGAGGTACGCATCAAAAAAAATATGATAAACAATTTGGTGAAGGTACAGGAGTTTTTTGGTAAGTTTATATAAAATTTAACAAAGTATAATTTGTATATGGAAAAAAAGTGGGAATTGAAAACAAGAATTGTTGAAGAAGAGTTTAATGACTTAAATTTCTCACAAATAAATTTTAACAGTGCTGTATTTCAGAAAGTTAAATTTAATGATTGCATATTCAGTAAATCAAATTTTAAAGGGACTAAAGTTTTTGAAAGTTTATTCAATAATTGTAAGTTTTTAAAATTGGATTTATCAAAGTCTACATTAGGAAGTAATGACGGCATTTATAAGAATTGCGTTTTTGAAAAGTGTAATTTCAAGGGTAAAGAATTTAATTTTACCAGATTCTCAGATTGTATATTTAATAAATGTACAATAGCAAATATTAATTTTAATGCCAGTAGTTTTGAGAAATGTAAATTCGTTGGTAAGATAGAAAATGTTAGCTTTAATGGTATTTATGATACAAATAAAAGTACATATAAAACATTAGTAGATGTCGATTTTAAAGAAGCGACCTTTGGGGATTTTGTTACATTTTTTGATTGTGATTTGTCGTCATGTATACCTCCCGAAGGTAAAAAATTTGATGATCTCCTGTATTATATTTATCAAAATAATACAAATGTATTAAGTACAGGAACAAAGGATAAAATAATAATAGAGCAATCTTAATCTTTCTCTACTCGCCCAGCTCGCTCGGATTTGTAATCCGAGCTTTTTCTATAATAACAATTTATCTTTGAGCCCTCGCTATCGCACGATTGCATCGTGTGATTTAGACACTTAAAACAGAAGCTGTTATTATAAATGATGTAGCTTTTGTTTGATAATTAATCATACTTGGCAAAATACATAATGAAGAGTTGAGCTTGGAAATTTAATGCGTAATAATGTAAATGTTTTTGTATTTAACTCTATTTGAGTCACACGATACAATTGCACGACAGCGGGATTTTTGTTAAAGGGTTGTGATGTAGCTTGAAATTAAGGCAAATACAATGGTGACAATGTTTCTGCTTTAGATGTAAAAGTTATACCATTTTAACTATGAAGTTAGCACTGGGTTTTATGCCGATGGATTAATGACAGCGTTAAATGCGAAGCAAATTTAACGCTCAGTTCATTAACCAATCGGTATTACATATTAACAGCAATATTTCTTCTCAAGTCGTACAAATTTTCTCTCGGACCGTCTAAAACGCTTCACGGGTGGCACAAAAGTTCTCTCTGGCATCCGACACCTTTTCTCTGGCGACAAAAAAGTTCCAACTGGCGGGTAAAAACCTTTATCGGGCGGGTGATCATTCCTCTCTGGCGGCATGAATATCTTCGCTGGTGGTATAGATTTATTCTCTGGTTGAGAAATCCTCCAATTACTTCCATTTTTTGGCAGGATATTGGGAAAAAGGATATTAAATCCAGCCCAAGTCTGTCATTGATATTATTTTATCCATTTAGGCAATGTCACCGAGTGGTAACCTTTATATATCCATACTTTTCGTAATATCTGACCTCTACTACCACTTCCTTTACGAGGCATATCAAGCTTGCCATTGGGAACCATATCACCAACATGGTACAGGTTTCCTTTAAGGTCAAAGGTTACAAACTAACGATCCGCATACCGGTTATTGCTGCTCCATAATTCTGGATTACGACCTGTCTTATTTCGGTATCGTTATCCGCCACCCACAGTCCGTCTTCAATATCAAAGAATTCGCATTCCCTGCCGTGTCGGGTGGATACACGGTAACCCATAGTATGGTTGTGGGTCCAAAAAATGCAAGTCTTGGACGCGCTTAGGTTTACAAAACGTTGCACATCAATAAACTGGTTAACAGCACGGTCGTTGCCCACTATTCTAAGTCCCATGCCTAAGGTTTGGGCAGCAGGGGAGTTATCATACCTTCGCCATACGGCCATTAGCGCGTTCATTTGGTGTCCACTTAATTGCAGTTCGTTAAAGCTGCCTAAGCCTCTACCTAATTTCAGACACTTTTTTGCCCACTGCAAGGAAGCCACCGTACATATTCCCTGTTCTGCGCCCTGGAAGTAGTTGTTACTCATTGGAAAAATTCTTCTTAAAGCCATTGTTTCTCCTCCTAATTTTTTAATTGGAATAATGAATCCAAGTTAGTGTATAGATTTCCGGGTGTCAATGTAAAAAGAGTGTTTCAACTGATTGTGCCAAATTGTTTTCAATACAACAATGTTGCATGTGAAAATATAGCCAGGATATAAATAGGGCTGTGGTTTGTACGGAATGAAAGAATGAAGAAAGATCTGTTGTAAAAGTTTAAACCCGGAGTATGTATTGGAGGTTCGTCATGAGCATTGCAAGTACAATAAAACAAGGCATTACTGAAACGAGGCATCACTTGTCACGATTACTTTCGGGAGCATCGTTCTGGTGAGTTGAAGTGATGTAACGAAGTGCCTTGTTTTAAAGTAATTTCAATGGGTAATAGAATTTCTAATGCATATTGCGGGTTAAAAAGAGTTTTAACATGAATTTCTCCATGGAGTGTACAAATGACTACGATTTCTATTGATGGGTAATTCTGCTTAATATTTCCAAAACTTACAAGCGCAATAAACTAAAGAAGTGAGAGCAAAATTAAATTTCAGAACTTGATCCAAGAATTTTATGGTAGTTAAAAAGTTTTTTGTTTTCATTCATCAACAATATTACTTCTTGTGTATGTTGTTGCTGAATTTAGACCTCCGCAACAAACAAAAGTCTTTGAAAGATAAGAGTGAATAATAATTCATATCAAATGCATTTAAAGTAATAATAATTGATTTTAAATCCTATATAATGTAGGTATGTTTATAACATAATGGTATTGAATAGTATACTTTTGAATTTAAGGATAATATTTAAAATCAATTATGAAAAAAGTGAAATTTTTTACGTTAGTATTAGCATTTATTATCGGGTTTAATACTATTCAATCATGTTTGCTTTGCAGGAAATTATCTGCCCAAACAAAAATTATAATTAACACTTCAAAAGGTCATGAATTAGAAGAAGGTTGTAGTGGTTTTAATGTGCGAATAGCAGACAAAGTATGGAGTTATTCGCATCCCGATTTTAGAAAAGCCGTTCATGGTTTAAAACCGGGCTGGTTAAGGTATTTTTCCGGAACGATGGGAGATGCTTTTAACAGTGCTACAGGATTGTACGATAAGGATTATGCCATGATGTTTGATCATCAAAAGGCATATTTTACAGGTTACGAATTTACCCAGGTCAAAGGGCCACATCGATTGATCGATTTATATGAGTTACTGGGGGAAGTAGGAGGCAAGCTGATCGTAACAATCAATGGTTTTACGGAAACCCCGCAAGTGGCCAAAGAATTAGCGCGATTTTGTAAAAACAACAATATACAAGTTGAAGCATGGCAGTTTTGTAACGAACCATATTTTTATGTCCCGCATAGGGATCGCTATTGGTGGAATGACGGCTACGATTATGCGGTTAAGATGAGACCCTATGCTGATGCTATTAAAGGAGTATTCCCGGATGCTAAGCTGGCGTTAAATTGCACCTGGGACGGAATTTGGGGATTTATGAAGGAAATTCATCAATACCAGGAAGAACACGGGGCTTATTGGAATGTTTTCTCCAAGCACTCTTATGCACCGCATGTGGGAGGCAATGAGCCCTTTGAAAAAGGGTTCAAAAGGGTAAATACCAAAGTTATCGAAGCAACCTCTCCGGCAGCCATGCAGGAAATCGAGGATTATACCTGGGATGGAGTTCCGCTGATGATTACGGAGTTTGGTGTTTGGAACAAACCTTTGAATGGGATTGTTTCCGCTATCTATAATGCGGAATATACTTTACGTCAATTGCAACACCCCAACGCTTTTTATATCGGCAGTCACGAAATAAGTAACAAGTACTGGCCGGGAAAAAACTTAAACAATGTTATTCGGGAAGCCTATAAGAAAGGTGAGAAGATAAATACCGACGAATTGAGGACGGGCATCCGAAAAGATGACGAAGGCAAGGCGATAGAATTGATTCATGAGGCGACCAACAATAGTGTGTATACCTGGAATACCATTATTGAAAATAATGTAAAAGTAAACGGTTTAAAAAACGAACAGGTAGATGGTTTATATGCCAGGGCATTTAAAGGGATCAATGGTCATGATTACTTAATTGTCACCAATCGTTCACCCCAAAATCTCCCTTTGGAAATATATCGCGACAACAGTCGACTTCAAGAAAAAGTATTGTGCAGGTATATGTATTCCAAAGTGGCAGAAAACAAAAATATTCCTGTTCATGAAGAGGAGATGAAAAGCAAGGATATTCAAATCCGACCTTATTCAGTAACCCTAATCATGTGGGAATCGGAGGATAAATATGCACCTGCCGCACCGCGGATTTATAAATCAAAGGTGGTAGAGAAAGGCATTGCGCTAACCTGGTGGAAGCGGGATATTGCCAACGGATATAAGGTGGTATACGGAACAGATGAGAATAGGCTTGAAAACGAACTGGAGCTGTCCGGATCGAATAACACCAGTACAACCATATCAAACGTTACGGTTGGGAAGGATTATTACTTTGCGGTTAAGGCGTATAACAATGAAGGAGAAAGTTCTTTGTCGCCTTTGGTTCATTTGAAATACGCAATGCCCGGACAACCTGCCATTTTTAAAACGGCCCGGCGAGATACAACCATAACCGTTATGTGGGAGAGTGTTAAAAATGCAAGCGGATACAGGGTACTTGTGGACGATGGGAAGAATATCACCGAGTATGACGCTAAAAATGTTTTCGGTTACCGTATTGAAGGATTAAAGTATGACGTTCCGTATCAAATTAGTGTTTTTGCTTATAATGGATTGGGTGTTGGCGATAAGTCTGATGTGCAAATGGTAATCTGTAAAAAGAATCTGCCGTTCCCTCCAAGAAATATTTCAGCAAAAGAAACAAAGGAAGGTAACATATTTTTAGAATGGGTAGCCCAGGACACTGTCAATCCTGACGTAAAATACAGGCTTTACAGGGGTGAAAAATTGCATGAGTTGGAAGTCTTAGCGGAAGATATCATAGGAAATTCTTACCTGGATGAATCTGTTGAACATGGAGATAATTACTACTATACCGTCAAATCATATAATACGGATGGTGAATGTGATTTCTACCCGAATACGGCCACTATTATAAAACGCGACAACCAAATAGTAATTGAGGTAAAAGATATTAAAGAAGAAGAACAGGTTTACCTGGTAACGGTAAGCTTCACCAATATTAAATTGGACGGTGATGTCAGGTTTGGAATTTCAGTAAGCGATATCTCCTATCTGAATGTTGAGGAAGATTTGTATGAAACAACAGCGGTGGAAGATGGAGCGTTTACTATTGGTATTCCTAAAAACAAATTTAAAAAAGGCAGGACCTATGCCGTTAAAGGGTTTGTAAATACCAATGGGAAATCGATTTTTAGTTTGCCGCCGCATAAAAACCTAAAAGTTAAATGATAATGGCGAATTGGTGAGGAATAACCACAAAACCAATTACCACCCATTATGCGCAGGTAAAGGAAATATATACGAAGGAGGAGTGAGGGTTCTTCCTATCATTTTCTTACCTCCAAGCGAAACGAAAGGGAGCGTTGTGACCAGCCTGTCATTGCTCCCTATTTTTACCCCGCGCTGGCCGAACTCGCAGGGCTGTGCATCCCTCGGGAAGTAAAACCTAACATGGACGAGTTTGGTTGCCTGGTTAAAAGAGGGGAATGGAGTTATAAAGAGAAGCCATGTTTTGGCATTATCCCCATTGCTATATTCAAGGATCTACGCCAAATAGTGCTGTGCGAAAAGGAGATTTTAAGTTGATTCAAAAGTATAAAGATGATTCCTGTGTGCTTTATCGTGTAAAAGACAATATCGGAGAAAGCAATAATCTATTGCCTATAAACCCGCAATATGCATTAGAAAATCTATTACACATTGAAATTGTTTCAAAACAAGACACTCCGCTGCCTCACTTCAACTCACCATAACGATGAAAACCTAGTAAGATTGCACTTTCAATGTTCATGACGAAGTTCTAATGCATAATCCGGGATAAAACCTCAAAAAGCAAAGGGGCTGATCTTGTTATTAGAACACTGGAGGCAGGAAGTAGAAGCACAATTACCATCCGAAAACCCAAATTAGATACCTGAGAAATGGAATAAGAGGTAAAATGGACAATAATAAAATAGATTGAAACTATAGAGGTAATGCTGTTAGCCGCTCATGAATAATCCCAAAATTGTCATTCGACTTCACCGAAATACCAATTCGATCAACAAAATCTGAATGATTACTTAAACATGGCAATGTTAGATTTTCTATTCCGATAGCAATCCGGACGGCTGATGCCTGCTGACAATAAAGAACTATTCAAATTCCGAATGACAGCTCTCGGATAATTTTACCCCAACATTTTACAAGGGAAACTTTTAGGAATAAAAAATAAGGCCGTTTAAATGAAACGGCCTTAAAATTATTACTGAATTACTGGCATCAAACTGAAGCTATAATTATACGCCTTGTCCGTAAAATAGATATAAGGTTTATGCGGTTTGGCACCCCAACTGGTATCCCCGCCAACACCCATCATTTTATGGTCGATATGTAACTCTACAAAATCACCTTCTTTTAAGTCCGCTGGTGTTCGAAGTTGTTTATCCTCACCCGGATCCAGTTCTTCGGTGCTGTAATGTAAAGCATTAAACTCGATAGGTTGTTCCTGGGCAATAACTTTTAAACCTAGTCCGGTATGATTGATTAATTGTAACCAACGGGTTGCTGTTTTGTGACCATTCTCTTGCGGCCGATTATAGGCATAGTATTGGTCAGCTACTTTTGATTGATACAGGCCAACAAAACTGGCTGTGTTTCGGTCGCAATAATTTTCCCATGGACCTTTTCCGTAATACTGCAGATTTTCAAACTCCTTTTTAAATTGCATTTTCATGCCAATTCGTGGTATTTCAGGAAGCTTATCTTTTTCCGCTTTAAAAGCATAGGAAACATCCACCTGACCAGAAGCATAAACCTGATATTCCATTTTTACTATTCCTTCAACATCGGGTAAATGGTGAGTTGTTTTTATAAGAAAGGAATTCTTGTCTTTCATCTCAGATGTAAATGTTTTTAGAGACGCATTGTACATCGCTCTTTTCCATACTTTAGCTCTTTTCTGAAGTTTGTTCCCAAAATCGTTGTCCGTCGGTGCTCTCCAGAAAGAGGGTTTTAAAGCGGAGTTCATTA
Source organism: Saccharicrinis sp. GN24d3 (assembly GCF_052400645.1). NCBI lineage: Bacteria > Pseudomonadati > Bacteroidota > Bacteroidia > Marinilabiliales > Marinilabiliaceae > Saccharicrinis > Saccharicrinis sp. GN24d3. The sequence continues at coordinate 38,664 of NZ_JBQTGI010000003.1, forward strand.
TTTCTTGTCCATTAATTTGGTAAGAAATAATTGCTCCAGAGGATTTAGCAAAAGTCAGGTTAAAGTGATCTCCCATCACAATAAGCTGATTTTCCGTATCCTTTGTTTTTAAACTTGCACTTGAACCGGTTTTCAGGTCAGGTGACTTAAAACCTGATATGGCTATTTGTTCAGAAGCTATCTGATGACCAATGGGTAGTAATGGATGATAATTAGCTTGGGTAGCATAAAAGTTGATAAAATATTCTTTGCCGATAGTCAGGTCTGAGTGCCCCAAAGGAAGCTTAAAAACCTTTTTTGATTGTGGCGCTATATCATTGGCTCTTATGTGACCGGATAAAACAGGGTTGCCATCTTCAATTAATTCCCAATGAATGGAATACGCATCTAAATTTTTGAAGAAGAAGTCATTCTGAACAGTTATTTCTCCGTTATCCAGATTAAAGTCTTTGAAGTTTATATTTTGATAAACCTTTTTAACTTCAAAAATACCTGGGTGGGGTGTCCAATCCGGGTTAATAATCCCGTTCATGCAAAAGTTGTTGTCATGATCCATTCCTTCAGGTTCGAAATGGCCGCCATAAGCCCAAAACTGTTTGCCGTTTTCATGTGTCTTAACCAGGCCCTGGTCCATCCAATCCCAAATAAAACCACCTTGTACCTGAGGATATTTATGAACCAGATCCCAGTATTCTTTAAAGTTGCCGTTACTGTTGCCCATGGCATGAGAATATTCACACCAGATAAAAGGACGTGTTTTGTCGGTGCCGACCCAATTGTTCTCAATGCTTTCGATTCTCCGGTACATATCTCCCTTAATGTCGGTATGTCGTTCGGTAATGTCAGTCATTCGCTCGGCTCTTTCGTAATGAACAGGTCTGCTGCCGTCATAAGCATGGGCAGCTTTGTAGGCCTCTAAAAAGTTTTGGCCGGTTCCGGCTTCGTTACCCATGCTCCACACAATAATGGAAGGGTGATTTTTGTCGCGCTTAATCATGTTCATTACCCGTTCGATATGGGCTTGTTTGTACTCCGGTTTTTCGGCCAGGGTATTTTTCGGTTCATACCCCATCCCATGCGATTCTATATTGGCTTCATCATAGACATAAATGCCGTATTGATCGCAAAGCTTGTACCATTCCGGGTCGTTCGGGTAATGACAGGTTCTGACGGCATTAATATTGAAACGTTTCATGGTTTCGATATCCTTTATCATGGTTTCCCGGTTAACAACATGGCCGTGATAGGCATCGTGTTCGTGTCGGTTCACTCCTTTCAACAACACCGGTAGGCCGTTAATCAATAACTGTCCGTTTTTTACTTCGGAAGTTCTGAAACCAAGTTTCACGGAAGTAGCTTCCGTTACTGTTCCTTTTTTATCTTTTAAGGTAAGAAGTAAGGTGTACAGTTGAGGATTTTCCGCAGACCACTTTTTAACATTCGGAATGTGTCCCTTAAACTGAAGCCATTCACTCTTCTTAGGTGATAATATTGTTTTGGAAATGCCCGATAGTTGGGTGTTCCCTTCGGAATCCATTAGTTGATAGCTTAGTTCTATTGTCGATTTCTTTTTAGAATGATTTACTAATTCCGTTTTCAGGCTAAAATCACCTTCGGTATAGGTTTCGTCCAACAACGATTTGGCAAAAAAGTCACGGATATGCACTTTGTGGCGAGCAAACAGAAATACATCGCGTTGAATTCCTGATAATCGCCAAAAGTCCTGGTCCTCCAGATAACTGGCATCGGTAAATTGGAATACTTGTACCGATAACTTATTCTTACCAGGTTGCAGGTATGGGGTGATATTAAATTCGGAAGGCAACTTAGAATCCTGACTGTAACCTACTTTATGGTTATTTATCCAAATGTCGAACCCGGATTTCACAGCACCTAGCTGAATGTATATTTCCCTGTTTTGCCAATTTTCCGGCATATCGAAAAAAGTGACATAGGAACCAACAGGGCTGTAATTATCGTCAATATATGGAGGGTTCTTTTTAAAAGGGTATTTGGAGTTTTTGTAATTTTTGAATCCATATCCATACATCTCCCAGTTGCCGGGTACAGGAATTTCGTCCCACTCGTTCACATCATAAGATGATTTATAAAAATCGAGCGGGCGTTCGGAAGCTTTTCCAACATAGTTGAATTTCCATTTGCCATTCAAACATTTAATATAATCGGCTTGATTGATATCGTTTTGCAACGCTTTATCCAACGATTCAAAAGTGTAAAAGGTAGCTCTGGCCTCTTCGCGGTTTTGCTTAAAAAATTCTGGATTTTCCCAATGGTTTTGAGCAGAAATAACTTGGCTGAGGAAAATTAAAACAGTGTAGATCAAATTCTTCAATTGCATGAGTTCGTAATTATGGTTTAAAAATCAATAAAGAAATCAATCAAATGTATAAATAAATTACGTGTTGGCTACATGATTTATATGGCTAAAGTTCTTAAAAAAAGAAATTTCCAATCCGGAGAAATATAATTCAAGAATATTTAAGCGTGAATATGAAGGATTGTAAGGTGTAGAAATACAACCATAAACTACGAATTTTGAATGGTGAATAATAACAGATGAATTATTAGTATGTTGCAACATAATTTTGCCAACTGGGCGAGCTCATTAAAAACCGAAAAAGAAAAAGACAGTAGCCGCCACATCTTGAAGGGTGTTTCCGGTAGCATCGTAGATGATGAATTCTTGCTCATTTCGGAGTTTTCACCCCCTGCTTTAAGATGAAATTTACTGTTGTCAGAATCGAAAAACAGTACATCCGGGCTTTTCACTTCCCCTTGGACGGGACATTATAGATGAGGCGATTGTTATTCGAATTGAAGAGGCAAAAGCAACTGTGCAGGGTTTGATTATAGCCGGACACAAAGAACCGGGCATTATATTAAAGAAGTTGTTGAAAACTACTTCAAGATAAGGCGTTTCATTAACTTGATTCAACGCTCCAGAATGATGCTCCCGTAATGCGATGGGACTACCTCACGGAGGATTTCGAGGGTATGCCTCGGTCAGGTAAAGCTTTGTTTTATTTATTACATCATTGCTTTACTCACCATTTTCAAAGTAAACTTTGGTACTGCTTTCATTCATAGCAATAATTACCCTATCCATGTTCATGACGAAGTTCGAGTCCATAATCCGTGTTAAAGGGTTAACAGTGTGTGGCATTTCTTTCATCGGCATATGCTTTATCTATTAAGCCAGACTTTTTCCGACCAACATCATGAGGCAGGTAATAAATGCTTTAGCTAGTTATGTGATTGATGAACAACAGTAAATGAATTATAATTTTTAAAGAAATTAGAAATGAATCATAGATAAAGAGAAATGGCGTTTGTGTGTGAAGTATCCCTGTTAATATTCGTTAATTTTGTTTAGTAAGTTGATAAAGGGTTTTAATTTTTATGAAAAGATTTCTACATATTTTTTTAGCGATTATGCCAATAATGGCATTTGCACAGAGTACGTTTAAAGTAACATACGATTTTTCATCGAATATGGGCGCATCGGTAACGGGTGCTGATGTGGTTACACCCGAATTGTCAGTTATGGGAGGTAATAAACTAACCTCAATAGGCACAGTAAATGATGGAGGGACATCTGCTTATCAAAGTCATATTGTTAACAACAATGCAACCAACTATACGAATACTTTTGCTCGGTTCGATATCAAACCAAAGTCAGGATATACCATTAAAGTTAGCAAAATAACGGTTACCCAAAGAAGCAGCATTGCCGGTGTTACAGGATTATCTCAAACTTATTTGTTTAGAATTGGTTGTACGCTAAATGGGTCAACGCCGGTGACCTCCAATTCCGATCAATCCACAGGGAACATTGTTTTTTATGATACCTATCATTCTGATACTTTTTTGCCCGGGGGGAGTGTAAACTCAGCCGGTGGCGACAACTATGTTTCTGCTTGGATTGCTGCCAGAGGGAAATCTAATTCCAATGATGAATTTGACTGGTATATTGATAAGGTAGAGATTGAAGGAAACTATGTGGCTATTTTGCAGTTGCCTGAGTTCAAGGTTAGCTACGATTTTGAGAATTCAAGTTTGGGTTCAGTTATTTCCGGAGAAACACAATTGTCAGCCTCCGACATAAGTGTCAATGCTAATTCCAGCGGAGTAACCAGTGGAGGCAGGATATGGTTAAAAACCAATTCTAATACCAATTCTATTGGATACAAAGCAATGGGATTATATTGCGATATCACTCCCAACTCTGGTTATGAAATAGTACTTAAACAATATCGATACACACATGCAGGAAGTGGTGTTGCGGGTGAGTCTCGGGTAAGCAGGGTAGGTATTTATCGCGATATATCCAGAAGTAAGGATGGTGTGTTAGTAAAAAAGGATGACTTTACCAGCTATGCTGGGCGGGAAATTTTCGGAGATGATGTAAATGGCGGTGATTTAAAAGTATCGGAAATAAGCGATGATTTTACCTTTGATACCCAGCATTTCTTTACGTTTAGTGTAAATCGTTGGGGCGATCCTGCCCAGTCGGAATACTGGACGGTTGATGATTTGTCGATGGATGGTTATGTGATTCCAGCCGGAAGAAGTGCGCTTCTGATTGCGCTGGTTGAAGGTCAGGAACGATTATCACAGGCAGTTGTAGGAACCGGTTCAGGAGAGTATGCCGAAAATGTTTTTGATACGTACCAAGCTACATTAGTTGCTGCAGCAGATATCATGAAAAATCCAGATGCTTCACAGGCAACTATTGATGCTACTACATCAGAAATCCAGGATGCAAACGGTCAGTTTGTGTTAGACGCCAATAAACAGGTGGCCACATTAACGGTGGATGACGCCAAGGGACATGATATTGTTGAGGGACTGAGCGGATATAACAGTCGTTTGGCAGATAGTGGCTGGAGCTTTAAGAACCCCGAATGGAGACAAGCTATGCAAGACGTTGGAGGAGGATGGTTGCGATATATGTCCGGTACACGTAACAATGCTTTTAATATGAATATTGGTTTGTATGAAGTTGAAGACCTGGATCAATTGATTGAAGATGGAGAGACAGCAAGTGGAAACGTAACTTGTCATAAGAGGGTAGAGGCCAAAGGTCCGCAAACAGTTTATGATTTATACCAGGGATTGGGAGAGATTAATTCCCGTTTGGTGGTAACGTGGTCGGGTTTTATCGGAGAACCGTGGGAGGCAGCTTTGTTTGCAAAATTCTGTAAAGACAATCATATAGAAGTGGATATGTGGCAGTTTGTCAATGAGCCGTATTTTCATTTGCCTAACCGGGGTTCGTATTTCTGGAACGACGGTACGGATTTTGCCCGAAAAATGCACCCTATCGCGGATTCCATAAAAGCCTATTTGCCTGACGCTGTTATGGCTCCGAATGCCAGTTGGGACGATCCGGGTAATGATTTTTCAAGAGGAATAGCAGACTATTCACCCCGCTTTTTTAATGCTTTCTCTAAGCATTCATATGCCGCATATAATACAAATACATCTACACCAATGGATGAAGCAGTAAAAGAGTTGGTTGGGGGGATGTACTATGGAGGAACTGAATCATACCAATCCATTCTGGATAATTATGGAAACGATATTCCTGTTTATATCACTGAATATCAAACTTGGAATACTGTATCTAGTAAGATCATGATGACCGGCATTTATATGGCTGAATATATTTTACGTATGACTGAGTTTTCGAATACTAAATTATTAGGTAAACACAGCAATGTATCCACAGCTAATCCATATAATTATTATTCTTCGGAACTGGAAGCTGCTTACAATAATGGAACCACTTTAACTGGAGTGGATGAGCTGGTTTGTGGTTACTATTTAAGCGTAGAAGGGAAAGCCCACCGTATTATTAATCACGGAATTAATAAAAGTGATTATCGTTATCAATCCACCATAACTGGTGATGTAATGGTGGAAGCAGACAATAAGCATACTGCTGTTACCCAGGTTCCGGCCTTATCAGCGGGCGTTTTTAAAGGAACCAATGGAAAGAGGTACATAATAATAACCAATAAGTCAGGTGTGCTGCATAAATTGGATGTGCAAGGGATAACCTTACCTTCAGAAGTAGAGGTAACTTATATTGCATCAGATAAAGCAACCACTGAGAATTCAGACATTAATGAAAAAGCAGAGACGCAAGAAAGTGACAATATCATTATTCGTTCTTATAGTGTGAATAGAATCGAATGGTTCCAGGGGGATATAGCGCCGTCGCCCAGCAGAATATACGATGTAAAAATTAATAGTGGTCAGGTTAGTTTAAAATGGTGGACAAAGGAAAATGCCGACAGTTATATAATCTATTATGGTAGTGATAAGGAAAACTTGAGTCAGTCACTTGAAATCTCAGGAGGAAAAACCAATTCGGGCACGGTTACCGGATTAACCGATGGTGCTACTTATTACTTTGCAGTAGCGGGTAAAAACAGTGTGGCGGAAGGAGTGAAATCGAATGTGGTGGATGCAAAGATGGCATTTGCTGATGCCCCGGTTCTGGTTTCTGCCAACGGACGCACTAATACCCGATTAGACGGAATCATTACTTTATTATGGCGCAGTGTACCAGATGCTCATGGATATAAAATAAAATATGGAACTTCATCAGGCGCTTATACCAACACGATTGATGCTGGTAATGTTTCTGGATTTAGGATGAGCAATTTACCGGTTGGCCAAACTTATTATATTAACATTGTTGCTTACAATGGTTATGGTGAAAGTGCTGAATCAAATGAGCTGGAAGCTACAACCACCGAAATGCGACCCGTGTCTCCTCATCAGGTCAGATTATCGGAAAATACAGTTAATGGTGAGTTAACTATTCAATGGGAAAACTCATTGGATTATGCTTACGGGGCAACATACAATATTTACCGAAGCGATAAGGCTTATAGCGATTATGAATTGGTTAAAAAGGGTGTTACAGGAACATCACATACCTTTAATCCCAAAGAAAAGCCTGGATTGTGGTTTTATACTGTAAAGGCAGAAAACACCAATGATGAGAGCTTTTATTCTTCAAACAAATATACTATTACTACCACTGTGGATACCTGGGAGGAGGAAAATTCAGTTCATGATTTAAGTTATTTTGACCATCCGGTTAGTATTTATCCGGTTCCGGCTGACGATATGCTTCATATTGAGGTAGGTCAGTATCCAGGTAACATTCATTATAAACTTATCAATATTAGTGGTACAGTTTTGAAAACAGGACAGGTAATAGAACACGAAGAGATACAGGTTTCTGAATTGTCAACCGGAATATATATTCTTCTTTTTATTACAGAGGAGGGTATGTTCCAAAGGAAGATACAGGTAAGATAATATGCCAAAATGAAATGATTATTAAGAAGTAAAAATTTATGAAACTAAACGTTGTAATATCGGTCTTACTCATTTTACTTACCGTAAGTTGTAAAAGCGTTGAGGCAAAAAAAGAAACGAATAAACCCAATATCATTTTCATTATGGCGGATGACCTGGGCTATGGTGACTTAGGTTGTTATGGGCAAACTAAAATTAAGACACCTAATCTGGATAAAATGGCAGCCGAGGGCATGAGGTTTACAGATCATTATGCAGGCTCAACAGTATGTATGCCATCACGAGCCAGTTTGTTAACCGGATACGATCAGGGACATGCTTCGGTGAGAGGAAATCCTGTTTGGACACAGAGTGGCAAACCAGTTAATCTTAAGCCAAGTGAGCTGACGGTGGCCAACGAACTTAAACAAGCAGGTTACAACACAGCAATTATTGGTAAATGGGGTCTGTCAGAAGGTAACACCGAAAGCAACATGCCTTCGGAGCATGGCTTCGATTATTTTTTAGGCTACAAAAAACATGGTCATGCGCATCATTATTATTGGGATACCTTATATCAGAATAATGAAATTTACCTGCTTGAAGGTAATGATTTTAAAACCAAACTAGGTAAGTATACCCACGATGTGTTTGTAAATGAAGCTTTAAACTACATCCAAAAAGAAAAGGATCAACCTTTTTTTCTGTATTTGGCATTAACCATTCCACATTTAGAAATCACAGTTCCCGAGGAATCAAAAGAGCCTTATTTGAATTTGGGTTGGCCCAAACGCAAAATGAATACCAAAGGACATTATAAAAACGATGCGGAAGGCAATACCTCATTTGCGGGAATGGTTTCGCGTATGGACAGGGACTTAGGTGTACTGTTTGATAAGCTGAAAGAGTATGGGATTGATGAAAATACTATTGTGTTTTTTACCAGTGACAATGGCCCTGAATATGAAAAGAAAGATAGGTTTTTCAATAGCAATGGGGACTTGCGTGGTGGAAAACGTGATTTATACGAAGGAGGAATCCGCATTCCATTCATCGCTCGTTATCCGGGAAAAATTAAAGCAGGTTCGGTAAGTGAACACCCCTCAGCTTTTTGGGATTTTTTGCCAACAGCTTGCGATTTGGCAGGGGTTGAACCTACGCACAAAGATATCAATGGAATCTCATTGCTTCCTGAGTTGATGGGTAACAAGGAAAACCAACAAAAACATGAATTTCTATATTGGGAGTTTAACGAACGTCAAGGCCCTATTCAGGCCATCAGACAAAAGGATTGGAAACTCGTTTGGAAATTGGAAGGCGAGCCTGAACTATATAATCTCTCCTCTGATATAGCTGAATCAAATAACCTCGCATTACAAGAGCCAGAAAAGCTAAAGGAGATGCTTGAAATACTAAAACAGGTGAGAACGGAGCATAGTGAATTCCCACTAGAAACGAGGGCGCTGGCTTTAAGGAAAAGAAAGAATGCTAAATGACGTAGAACCTGGCATAGAGCTAATATTAGAATTTGAGTAATCCACAATTTATGATGATGCAGACCAGGAATAACTTATTGTCGATCTCCGTTTTGTTGCTTTTTACATTTTGCTCTAAAACGGAGCGGTTACCTGTAATTGATTATAAGTTTGAAAATGCGGTAGTGAAAACCGGCGGAGATAAACTTATTGTCTCAACCGGGAAGGTTGAGCGAGTTTGGAAAATGACGGATGCTGGATTACGAACAGTCAGTTTTCGGGATTATAAAAATGGAGAAATACCAACGGTCCAACCAGAAGGAATTGAGGCAGACTGGGCTTACTTTGGTTTAATCGATGGAAACACAAAAGGGAAATTGATAAGCCTGACGGCTAAAAAATCTAACGATGAGAATTTTACATCTGACCATATTGAGATTGTAGCAGAATTTAATTACCCCCAAGTAGAAAGTGCAGTCAAATATGTAATATGGGCTTATCCTGATGCTCCCGGTATCAGGACGCAACTTTATATTAAAGGTAAAGCTGATAAATACCTCAGCAAACCTGGTTTGAAAAAGAGGGAAGATGTTCAATTTGATCTTGTTAGCGGCTTGAAAAAAAACGATTATGCTGCCGGTGCTTTTGCTGAGAGGTGCATAACAACAACCCTTCAGAGCGAAACATCAGTTCAGTTTCATGCGAAAGGTTTGGAAATGAAAAAACAATATAAGTTAGGTTTTACCTGGTGGGATTTTTCAGGTAAAGGAATCGTTCAGGATGTTCGCATTACCAGTGTGGATGGAGAAACCAATATGAAGGTTGTTTCATCCGCAAAGCTTCCTGATTTTAAAAATAGCCGTAAAAAATATGAAACAATCATCGTCGATCTTCCCTCGGAAGCGTTAATGGATGGAACCTGTCGTATCTTTTTTGATAGGTTAAAAGGGGATAAAGCACAGGTTTCAGAAATATTCATTTATGAAAAGGGTGATCGCGAAATAGAAGTGACCAATGGCACGTTGGAACGTTTAGATGAAATAAGGGCTGATAAACCATTGGGATATTCGTTAGTAGGATACCTGGATTGTGGAGAACCTATTCAAGGCGAAAAAAGGATGGCAACCGGACGGGTTGATTATCTACCTGTCAATACTGCGGGTACCCAACGCACCTACATGGGGTATTATAACGATACGCAGCACAGAAATAAGCCGGATACACCCATATTAAAAGAAAAAGTTACTGTAGAGGATGTTGATAAGGTAGAAAAGGTAAACTGGACTAACATGGTTCGCATCGACAAAGATGGCAAAGGAGTGATGATGGTGAAAGAATCGCATAAATGCGTAAACCAGTATGGAGTGGAAACCGGAGAGTTCCTGATTGACCATAGCGGTCTGAGAAATACAGGAACCTCTTTGTTTCCTTATGAAATTTCAGCAGATGAATACAAATGGTGCTGGGCATCATGGAGCATACTATATGCAGGAGGTCAGGATGAATGTGAATTGGCATTGAAGCAATTCGATCGCTTGCGTTATCCTGTTGATCCGAACCGGGATATATATGTGCAGGCTAATACATGGGGGTCGGGCCATGGCCGGGAAGCTTCAAAAGAACTTAATGTGTTACGTGAGTTGGAAAGTCAGGCTGACCTGGGAATTGATATCCAGCAGATTGACGATGGCTGGCAAAACAAGCAATGGACATTGCGCAAAGACTGGTATCCTGATGGATGGGCCAATGTAGTCGCTAAATCCAATGAAACAGGGGTGAAAATTGGACTATGGGCAGCGGCGATGCCAGTAACCTACGAATCCCTGAAATGGAATTATGATAACGCTGGATTTTTAACCTATAAACTGGATTTTGCCAGTTTGGGAAATCATAGCAACATGGAGAAACTTATCGGTAAAATCAGAAAGTTTGTGGCCTATACTGACCATAAAGTGCGAGTAAATTGGGATTTAACAGAAAATGCACCCCGTTTTGGTTATTTCTGGGCCCGTGAATATGGGTGTATCTATCTCGAAAACCGCAAACCCGATAAGCCGGAAAATGTAGTTTATATACCGCATTTGGTTTTGAGGGATATCTGGCATGTATCTAAATACACGAACATCAATAAATTTCAAACTTCTATTCAAAATATAGAAAAGACCAATAGAAGGGTGAGTGATGCATATTTGCACAACCATCCTTATGCTGTAGCCATTGGATTAGTTGGTACCCCCTTATTCTTTCAGGAAACACAGTATTATTCTGATGAGGCAAGAAATCAAATAAGACCTTTGCTGGCGACCTATAAAAACTATCGCGAAGAGATGTACGATAGTTATGTTTTTCCGCTGGGGGATGAACCAAACAATGGGAACTGGACCGGGTTTCAATGGGTAAATCCTAGCGGTAATACCGGTTATGTGATGATTTTTAGAGAACTAAACAATAGCGAATCAAAAAAGGAAATCGCAATCAGGTTTTTCAAAAATAAAACGATAGAGCTAACAAATATCGAAACCGGTGAAATAAGGTCAGATACAATTAATGAAAAAGGTGAATTGAAATTTGAGCTGGAGCAACCAGCCAGTTTTAAGTTTTTGCGATATGAGGTTGCCAAATAAAAAATACGTAATGAAACATTCGATCACGTTTACTTTAGTACTTATATTTTCAATATCAAATATTCTGAGTCAGAATACCCTGCTATGGCTTAAAAATAACCAGGGAATAATAGAGGATGACCTTGGGGCGGTAATCCGTTGGGAAAACCAAATAGAGGCGTTTGGAGATGCCATACAAAGCAACCCGGAATTAGGGGGTGAGCAATTGCAGGAAACCTATCCCGGGAAAGTAAATGTTGGATTTAGCAAGGATGGGGCATTTCTCCAACTTGAAGAATCGAGTACTTATTTCTCAGATCATTCGTTTACCGTTTTTTATGTAGGGAAAGTTGGTGATGTGGGAACGGTAGCCGGACTTTTGGGCAACTTTAAAGTGAATGACAGTTGGGATAACTGTTCGGGTCTGCGCTTTGTGCGAAAAGCGAATGGGGATATAGCCTTTCAATACGGAAGACCAGCATATAAACATATGGTTTTAAACAACCTGCCCGAAAATGAATTTTTCTATTTTGGTTTTAGCTTGGATGAGAACGGGAACTATAGTTATTTTGACAATAGTTCCAGCCTATTAAAAACCGGAAAAATAGATGGGCAGATACTGCATAATATGGATAATCATGTAATAAACCTGGTGCATCAGTTAGGTGGTTCATATACCTATGATCATACTGAGGTAGCTGAATTAAAGATTATGGATGACGCCCTCAGTACAGCTGATTTTCAGGCGGTGCAAAATAGATTAATGAGTGATTATCCTGAATTGGTAAAGTCAGAATTCACCATGGATGAAGTGCTTCCTGCAGAAAGAACAAACTTAGTTGCATCTGCCGACATTATCTTATCTATGAGTCAAAATATCGACGCTACATCTTCTTACCCCAAAGTTTTTATCAACAAAAGTGAAACCGTAGCTAATGGCAGTTGGACGATAGTTGACAATAAAATGACTTATTCGCGTAATGAAGACTGGCCCAAGGGTGCTTTAGTAACAGTAAAAATCGATGAAGGTCTGATATCAACGGATGGGGTACCACTTGATATTGCTTCAAGGTCAGAATACAATTTTATGGTAGAAACCGAATACAACTATGGTGTAGAAACTGTAGTAATCGATCCCATGGCCACTGTTGATTTTCCACAAGAAGGACATAAACTGCCTTTATACCTGGTGTTGCCAGAACAAAGAGATGATAAAATACCTATTCATATTTGGGTTCATGGAGGAGGCTGGTCCGGAGGTACATCATCGGCATCAGCTGCAAGCTATTCGCCGCATGGCACCTACCTGGCAAAAAACCTGGGCATGGCAACTTTAGGGATATCATACCGCTGCAAAGGTTCCAGCGGGAATTTTACTTTAGCCATGGAAGATATAGATGCGGCATACCAATGGGCTATTGCCAATGCTGAAACCTATAATTTCGACCTAAGCAAGGTGTTTATTAGTGGTGGATCTGCAGGATCGCCCTTGGCAGCATTAGCCGCTCAGCGATATCCTTCGGTAATTGGATTTATTGGCTTTAATGGCGTTTATGACTTTGTGAATGACCAAGGTAGTTTTGGCCAATGGAATGGCTATGGCCAGGAAGATCCCAGTGCCGAAGCTAATTCTCCCATATTTCAATTAAGAGACCATCCCCCGGCAACTATTTTAATGCATGGCGATGAAGATACAACTATACCTTATACTCAAAGTACATTGTTTGCGGATAAAATCAATGCGGAAGGTGGAGAAGCAAGAACGGTTATTTATCCCGGCGAAGTGCATGCTTTTTTTAATTTAGGTAAAGAAGAGTACGAAGATGTATTATTCGAGATGGTCAACTTTATGTTGGAAGTACTTGAAAACGAAGACGTAAATTCGGGCATAGGACACACAAACTATAATAAGAATACAGACATTATGGTTTATCCCAACCCGGTTAAAGAAGGAGGCTGTCTTGATTTCCAATTAGGCTTATATTTGAATGCCAATAATGTAAATGTTGAAATCGTAAATATTACAGGGCAAAGGATAATGAACGAGAACGTTTTACTTGATCAAGGATCGGGTAAACTTTGTTTGGAAAATAGTAAATCGGCTGCAGGCACTTATATCTTAAAAGTATTAGGAGACTCCTTTTCAGCGACGCAAAAAATTGTGGTTCAGCAATAGACGAGGAAAAACTAACTAGACATTGGACACATTCGACAAATAATTAAACTAATATTATATGAAACTAACAACAATATTTATACTCTTTTCTAGCATCACCATCTTGTTTTCTTGTGGTCGTGCTTCATCATCGAGCCAGCGCAATAATGAAGAAATAAGTGATTACAAAAAGTTGAAGTTTGCAACTTTACCAACTTGTGCTGTCGATAGTTTTTCTAATCATTCCAAAACGGAACTAATTCTGGTAGAACCGGATTATTATGTTTGGGGATTATCTGTGGTTAAATGGAATGGAGCATATCATGCATACTATTCCCGATGGAACAAAAAGTATACGTTTAATGGATGGATGACGTATAGTGAGATTGCGCATGCCGTTTCATCCAAACCTGAAGGGCCATTCGAGTTTGTGAATGTAGTGTTACATAACAAAAAAACTACGGGATGGGATATCAACAACGCGCATAATCCATATGCTATTGTAGCCGATGGGAAAATATGCTTATACTATATTTCTAACAATATTAGGGAACTCTTTAAGGAAGGAAATAACAAAGCCAGCTATCCTGACAGTATTTGGTTTAAAGAAAACAGAACACAAATTAGGAATAGCCAATGTATTGGCGTAGCCATGGCCGAAAATCCTTCAGGACCGTTTGTTCGTTCCAGGAAACCAGTTGTAAAACCTGACAATAGCAAATTCAAAAACATAGCTGTTAATCCGGCGGTCATCTACCGTAATAATCAATTTACAATGATTATGAAAGGTGATGATATGAAGTACGACAAGTGGTTCAGGATTCAGTTAGTTGGCAATGCAGATAACCCTGAAGGCCCATTCGATTTTAAACAAAAACCAGTATATGACGAAGCCCAAACCGAAGATGCCTGTATATGGTATGATGAAATATTGAATAAATATTATATGGTTTGTCATGTGATAGGAAAAAGTGAATTGGCACTCTTTAATTCAGAAAATGGAGTTGACTGGCAGCCTGATGAACGAAAAATATTTATGAAAAAGGAATTTACCCTTTCAGATGCAACTATCTGGAAACCGAAACGGGTTGAGCGTCCCTTTGTTTTGACCAACGAAAAAGGCCAGCCCATCATGCTTTATGTTGCCGTTGCTGATAAAGATGTAAGTGGTAATATTGCTATTCCTGTAAGTTATGAATTGGGCAAGTAATTACCACCTATGCATATTGTAAACGGCTGGTGATACATGTAAATAAAGTTTAAACCCGCCATATGCATTAGAAATTCTATTACCCATTGAAATTACTTTAAAACAAGACACTTGGTTGCATCACTTCAACTCACCAGAGAGATGCTCCCGAAAGTAATCGGGACAAGTGATGCCTCGTTTCAGTAATGCCTTGTTTTATTGTACTTGCAATGCCCCAATACATAATCCGGGTTAAAAGTGGAGTGCCTTGAAATACGCAAACCTTTATTCAAAAAATACAGACTCGATGATGTACCTATATATACTTTTATTTGTGAAAAACAGAAACTTCATAGTATTCTTTGTTTGTTTATTTGCGCAGCTAGCATTTGCGCAAACATTACCGTTAGATAAAGTTGATTCTCATCTTAATAATGGTATTTCAGAACATGATAGGGCTTTTTATGAAAAGAATACGATAGCTTGCATATATACAGATGAAAACGGGATGAAAATGCCATACAGGTTGTTTTTACCTCCTGGCTATAATCCAAATAAGGAATATCCCTTGTTACTTTCATTGCATGGTGCAGGCTCTAGGGGAGATGATAACTTAAAACAATTGCGCCCGTGGATAGCAGGGTGGATGGATGAAAAGGTACAGAATGAATACCCGTGTATCATTCTTATGCCCCAATGCCCTATCAAAAAGCAATGGGTGAACGTTCCCTGGAAAGAAGGTTCATATATGTTGAAAGATATTCCTATTAGTCAACCCATGAAACTGGCAAAGGAAATCTTTGACAAAATAGTAAAAGAAGAGTCTGTGGATAAGAAACGTATTTATGTGATGGGTGCTTCAATGGGTGGTTATGGTACCTGGAATTTTGTTATGCATTATCCCAAACTTGTAGCGGCGGCTGTTCCAATATGCGGCGCAGGAGATCCGTTGATGGTAAAAAAGATCCGGAAAATTCCAATATGGGCTTTTCATGGCGATAAAGATAAGGTAGTGCCACTAACGGGTTCAACAGATATGATCAATTCATTGAAAAGCCTCAAGAAAAACAAAGCCCGCGTAACTATTTATGAGGGTGTTGGTCATAACTCGTACGCACGGGCTTGGAAAGAATCCGAATTGATTGAATGGCTTTTTAGTCAGGAGAAGCACAAATAAATACAAGGCCAAAACACCTAATGTGGTGAACGAATAAGTAAAATTTTATATAAAACGCTAAAAAAAAATGAAAAAAAGAATTATTCTTTTTCCGGTTGTAATGTTCCTTTTGTTTTCATGCCAAAATCAACCACCAAAGAAAGCGCTAAAAAAGCCGAATGTACTTTTTATTCTTGTAGATGATTATGGCTATACAGACTGCAGCTTAATGGGTAGCAAATATTACGAAACACCCAATGTTGATCGTATTGCCAATGAGGGGATGATTTTTACCGATGGATATGCCGCTTGTCGGGTTTGTAGTCCTTCACGGGCAAGTATTATTTCGGGTAAGTTTCCGGCACGACATGGTATTACCGATTGGATAGGTGCCAAAACAGGTGAAGCCTGGAGTAAAAAAGGACGGGCAACACAATTGCTCCCTCCTGAGTATAAACATACTTTAGCACTCGAATACACTACTTTGCCAGAAGCCATGAAAGAGGCCGGTTATAAAACTTTTTTTGCTGGCAAATGGCACATCGGCGGTAAAGGTTCGTGGCCTGAAGATCATGGTTTTGATATAAACAAAGGTGGTTGGGACGCCGGTAGTCCACATGGCGGATACTTTTCTCCATATAAAAATCCGAATTTGGAAAATGGTCCTGACGGAGAGAACCTCTCTATGCGTCTGGCAAATGAAACAGTCGACTTCATAAAAAACAATCAGGACACCGCATTTTTTGCTTATTTATCCTTTTACGCCGTTCACGGCCCAATACAAACGGTTCAGGAGAAATGGGCAAAATATCGAGACAAAGCCGAAGCCATGGGAATTGCGGAGACGGGTTTTAAAATGGGACACTTTCTGCCTATACGTCAATCGCAGGATAATCCGGTATATGCTGGTTTAGTGGAAGCGATGGATGATGCAGTAGGAGTAGTGCTTGATGCATTAAAAGAAATGAATTTGGATGAAAATACCATTATCTGTTTTACAGGTGATAATGGAGGGGTGGTGGCCGGAGATGCGTATGCTACGTCAAACTTTCCATTGCGAGGAGGTAAAGGTTACCAGTTTGAAGGTGGTATTCGTGAGCCATTTTTTATTAATGTACCCGGATTGGGAAATGGGCAAAGGTGTAATACGCCCGTTAGCGGAACTGACTTTTACCCAACTTTGCTTGAATTGGTAGGAGCACAGCTAAAACCGGAAGAGCATACGGATGGAGTTAGTTTAGTACCCCTTTTAAAAGGTGAAAGTATAGAAGAACGTCCGTTAATCTGGCATTATCCTCATTACGGAAACCAGGGTGGAGAGCCTTCATCAGTCATTCGTGAGGGCGATTGGAAACTCATCCATTATTACGAAGATGGTCATGAAGAATTGTATCATCTTAAAGATGATTTGGGAGAGACAAACGACCTTGCTTCGGAAAATAGTGAACGCGTTAAACAGATGAGTACGAAACTGTTTGAAATGCTCA
The DNA here is from genome assembly GCF_052400645.1 of Saccharicrinis sp. GN24d3. Lineage (NCBI taxonomy): Bacteria > Pseudomonadati > Bacteroidota > Bacteroidia > Marinilabiliales > Marinilabiliaceae > Saccharicrinis > Saccharicrinis sp. GN24d3. The sequence continues at coordinate 56,067 of NZ_JBQTGI010000003.1, forward strand.
ACGAAATGGGGGCACGTTTTCCAGCCAAAGATCCAACATGGACCGCAGAACGTGAAAAGAAACACCTGAATAATGTCATCAACAAACAAATGCCTAAGCTTGAAAAACAACGCCTGAAATTATTATCCAAAGATTTTGATCCTGGCAATAACTGGTGGGGCAGTATGGTTACTAAAGATTAACACCCTTATTGGGACAAACTAAAACCAAATGGGTTATACGCCTGTCTGGGTTAAAAAGCAAAATTTTTTAATTAGTAAAATATATAACGATGAAAAATCTAACATTTCTAGTATTAGCTTGCCTTGTTTTAATGAATATGAACGGGCAGGAAAAAAAGATATGGGACGAAACAGAACAGGAAAAAACAGAACGTATGGCCTGGTGGACAGAAGCCCGGTTTGGCATGTTTATACACTGGGGCTTGTATGCCCAGGCAGCACGTCACGAGTGGGTAAAAAAACGCGAGCGTATTTCTGATGAAGATTATCAAAAATATTTCGAGATGTTTAACCCTGATCTTTTTGACCCAACAGAGTGGGCTAAAAAAGCAAAAGCGGCGGGGATGAAGTATGCAGTGATTACCACAAAGCACCATGAAGGGTTTAACATGTTTGCTTCGGAATATACCGATTATAATATCATGAACACGCCTTATGGTAAGGATATTTTAAAGGAATGGGTTGAAGCTTTCCGTGCTGAAGGGCTGGGAATTGGTTTTTACTATTCATTGATCGACTGGCATCACCCTGATTTTACTATAGATAGCAGACATCCGCAAAAGCCTCAAAATAACAAAGAGTATCAAAAGCTGAATAAAGGTCGTGACATGGCCATTTATAGAGAGTACCTGAAGAACCAGGTTCAGGAATTGCTGACGAATTATGGCAAGGTAGATATGCTTTGGTTGGATTTTTCATACCCGGGAGAGTATGGAAAAGGTAAAGAAGATTGGGGATCGGTGGAGTTAATAAAAATGGTACGTAAACTTCAACCAGAGATTATGGTTAACGACCGGTTAGACCTGAAAGAGTATCAGGGAGGTTGGGATTTTACAACCCCTGAGCAATTTAAAGTAGAGAAGTGGCCCGAAGAAAATGGTATCCGTATCCCTTGGGAAACTTGTCAGACCTTTTCCGGATCGTGGGGGTATTATCGCGATGAACATACCTGGAAAGACAATAAACAACTTTTGGTGTTGTTGATAGAGTCAGTAAGTAAAGGAGGGAACGTATTGTTAAACGTAGGTCCAACTGCGCGTGGTACATTTGATTACAGAGCAGATGAAGCCCTGGCTGGAATGGGGAAATGGATGAAATACAATAGTCGTTCAATTTATGGTTGTACGCAGGCACCTGATGATTTTGTTGCACCGGATAATACACTGTTAACCTACAATCCTAAAACAAACCGACTGTATGTACATTTACTGGATTACCCAATGCGAAACTTTTTAATGAAAGGATTTGGCGACAAAGTAAAGTATGCCCAGTTCTTGCACGATGCTTCCGAAATTAAGATTGGTAAAAAATCAGGAGCATGGGGCAACGAGGAAGCAAATAAAAACGACATTAATCTGTTGTTGCCGGTTAATAAACCGAATGTGGAGATTCCCGTGATTGAAATAATTCTAAATGACAAACAATAATTCCCATTCTGGTAAAACTTTAAAGAATTTAAAATGAAGCAGTTGATCTCAATGATTTTTGTGTTAGTATCATTTACTAGCATATATGCACAAAGTACCGTTTATACCAACGATATGGATTATGTATTGGGGGATGTAAAGCAAGCTTTTATCACAAATAGTATTACAACAGAGGCGCAGGCTGATAATCTAATTAAGGGGATGAAAAACCTGGGCGTAAATGGGATACGTATTCCTATTTATGCAGCAGGACTTAATCCCAACAAAACCATGTTCGACTATTTTTATAACAAAGCAGTAGCCGAAGGCTTTCCAATTTTTGCTAACCCGGCGCAATCAAGTGGCGGCCACCGAATAGCCAATGGAATTCTTAACGGCGATTTGACCTCTGTTCTTAACGATGCAACTGCTACCAACACCCTGATCAATAGAATTAAGGATTTTGCCGCTGAATACCCTTGCAAATGGATCAATCCATTTAATGAAGATGGAAGGCCTGATGCTGCCTGGAGTACGAGTCAAATGAATACCATCTACGCCTCTCTTTATAATAATGTGAACGGAGCGGAATTAATAGGTCCTTGTGTATGGGGTATACCGGCCAGTATTGATGTTTTTAATAATACGACTATAAGCAATTATATTACTGTTGCTGCTACTCATAATTTGGGTTTCAATCACTCATCCTGGCCTTCCTTTATTTCTGCAGCTGATGCTAAGAATTTACCAGTCTGGGATTCCGAAGTGAACCACAATGATGCTAAAGGTAATGGTACGCGTTTAGAAAAAGCTTTACAATATGAGGTGGATGGTTTGGTTTTATACAATATATGGAATACAGTCAGTTTAACGGATGGGTCCATTAATAGGGCAGGTGATGAAATTATGACTTTATGTTTAAAGAATTACACTAAGGGTGTTAATCTTGCGCTTAACGGCACCGCCACACAGTCATCCACAAACTACAGTTCTCCTGCTTCTCGGGCCATTGACGGGAATACCAATGGGAATTGGGGAAGTGGTTCGGTAACCGTTACAAACAGTGAGGCTAATGCTTGGTGGCAGGTTGATCTTGGGGCAGACAAAACAATTGGTGATATTAGGATATATAATAGAACCGATGCTTGCTGCAAAGACAGAATGTCCAATTTTACGGTATCTGTTATCAATAGTAGCGGCACAACCACCCATACTGAAACATTTACTGATTACCCTGATTTTGCGGTTACAACCAATGCTGGTAATGTACAAGGACAGATTATAAAAGTTAAACTTAACGTTACCAATGCGCTGACATTGGCAGAAGTTGAAGTTTATCAAGGAGACGTAAGCAACAATATATCTTCACCTCTTAAGTCAGTACCGGAAATAATGATTTATCCAAATCCAGCATCTAGTTTTTTCACTATCAAAGATAATATTGGTGCCACATTTGAAGTATACAATAGCCTGGGCAGATTAGTGCTTGGTAATGCTGTTGAAAGCAATCAATATAGGGTTGATATCCAGGATTTAACTTCAGGAATATATTTAGTAAAAATAAATAACAGAGGAGAGGTTTCAAATCACAAGGTAATTAAACAATAAGTTAGAACTATTTCTGATATCAAGGATATCTATGATATCATATCTGATAAATTAAGAAAAAACAAAATCAATGTGGCGTACTACAAATCCTGGAAAGACGGGATTCTTTGTTTCGAAAATAATAAATTGCCCGATACTAAAGGTTTTGGAACGAAGGTGTGGGGTGGAATTATTAGACGGAGAAATATAAACTTGCTATGTATAGGCCAAAGCCCTGGTCAAAGAGGCTATGTCACCCGTAAAGTTACAGGCTGGTTTATTAAAGTGCTTATTACGATCAGGATTTCTTTAATTAACAGCGTATGATTAAAGCTATTCGGGAGTTCCATTTGATAAATGAAAATAAATGATAAAGGCATAAAAATAATTAAAAATCTACCTTTCCTGGTTCTGGTTGTATTGGCACTTGTTGCATGTAATAACCATAAGCAGGAAAAAAGTAATGATATTAAACCCTATGATGGAAGCTGGGCATCTTTGCAAAAGATGCCTGTTCCTGATTGGTTCGACGATGGAAAAATCGGTATTTTTATCCATTGGGGATCCTATAGTGTAATCGGGCATGGAAAGGGAGGCAGGGGATATGCCGAACATGTTCCCAAAATGATGTATGAGGATCCGGAGTATTATTATCCTTATGTTGAAGAACGCTGGGGTGCTAAGCCTCTGGAATTCGGTTAAAAAGATATCATCCCTGAGTTTAAGGCTGAAAACTGGAATCCCAATGAATGGGCGGAACTGTTTGCAAATGTTGGAGCAAAGTATGTGGTGCTTACCCCAGAACACCACGATGGGTGGGCAACTGGGACTCGGACCTTACGCCGTGGAATGTGGTCGATATGGGACCTAAACGCGACTTGGTAGGCGACCTTGGTAAAGCAGTGCGCGCGAAAGGATTAAAATATGCCCCATCTTATCACCGTGAGAGGCATACCAGCTTTTTTACCACAAAAAAGTATGTAGTTGATGCAAAAGCTCGCCGCGATATTCCACTCGCTGGCGCCGATTTGCAATCGGCGACCTGAAATAGTGCCCCCAGTTGCCCAGTTGGCGCTGATCTGTGATCAGTGTATTGTTTTGTAAAAAAAAAGTAGTCATGTGGTTTAAGTTGTTAAACCCGCAATATGCATTAGAAATTCTATTACACATTGAAATTACTTTAAAACAAGACACTTCGTTGCATCACTTCAACTCACCAGAACGATGCTCCCGAAAGTAATCGGGACAAGTTATGCCTCGTTTCAGTAATGCCTTGTTTTATTGTACTTGCAATGCTCATGACGAACCTCCAATACATAATCCGGGTTAAAAGTATTTTATTGTTTGCAGCAATCGCACCAATAACTAATTGACACCAGCGTAACGGACTTATTTTTTTTATAAACAGTTCATCCAGAATAATTTTTATGAGCAGAAAATATAAATTTCATAATCCAGAAGGAGTTTATTTTGTTTCGTTTGCAGTACAAAGTTGGGTAGATGTTTTTACAAAGAAAACCCGTTGATTGGAGTCTTCTTTTTTTTGCACAAAAACCTTTTCAAAAAAAATACTTTTATAAACAAGATTAATCGAATCTTACATATTTTTACGGCTTATTGATTTGAGACAAATGAAACCGGTATATAGCCTATTATTTCTTTTAGCCATTGTTTTATGTTATGACTTGGTACAAGGCCAAAGCATAAGGATGGAAAAACTTACCGCTCAGGATGGGCTTTATAGCAATCGTTTATTTAAAACATACCGCGACAATTCCGGTTATTTGTGGATAGCCGGAATAAACGGTGTTGCAAAATACGATGGTTTTCATGTGGTGAATTATACCGAACATTCCGATTCCTTAAACCGGTATATTCGAGGCAACAGGTTTTACGATGTTATTCAGGATAAATCAAACCATATTTGGGTGGGTGGAAGTTCAGGATTACATAAACTCGATGCTTCAGAGAATACCTTTAAACAAGTTGCTCCAAATACGATAAAAAATGTTCAACTTTTACATTTGTTAAACGATAGTACCTTGGGTGTTTCGTGTGGAAATAAACGAAATTACGAGATAAATTGTACTACAAATTCTTTTGTTGAAACCAGTGAGGGTGCAAGAATAACTTCCGTAATTGTCGATAATTCGGGGTCTGTTTGGAAATCGACTTCCGATGGTCTGATTATCTATGATGACCAGGATACCGTGCTTGATTTCGAAACTGCTGTAAGCGATATTTGTTTTACGCCAAACGGCGATTTGTATGTGGGTACCAGCAACGGATTAATTATTGTTCCTCAGTCGGAATTGGGGAAGGAAAACAAAGCGCTGAAACGTATTACCGAGTCGGGCGAAAAATATAAGCTCACCAATAACGATGTAACTACAGTTGAATATTACCAAGGGCAGTTATGGGTAGGAACAAGAGTGGGTTTAAATTTGTTACAGCTCAATAAAAACGGGCAAATTTCCGAAATCCTACATTTGTACAATCAACCCAACGATCCCTATTCTTTATCAAACAATCAAATTAACGATATTTATACCGACAGCGAAGGTATTATTTGGTTATCGACTTATGGTGGATTAAATAAAATCGATCCACAACACCTTTGGTTTAGTAGTTATCGTTACAATCCGGAAGACCCTAATTCATTACACGATAATAATATTTTTCCTATTGATGGGGATACACTCGGAAATGTGTGGTTTGGAAGTTATCGAAATGGCTTGGCAAAGCTAAATACACGAACAAATATTTTCACCGCTTTTAACAGTAAAACTGGTGTTGATATTAAACATGTTCGATACATATATACCGATAATAAAAATTCAATCTGGATAGTCGCTGACAACAAACTTTTTTTGACAGGTAATACCGATTTGTCGTCAGTAAATATTATTGATAAAGCAGGTGAAAACTACCCGCATGGATTTATTACTGCAATTGTTCAACATCCTGACGGGAATTATTGGATGGGAATCGGAGAGGATATCGTAGAATTGGAAAGGATTTCGGAAAGAGGATTTCAGGTACTTCATGTTTATACGGAAGACATAGGCTATGTTATTCGTTTTTTTGTTGATAGTTTTGGGCGAATCTGGGGAGGAACGAATAAAGGACTCCTTTTGATTAAGCCAGAAAAAGGCACTTTTTTAAAGTTTGATACAAATAATCAGCCCGCCTTTCGAACAAACCAAATTCAGGCAATAAACCAGGATTCTAATGGAAACCTTTGGTTGGGTTCGGTGGATGGACTCTATAAGGTGGCCAACGACAGTATTTTTCAAAATGCTCTCGAAAAAATCAAGTTTCAAGGATTTTTTGAGGAAAATGGTTTAACACATAATTATGTGTCGGGAATATTGCCCGGGGAAAAAGGTGCGCTTTGGTTGAGTTCGTGGAAGGGAATTATGAAATACGATCCCGAATGTATTCGCTTATGCCGCTTTATTCCCTTTACTTTTTCAGATGGTTTAATCGACGAGAAATACAATCGCAACGCTATTTACCGCGATAAAAAGACCAATACTTATTATTTTGGAAGTGTAAATGGAGTAAATTATTTTAATCCGTTGAAGGAGTTTAAAACCATGGTTTTACCTCATGTTCTAATTAATAGGGTAGTATTAAATGGCGACCTTGTGGAGGTAAATAACAATGAATCTGAAATTGTTGCCACTATTCGTAAAAGGAGAATAATTGATCAGCTTAAAGTGGAATTTGGTTCTTCCAGTTTGTTGTCGCCCAACAAACAGGTTTTTGCATGGAAATTGGAAGGACAGGATAAAAAATGGACATTTACGCGAAATAGAGAGTTGGTGATAAAAGATATAACTCCGGGAGCGTATACACTGAAAATACGTGCGGCTTCAAAAGAAGGAAACCTAGGTGCTCCGGTGTTTATTCCAGTTGTGGTTCGATCAAACTTTCGGTGGTATGTTATATTTGGCCTTTTAATAATTCTAACGCTTGGTTTGGTCTTGTCTCTTAGAAATAACAAACATGAAATAGAACCAAAACCCAAAGAAAAAAAATACGAGTTTTCGAAATTAACCGACGATAAATCAGCTCAAACTGCTAAACGTCTTTCGGAAATTATGCGGGATGATAAACCATTTTTACAAGCCGATTTAACCGCTGATAAATTGGCAAAAATGGTGGATATAAGTGTGGGCGAACTGTCACAAATTTTAAACGAATATTTGCAAACCCGTTTTTACGAATACGTAAACAAACACCGGGTAAAAGAATTTATTTGCCTGCTGCAAACTCCCGAAGCCGAAAAATTGACCCTAACTGCCCTGTCCGAAAAGTGCGGTTTTACATCAAAATCTACTTTTTACCGTGCATTTAAAAACGAAAAAGGTATCACCCCGGCACAATTTGCAAAGTCGTTAAAAGAAAAAAGCTAGAATCGGTTGAGTTTTAATTGTTGGTGTGTAAGTGTTTGTTAATTAGTGAATAATGTGCGCAGCTGGTTAATTCAATATATCAGTTTTTTACAGAAATTTCTCCATCTAAATTTAGTGACACCTCAAATTGCCTTAAAGAGTAGCGGTTTAGAATCCTGTATCTTATTTTTGAAATCACTTTTAAAATCTTAAATCTATGCTAAATCAAAAATCAGTTTCGAAAAAGTTGCTAAAACTAATGTTGGTCTCGCTTATTCTAGCCACATCTTTTTCTCAGGTACTTTCAAGTCAATTAAAAAAACAAAAACCAAATATAGTTATAGTAATGGCCGATGATTTGGGTTGGGGCGATGTTGGTTTTAACGGCAATAAAATCATAAAAACTCCCGGCCTGGATAAATTGGCGTCATCCGGCGTTGTTCTCGACCGTTTTTATTCGGCAGCACCTGTTTGTTCGCCTACCCGGGGAAGCTGTTTAACCGGAAGGCATCCTTTCCGCTACGGGATATATTTTGCCAATGTAGGATTCATGAAAAAAGAAGAAATTACCCTGGCTGAGGTTTTGAAAAAGGAAGGTTATACAACCGGGCATTTTGGAAAATGGCACTTGGGAGCAATTTCAAATACGATTCTTGATGGCCGTCGGGGAGGTGCTGAAACAAAATATCTGAGCACACCCTGGGACAATGGTTTCGATGAATGTTTCTCGACCGAACAGGCTGTTCCAACCTGGAATCCAATGGAGAATCAATCGCTGAAAAATCCAACACGCTACTGGACTGCACCGGGTGTATACGAAACAGAGAACCTTAAAGGTGATGACTCGCGTGTAATTATGGATAGAGCCCTTCCGTTTATGCAAAAAGCGGTAGCCGATGAAAAACCATTTTTTACCGTTATTTGGTTTCATACACCACACTCGCCCGTTGTTGCGGGTCCAAAATACCTGGATATGTATAAAGAATACGATGAAAACAAACAACATTATTATGGTTGTATTACTGCAATGGACGCGCAAATGGCACGTTTGCAAAGCGAGTTAAAAGTATTGGGCGTTGATAAAAATACGGTAATTACTTTCTGTTCCGATAATGGTCCTGCAGGCGAAGGCGGAGGGATTCGACAACATCCGGGGAAACGTCAGCAAGGTACTTCCGGTGGTTTTCGGGGGCGAAAAGGTTCCTTATACGAAGGTGGTGTTCGTGTTCCCGCTTTTATTGTATGGCCGAACCAAATTCAACCCAATGAGCGCATTGATTTCCCGGGTGTAACCAACGACTATTTTTCCACTGTTTTAGGTTTAGTAGGAATAAATATTCCCGATGACAGACCGTATGATGGCATTGATTTAATAAAGGCTATAAAGGCAGATAAAAAGGAACGAGATGGATTTATTGGTTTTCAAAGTAAAACGCAAAAGTCGCTGGTAACGCAGCAATATAAGTTAATAACAATCGATGGTGAAAAGTTTGAGTTATACGATTTGTTGAACGACCCCAAGGAAACCAATAACATTGCCGCAACTCATCCTAAAGTAGTAGAAGAGATGAAATTGCAACTGGAAGAGTGGGTAGAGTCGTGCAAAAGAAGCGACGAAGGAAATGACTATTAATTATAAACACTGAAAAATGAAGCGTATATTATTAATTATATCATTCATTTTGTTTGTTATGGATGGTGTTCATGTAGGTTATCTGCAAAACCAATTGTATTAAAGTTAAAATAATCAGAAAGTTATCTTGTATGTGTCGAATTATATCCTCTTTTATGTTGTTCACTCTAATATCTACATTGAGTGCTTATTCCCAAAATACCATTGATCCCTATGCCGAAACAGAAGCTCATTTAACGGGGGAAGAAATTACCACAATAGACATTAATCCCAATCAAATAAATGTTCTTACCGCCCGTTATGCGCGCATTAGCCCAAATTTGAACCCCATAGTTAAAAACTACATGTTCTTGTGGGTGGAGTCGGTAGCACCGGAACTTTATTGCCTGGAGTGGAAAGTAAACCTACCTAAAGCTGGTAATTACGAAGCAACTACCTTGGTTTTAGGAAAGGAGGCTAGCATTGAATTGAGTTGTAACAGACAAAAATTGGAGGTAGTAAACAAAGAATCGGAGTGGACGAGGCTTAATCTGGGAAAAGTAAAATTGAAAAAGGGGGAAAACTCAATTAGAATGTTTGTTAAGACTGATAACAAATTCAACCTTTCCAGTATCGAACTAACCCAGTCAGGAGTACAGCAAAATATGAACGAAGAAGCTTTAGCTAACAGGCAATATAATGATTGGTTTCGTGATGCCGGATATGGATTAATGTTTCAATGGACTAATAGGGCAACACCTCAAAAGGGTGATACGATAAAAAACTGGGAAGATAAAGTAAACGATTTTGACGTTGAACGTTTTGCCAATATGGTTGAGCAAACAGGAGCAGCTTATGTGCTTTGGTCGATTACCTGGGGGCAGCAGTATATTTCAGCACCAATAAAATCGTTGGACAAAATTATTGAAGGACGTACTACAAAGCGTGATTTGTTGGGCGAAATGGCCATTCTGTTACATAAAAAAGGGATAAAACTCATTTTCTATTACCACTACGGATACGATTGCTACCATTCAAAAGACTCCGCCTGGTTACAAGCTGCAGGCGGCTACAAAGCAGATAAAACAGAATTATTTCAGAATATATCAACTATTTTGGCAGAGATTGGCGACCGGTATAAAGATAAGCTGAATGGCTGGTGGTTTGATGGAGGCCAACGTTATTACGATTGTCATTTTGATGGTTCAACCGGTGGGATATTAAGTGCACCATTTAGGACGATAAGCCAGGCAGCTCGCAGTGGTAATGGTGAGCGCATCATAGCCTACAATTCATGGATATTACCTCGATTAACAGAATATCAGGATTATTTCGGAGGCGAGGGATTAAAACAATTTAAGGATCTTGATGATGGTGTTTTCAGGAATGGAAAACACAAAGGATTAATGGCACATTCTTGTTTCATTCTTGAAGAAAGATGGGGGCATATCGATTGGAATAAAGAGATTACTTCACCTAAATATTCTGTTGATCAGTTAGTGGGATTTATTCAAAATGCGCAAAAAAATAGGTACCCTCTTTCTATAAATCTTGAAATGTATGAGGATGGGACTGTTTCTCAAAAATCTGTTGATTTGTTGGAACAGGTTAGAATAAGAGTGAAAGGGAAGTAATCCCACTTAATTTCTCCTTCTAAATTTAGTGAAACCAAGAAATTAGCTCAAAAATACCAGTTTGCTAATTCGTCTTTTATGTTTGTCTTCTTAATATGAAGAATGAATAAGACTTAATAAGATACCTTTTTCAATAAACATTTTTAAACCGATGAAACTTAAAACACTAATCACTTTTTTACTAATAGCAAACGTTGTATTTGCTAAAGACTTTTTTGTTTCGCCCGAAGGAAACGATAAAAATCCGGGCAGTAAAGAACTACCATTCTTATCGTTTGAGAGAGCATTAACTGAAACTGCCCGACATGCCGGCAAAGAGGCGGTTACCTTTTGGTTCACGGAAGGAAGCTATTATTTAAATGAAACCTTACTTTTCGATAATAAATATTCGGGAACGCTTGAAAAACCAGTTGTATTTTCGGCAATGGCGGGTACAAAAGTTACGGTAAAAGGATCGAAAGTTTTAGACGAGCTTAAATGGGAGAAATACAAAAATGGAATTTATGTAACTGACGTTCCTGCGGGTCTGAGTTTCGACCAGTTATATGTAAATGGGCAAAAACAAATCAGGGCGCGCTTTCCGAATTACGACTACAATAATCCATTACGTGGAGGGGACGGTTATCAACAGGTCACCGATGGTACCAATCACCGCTACGACGAATGGTTTTCTTTCGATCCTGAACAGTTTACCAAAAAGGAATGGGAAAACCCGGAAACAGGAATAGTACATGCGTTTCAGAGCCACAACTGGGGAAATATGCAGTATCGGATAAAAGGTATCGACCGCAAGGAGAATAAAGTACTTCTTGACGAAGGGGGCTGGCAGTTACAACGTATTCATGGTATTGGCGGAAAGGGTGAAAAATCGTCGTGGTTTTTTATCGATAATATTTTTGAGGAATTGGATGTGGCCGAAGAGTGGTTTTTAGATACCGAAACAAACCAACTTTATTATTATCCCAATGCAGATGTGGCTATAAATGACCTGATTATTGAAGTCCCCGTTGTAAAAGATTTAATTCAATTAAAAGGAACCAAAGAAAATCCAGTTTCGAATATCCACTTTAGGGGATTTACATTTACCCATAGCCGATTTACTTTTATGGAAGAATACGAGCCGGTTGCCCGTGGAGATTGGGCCATTCATCGTGGTGGTGCCGTATTTATGGAAGGTGCAGAAAACTGTTCAGTTGAAGATTGTAGTTTTAACGAACTAGGTGGAAACGGTGTTTTTATGAGCGCTTACAATCGCAACAACCAGGTGAAAAATTGTGCGTTTGTAAGTTTGGGCGAAAGTGGAGTTTGTTTTGTTGGTTCTCCCAAAGCAGTACGTTTTTATCAAACCTGGGACGACAAAGAAATCGATGGCAAAGATTGGAATGAAATGCGTAAAAACATGGACTTGGAACCTGGCCCCAAAACGCCCGATTATCCGAAAAACTGTGAGGTAGAGAACTGTGTGATGCACGATTTTGGCAATGTTGGGAAACAGGTTGCCGGAGTGTATATTTCAATGAGCCATAAAATCAGGGTTTCGCACAATACCATTTACAACTGTCCGCGTGCCGGAATTTGTATTAACGATGGAACCTGGGGAGGACACATTATTGAAAATTGTGATATTTGGGAAACCGTTCGCGAAACCGGGGAGCATGGCCCTTTTAATTCGTGGGGGCGCGAAAGACAATGGCTGAGTGGAAGCGGCTCGAATAAGGATTTTAAAAAGGAACTAACCTTACTCGATGCGATTGATAAAGTAATTATACGAAACAACAGAATTGCCAATTACCGAAAATCGATTAGTGCAGGAAACTGGACCATCGATTTAGACGACGGATCGAGTAATTTTGAAATTTACAACAACCTAAATCTGGGATCGACCATAAAGTTACGCGATGGAGTGCTACGGAAAGTGTACAATAACATCACGGTTAGTGCCGTTCCATTGGGCTGGCATGTATGGCCCGAGAATTCGGAAGATGATGTTTACCAAAATGTTTTTGTGATTTCGGGAGCCGTTCCGGGAAAAGGAGAGCCTACCAAACAGTTTGCCCGCCCTATTCGTTTACCCTCAACTGCAAAATGGAGCAGTAATTACGACTACAATTTGTATTGGAATGTAAACTTCCCCGAAACTCCGGAAATAATTAAAGATAAATCGTTGAAACAGTGGCAAGTGGAAGGTTATGATCTTAACGCAATAATCGCTGATCCATTATTTGTCGATCCACAAAATGGGGATTATTCATTAAGCAAAAATTCACCGGCTTTACAACTGGGTTTTAAAAACTTTCCCATGGATGAGTTTGGTCACGAAATGACACGTATACTTCCCTTTGGCGGAGACTTCGCCGAGGAACTAAGGCTAACGCTCCGGGCAGATTCGCGCATGAAACCCAACGGAACAATACGTTATACAACAGATGGTTCTGAACCTGATAATCAATCGCCAATTTACAACAAAGAAATCGTTTTAAACGCATCCGCTTTAGTAAAAGCACAGTCGTTTGATATTAGAGGAAATGCAATTGGTTTTGTAAACGAGGCCCAATTTAACAAGGTTGATGTGTTAACTTACCCCAGTTGGTTAAAAACATTGCTGGCTGGAAAATATGATGATGAAATTATTGAGAAAACTGAAGAGGCGCTGCAAGAAACGATAATGGGAGCTTTATTCGTTAATATTGGCGACGATCCGGATTTAATTGATGCATCGGGGGGGTATAATTCGGGTTGTTTTATTCGTTCAATCGATGCTGAAAATGGACAAATGTGGTTGAAAGCCGGCCTGGCAGAAACCTGGATTATTCAGCAGCTTAATGGAAATAAAGTAACGAATATTCAAGAGCTAAAGCAACAACTGAAAAAATACAGAGGACAAACAGTGAAAGTTATCGCTGTTCGAAATTATGGAAGTAAAGAATTTAAAATCAAGCTATAATAAAATGAAGAAGTTTTTAATTACAGGTTTACTTGGGTTAATCCTTACAATAAGCTTAAATGCACAAAACCAAAAAAAACCAAACGTGCTGTTTATTTTTGCTGACGACCAGACTTTTGAAAGTATTGGCTCGCTCAATAACAACGAAATAAAAACCCCCAACCTTGATCGACTAAAAGATATGGGTGCAACTTTCACACACACTTTTAATCAGGGCTCGTGGTGTCCTGCCGTTTGTGTTGCCAGCCGATGCATGTTAAATACGGGGAAATTTGTGTGGCGGGCTGCCCAATACAGTAAAAATGCCCAGCCACGCGAAGACAAGAATTTACCAGAGAATATGCCCAAATATACAGTTGAAATGAAAACGCCAAAAGGGTATTGGTCGGAATTTATGAAGGCCGAAGGCTACGATACCTATTTTGCAGGAAAATGGCATGTGGAACGTAAGGCAAGTGAAATTTTTGATGTTACAGGAACCGTTAGGGGCGGCATGCCCAATCAAACCCGGGAACGCTACGACAGAAAGTTTATCGAAGGAGAAACCGACACATGGAGCCCTTATGATAAGTCGAAAAATGGCTTCTGGAAAGGCGGAAAACACTGGAGTGAGGTTTTGGGAGATGAAGCTTTAGGATTTTTGGAAACGGCAAAAAACGATAACGATCCGTTTTTTATGTACGTGGCCTTTAATGCGCCTCACGATCCACGTCAGTCGCCTAAAAAGTATGTCGATATGTATCCTGTTGAAAATATTTCGATACCGGAAAACTTTTTGCCGGAATATCCATATTGCGAAGAAGCTGGTTCTGGTCATAAACTTCGCGACGAGAAATTGGCACCTTATCCACGAACCGAATATTCGATACAGGTAAACCGCCAGGAATATTATGCCATAATTACGCACATGGATGATCAAATTGGACGTATTTTAGATGCGCTCGAAGCAAGTGGTAAAGCCAAAAATACCTATGTTATTTTTACCGCCGACCATGGTTTGGCTTTGGGCGACCACGGTTTTGTCGGAAAACAAAATATGTACGATCGAAGTATCCGGGTTCCGATGTTTGTAGCAGGACCAGGTATTGAAGGCGGGAAGGTAATTGATGAGAAAGTTTACTTGCAGGATGCCATGGCTACATCGCTTGATATTGCCGGAAGTAAAGCCATTGATGAGGTCGATTTTAAATCACTATTACCCCTTTCTCAGGGAAAAACAAAAAAAGGATACGATGCGATTTATGGAGCCTATGTGGGTAATCAAAGAATGATTCGCACCGATCGGTATAAAATGATCATCTATCCACTTGCCAATATGGTTCGTTTATACGATATAAAAAACGATCCCGATGAAATAAACGATTTAGCTGGAAATATGAAATACAAAAAAGTAATGGATAAGCTTTTTAAACAGTTTAAAGAATTGCAGAAGGAAGTGGAAGATCCGCTGGACGTAACAGAATATTATGTAAATTTCTTTAGCAGAAATTAATTTTTCAAGTAGTAATTTTATATCAGAAATGAAACAACTAATACTAACCGCAACAGCACTATTTCTTTTGGGTTTTATCCCTATGTTTTCAATGTCCCAAACGATTCAAAAGCCAAACATCATTTATATTTTGGCCGATGATTTGGGATATGGCGACGTACACCATTTGAACCCTGAGCGAGGAAAAATAGCGACTCCACACATTGATAAAATGGCAGAGGAGGGCATGTTTTTTACAGATGCTCATTCCAGTTCATCGGTATGTACACCAACACGGTATGGGATTTTAACAGGACGCTACAACTGGCGAACCAATTTACAAAGAGGAGTACTTTGGGGATTTAGCGAACCTTTGATAGATTCGGATCGGATAACTGTGGCCAACGTGATGAAACAAAATGGCTATACCACGGCATGTTTTGGTAAATGGCATTTGGGAATGACAATGCCTACAACAAACGGTATTTTACCGCAAGGAAGAAAACCAAAGAAATTAAATATTGTATGGGATGAAGAAATTAAAGATGGACCAGTAGATAGGGGATTCGACTATTTCCATGGTATTTCAGCTTCTTTAGACATGGCTCCCTATATCTATATTGAGAACAATCGCTTTGTTGGGAAAATTGAAGAGGATGACAAAACCATTACAGAAAAGGATTTTAAACGAGTGGAGGTACTTCCTGAAATTTGTAGAAAAACAGTAGATTATATTCGAAAACAAAAACAGGATAAACCTTTCTTTGCTTATGTGGCTCTTACTTCGCCGCATACACCAATACTGCCGGGAGCTGAATGGCAGGGCAAAAGCGGACTCGGGAAATATGGCGATTTTGTAATGCAAACCGACTGGGTAGTTGGCCAGATATTGAAAGCTGTTGATGATGCAGGTTTGGGAGAAAACACATTGGTAATAGTTACCAGCGATAACGGGTGTTCTAAAGCTGCAAATATTAAAGGGCTGCAAGAACAAGGGCATTATCCAAGTGCTCAATATCGCGGTTCAAAAGCCGATATCTGGGATGGAGGCCACCGGATTCCTTTTATTGTTCGCTGGCCGGCAAATGTGAAGGCTGGGTCATCCAGCAATCAACTTCTTTGCCTGACCGATTTAATGGCGACGTGCGCCGACATCACCGGTAGCAAACTTCCTGATAATGCAGGGGAAGACAGCTTTAGTTTTTTACCGGCTTTAAAGGGGAAAAAGAACGGTTCTGAGCGAGAAAGTGTGGTTGATCATTCCATTGATGGGTATTTTGCCTACCGGCAAGGCAAATGGAAACTGGTACTTGCTAAAGGTTCCGGAGGATGGACATCGCCAAGGGAAAAAGAAGTGCCGGAAGGTAGCCTGGAGGCTCAATTATACGATATGGAGAAGGATCCTGAAGAAATGAATAACCTTTACGATTCACATCCCAAAATTGTTAATCAACTATTGCAACAATTGCAATCCGATGTCACCCGGGGAAGAAGTACAGAAGGTACGAAAGTCAGCAACGATATCGAAAATATCGAAATTTGGAAGAATTAACAGACTGAATAATTATAATGTTATACACCTAAGCCAGGATGCTTTAGAGTATTTAAAAGAATTAAAAATATACATTAACAACTATCTAGTGGCTATAAGAACATGCAACATTATTCCTTTAAATACCCTCCCTGCCTCCCGAAACGAGTTCGGGACAAGTTGTGGCAGACAGGTAACTCCCCAAAGGGAGAACCAGAACCCCCGAAGAGAGCCAATTCCCCTTTAGGGATTAGGGGTAATGATGAAGAAATATTCAAAAACAGAGAGTTTTCTTAGATGCACTTTATAACCGAATCAACATAAAATCAATGAATTATTTTAAACAGTTATTATTAATTGCACTATGCATAATGTCCTTCAGCAAGGGATACACTCAGGAAAAACCCAATATCATTTTCCTACTAACCGATGACCAGCGTTGGGATTGTTTTGGTTTTAATAACCCGGATGTAAAGACCCCAAACTGCGATAAGATGGCTCAGGAGGGAATCGTTTTTAGCAACACACACCATGCTGTCCCTATTTGCCAGCCCAGCCGGGCTTCTATTCAATTAGGGCGTTATGTAGGAGCGCATTTATGTTCTTTTTCAAAGCCTTCCGATTATACTATTTCTGAAGATGAATATAAAAACAGCTATCCTGCATTGTTGCGCGAGGCTGGCTATTTTACAGGTTTTGTCGGTAAATTTGGATTTCCAGTTTCCAAAAACAAAGAAAAGAATGTGGACTATGTGGATGGAAAACGGATAACAGATTCACAAAAATGGAAGATTGATGAATATATGCCTGCTGCATATTTCGATGTCTGGAACGGTTTCTCGGGACAGGGAAATTACAATATGTATGGCGATGAAGGCCACTTAACCAAAGTGAATGGTGATAGGGCAATTGATTTTATTCAGACAGCCAAAAAGCAAGATAGACCATTCTGTTTGTCCGTAAGTTTTAAAGCACCACATAGCCCGTTTAATGATGTAGATGCCCGTTTTAAAAAGTGGTACGACGATATTGAAATTTCCCGCATGGAAAATGATAGTCAGAAATTTCACGATTTACTTCCTGACGTAGTTAAAAAAGAATACCGTGGAAGGAACGGATATAAAAATGATGAAAACTATCAAAAATTTATAAAAGCCTATTATGGCTTAATTTCGGGTGTTGACGATGTGGTTGGACGTATTCGGGAAGAACTGAAAAGACAGGGACTGGACGAAAATACAATTATCATTTACACGGCCGACAATGGATATTTCTGCGGCTCAAAAGGCTTGTCAGGAAAAGATTTGTTATACGAAGAATCAATGCGGGCACCTTTAATCGTATTTAATCCCGCCTTAAAAAATGAGTCTCGCGGTAAAACCATCGACGAGCTGGTGAGTGTTGTTGACTTTGCTCCAACGATATTGGATTTGTGCGACGTAAAAGTTCCGGCTATTATCCAGGGTAAAAGTTTTAAATCAATGATTTATGGTGGAGAAAAACCATTCAGAGACTTTGTTTTTGCGGAAAATAATTTTGATATGTACAAACCGTCTTCTGTGAATGGGGAATTAGACGAGGAGGGAACAAAAGGCTTGAAAGCAAAAGGAACGGTTCGCTCAAAAGTAATCCGTACAAAAGAATATAAGTATATTCGTTATTTTGAAACAGAACCAATGGTTGAGGAATTGTGGAATATAGAAGCTGATCCCATGGAAACAAATAATCTGGTAGATAATCCTGACTATTCTAAAGTGCTTAGCAAAATGCGCAAGCTGTGTGATACTAGGGTTGCCAGAAATAAGAAGCAAGCTAGCATGTATGTAAAAAGATAAAGAATGAAAAATTTTATCGTGTTCACATTGCTTATTTCCTTTTTTTCGACAGGAACAGTGAGTAGCAAAGATTACCATGTAGCCATAAATGGAAACGACAAAAATAGTGGAAGTAAGGAAGCACCGTTTCGAACCCTTGAGAAGGCACGTAATACAATCCGCGAAAGCGGACTTTTAGGAAAGGAACCGATAAAGGTTATTATTCATCAGGGGATTTATCGTTTTTCCAGACCTTTTGTTCTTAAGCCGGAAGATTCGGGTAAAAAAGGAGCAGAAGTAAGTTATTGCGCTGCCAAAGATGAAAATGTTGTGTTTACAACGGCCGAAAAACTAGACTTGACATGGAAAAAATGGAAAGGGGATATTTATAAAGTAAAACTTAATAAAGAAAAAGCGATAGATCAGATTTTTGTTAATGGCGTGTTACAACAAATGGCCCGCTATCCAAACTTTATTCAAGCAAAAATTAACTCTTTGTCGGAGAATACAGAGGATCATAAAACCATACCTTTCAATGGCATAGCAGCCGATGCATGGAGCGCTGAAAAATCAAAAGATTGGAACGACCCGTCAGGGGCATATATGCATGGCATCCATAAAGCACGGTGGGGTGGAATTCATTACAGAGTAACAGGTAAGAAGGAGAATGGCGACCTTGATTTTATAGGGGGCTGGCAGAATAACAGGGTTGATGATTTTAGTGCTGTTCATAAAGAGTTCCGAATGATTGAGAATATATTTGAAGAGCTGGATGCTCCGGGTGAATGGTTTTTCGATCAGAAAAGGGGAGAACTTTATTTTTACCCTCCTGAAAAGGTAAGTTTAGATCAGAACCCAGCGATAGAGGCCGTTTTTGATGTTCAGAATATAATTTCAATTTATGGCGAACACGAAAGCCGGGTAACTCAGTTTACCGTTGAAGGCGGCAATGGTCTTACGCAGAAAATCGAGTGCTCAGCTATTGTTCAACCCGTTCAGTACATAAAGTTTCAGGGAATAGCGTTTACAGGAACAGCCCGTACTTTTATGGAAACGAAAGAATCGCTTTTGCGTTCCGACTGGACTATTTTTAGAGGAGGGGCCATTCATATTAAAGGGGCCGAAGATATTTCCATTAACAACTGTCGGTTTCAGGGTTTAGGAGGCAACGCCGTCTTTGTGGATGGCTATAATCGGAATGTGGCTATAAGCTCATCTGTATTCGAAGGAAATGGAGCTAGCGATGTTTGTTTTGTAGGATCAATTGCAGCTGTTAGAAACCCCTTATTTGCTTACGATCAAAAAAGACCCGGTTTAAATGAGTTAGATACCATTGTGGGGCCAAAAACAAATGATTATCCTGCCGATTGCCGTGTGGAAGATTGTTTAATGACAAAATGTGGGAGGGTTGAAAAACAAACGGCAGGTGTTAATATTTCCATGAGTTCCCGTATTACCGTTCGGCACAATACAATTTATCACGTTCCTCGTGCTGCCATAAACATTTGCGATGGTACCTGGGGAGGGCATCTTATCGAATGGAATAAGTGTTTTGAAACCGTATTGGAAACAAGCGACCATGGTGCTTTTAACTCCTGGGGCCGCGACAGGTTTTGGTATTCAGCAAGCCCCAATGGCCCAAGGGACGTTGACGCGGACGGCGTTCCGGTAATCACTTCTGTTATAAAACGGTTTCCGAATATTATGTTGTGGGACGCTTATCAAACAAGCACCATACGTAATAACTTTATGATGTGCGATAATGGCTGGGATATTGATCTGGATGATGGATCGACGAACTACGATATCTACAATAACCTGTGTTTGAGGGGAGGTCTTAAAACCAGGGAAGGTTATCACCGTAACGTGTATAATAATATAATTTTTAAACATTATACCTGTAATGTACCTTATCCAAAACCAAGCTACGATAGATTTTTTGCAAACATTATTTTGGGCGGGACTTATAGGTCAACGATTGCAACACTATGGAGTGGCCTACGCGATTATAATTTATTCCATAATCCGGAAATGAAAATGTCGGTGAAAGCAACAGCCATAAGCGACTGGACTCAAGATGACCAACAGAGTATTGTTGCCGATGCTAAATTTATCGATGCTGAAAATGGAAATTTTAATGTGGAAATTAATTCGCCGGCTATTGGTTTAGGGTTTCGAAATTTTCCTTTTAAAGGATATGGTGTCATAAGTGAACACCTTAAGGAAATGGCACCGGAACCTGAAATTATTATGCCTGCAAAATATTTTAACAATGTTCGTACAGAAGAGAAAGCAGTAAGCGTTTTAAATGCATCACTTACGTCTTTAGATACAGAATCGAAGCTAACGGCCTATGGGGCCCGGTCAATTGGAGGTGCAATTATTCTGAAACTACCTGAGCATTCCAAACTATATAAATTAGGATTTAAGCTCGACGATGTTGTATTAAAAGTAGGAAAAGCCAAGATATATAACGCCCGTGATTTTGCAAAAGCTTCAAGCTTATTTAGTGCAGGGAAAACATATACTGTTGAAGTGCTGAGAGGACAAGAGGAAATAACCATTGAGTTTGTTTATTAATCCAGGTTATGTATAACGTCTGGTAAAAAGTCGAAAGCTGAAATATAAAAATCAATTAGCTATAGCTAATAAGGTAGCAGTAAGTAAAGAACCTTAAGTTAAATAATCAAAAAATGAATATGAAAATATTTTTAGGAATTATGACTCTTGTTGTTTTGTCCTTTGGGGCATGTAATTCCGGAGAAGAAAAAACGAGGGAAGCAAAACCCCTTTACGATGGCAGCTGGGAGTCACTACAAAAAATGCCGGTACCTGCCTGGTTCGACGATGGAAAAATAGGCATCTTTATTCACTGGGGGCCTTATAGTGTCATTGGTCACCGCAAGGGAGGTCGTGGCTACGCCGAGCACGTACCTAAACTAATCTATGAAGATTCGGCGTATTATTACAACTACTTGAAAGAGCGCTGGGGGGCTACACCTCCGGAGTTTGGTTACAAAGACATTATACCGGAGTTTAAGGCCGAAAATTGGAACCCGGACGAATGGGCTGATTTATTTGCCGAGGTTGGGGCTAGGTATGTGGTTTTGACAGCAGAGCACCACGATGGCTGGGCCAACTGGGACTCTGATCTTACACCCTGGAATGCTGTTGATATGGGTCCCAAACGCGATTTGGTGGGTGACCTGGGGAAAGCAGTACGTGCCAAAGGGTTAAAATATGCCCCATCTTATCATAGGGAAAGACATACCAGTTTTTTTACCACAAAAAAATACGTAGTCAACGCAACGGCTCGCCCCGACATTCTCGAAGAAATAAAACGCGTTCCGGAGGCGGAATTACTCTATGGTCCTTTTGGTTTTAGTAATCAAGCTGTGGATGAGTATGTTGCGCGTTGGAAAGAGATTCAGGATAAATACCAGCCCGATATGCTGTGGATGGATGATTTCCCCATATATACCCGCGACGGTAATAATGTGCGCAAAGGGCAGGCAAAACCGGTTATCAAATATTTCGACGATCAGGTACGTGGCATGATCACCCATTTTATGAACAACGGCGCTGCCAATAAGCAGGCAGTTTATGTAAATAACAAAGGGGCAAACCGTAATTGGCCCGACGGTGTAGGCTGTTTAGAAAAAGATAACTTAAAGCTGAAAGTTATAGGACCTAAATGGCAGAGTTGTACTACCTTTGGTACTTCTTTTGGCTACCTCGAGGGAGACACATACAAGAGCGTAGAAGGCGTAATCCATGAAATGATTGAAGTGGTAAGCCGAAATGGAAACTTCCTGATCAACATTGGTCCTAAAGCGGATGGAACATTGGTGCCCGAGCAAGTTGAGCGCTTAAAAGCGATGGGCGATTGGCTGAAAATAAACGGAGAAGCCATCTATGGTTCGCGTTATTGGAGCGTAAATCAGCAGGAAAACGAACACTTGTCGTTTACCACCAAGGGGAAAAAATTATATGCCATTAAATGTGACAAACCTCTTGCTCCTTTTGTTATTGAAGCAACTGCAGGATGGGATAACGAACAGGTGAAATCGGTAAGTTTACTAGGTTCTGATTCAGAAGTTGAATGGGAAATGACTGCCGATGGATTAAAAATAATCCCACCATCTGAACTTGGTAAAAGTAAATATGCATGGACTTTTGAGATTGCCACCAACGAAGAGCAGCATCATCCTACTGCCATTCAAAGCGATGCCGATAAAGCTTTTAAGGGAACAAAAAAGGTGGATTTGGATGGAAATCATCATTGAGTACTTAGAATCCCTAATAAGATTAACACAAATAATAACTGATAAATGAAACAACCATGATCATAGATCTTAGACATACAAGAAAATGAAAAATTCTTGTCTTGTGTCTCGCTCTTGTGTCTTGGTTCTAATTTTAAACAAATGAAACGAGCATGTGCAAATCGTCACACATAGGCGAATAATAAAAAACATGCGAGTTCCATCTTATACTTTAGAAAAACAAACAATTTTAATAAGATGAAACGAGCATGTAAATTATTTTTCACACCGGAGTATGATTAATAGCGAGTTCCATGAGTTACCTTAATCAATAAACAATTTAAAACGAATGAAAAACGTAACATTACTACTAATAATCCTTCAGGGCTTCCTGCTGTTTTCCTGTTCTGAATCGAACATCTACGTGAGCAAGAACGGTAATGATCAAAACAATGGCTCGGAAAGCAATCCGGTAGCTACTTTGCAAAAAGCGCAAGAACTTGCCAGACAGGATGCGGGAAAGAAAACAATCAATATCTATATTGAAGATGGCATTTATTACTTGCCAAATACCTTGGTTTTTGGAGCGGATGACTCCGGGGTTGAAGGAAGGGAAATCACTTATCAATCTATAAACGAAGGAAAAGCAATCATTAGCGGAGGATTGTTACTCGACCTCAAGTGGGAGGAGTACAAAGATGGCATTTATCAGGCAGAAACACCTGCAGGGCTCAATATTGATCAGGTGTTTATAAATGGGAAAAACCAACGTATGGCACGTTATCCCAATTACGATGCGAGCAAGAAAACAGCAGCTTATCAGGGTTTTGCCGCTGACGCTTTTTCTATGGAAAAAGTGGCGGGCTGGGGCGATCCGACTGGTGGGTACATTCATGCAATGCACCGAAGCAGATGGGGAGGCTATCATTACCGTATTACCGGAAAAGATGAACACGGAGAGGTGACATACGAAGGAGGGTGGCAAAACAATCGACAGATGGGTATGCACGACGAATTCCGCATGGTAGAAAATATTTTTGAGGAACTCGATGCTCCGGGAGAGTGGTACCACAATGCCAAAACCAACCGGCTTTATTATTATCCTGAAAAAGAAGTGGATGTTAAAGATGCTAAAGTAGAAGTTGTTCGCCTTCGACACTTAGTGGAATTTAATGGAAGTGAAAAGAGCCCGGTATCCCACATCAAACTCAAAGGTTTTGTTTTCAAACATGCAGCCCGAACCTTTATGGATACCAAAGAACCCATGCTTCGTTCCGATTGGGCGATTTACAGGGGAGGAGCCATTAAATTAACCGGTACAGAATATGTGAGTATTTTGGATTCTGAGTTTGATCAGTTAGGCGGGAATGCTATTTTCTTCAACAATTACAACCGATACGGGTTGGTAAAAGGATGTCACATTCACGACACGGGGGCAAGTGGAGTATGTTTTGTAGGAGACCCCAATGCCGTAAGAGATCCGCTTTTTGAATACCATGAAAAGAATGACCTCGCTAAAATTGACCTAACGGTAGGTCCCAAAACAAATAATTACCCGGCCAACTCAAGCGTGGAGGATTGTTTGATACATGGAATAGGCCGTACCGAAAGACAACCTGCTGGAGTGCAGATAGAAATGGCACAATTCATCACTGTAAGAGATGTTTCCGTTTACGATTGTGCACGTGCAGGTATCAATATTGGTGATGGTGCCTGGGGTGGCCACCTAATTGAGCGATGTGATGTGTTTAATACCGTTTTGGAAACGCACGATCACGGCTCTTTTAACTCATGGGGTAGGGATAGGTTTTGGAGAAGTGACAGGTCTGTTTCCCAGGAATTTATCGATAAAAATCCGGAGTTGCCTTTTTTGGATGCGATGGAAACGACAACCATTCGGGATAGTAGATGGAAATGCGAACACGGGTGGGACATTGATTTAGACGATGGATCCAGCAACTATGAAATATACAATAACCTGCTGTTAAATGGTGGGTTAAAGTTTAGGGAAGGTTTTAACAGGAAGGCCTGGAATAATGTTATTCTTAATAACGGATTTCATCCTCATGTGTGGTATAAAAATAGTGGAGACGAGTTTTATTGCAACATTCTTACTGGCGAGCACAGGGCAATAGGTGTTAAGAAGTCAGGAAGTGGCAAACGTGTAGATAATAACCTATTTTATGGGAACGTTACAGCGGCAAAATATGCTTATAGCGATTTTAACTGGGATGCGAATTCAATAACCGGAGATCCTTTATTTGTAGATCCTGAAAATGGTGATTTCAGCGTAAAAGAAGGATCTCCTGCTTTTGAGATAGGTTTTAAGAATTTTCCGATGGATCAATTTGGTGTTAAAAAAGCCAGCTTGCGAGCTATAGCAGAAACTCCGGTAATACCAGAAATAAAATACGATGGAGGTGCGCTCTCATTCGGTCAAAGGACAAAAAGAGACTTTCTACCCATCGATTGGTTTGGTGCGAAACTGAAAGCCTTGCAAGGGGAAGAATTTTCTGCTTATGGAGTAGCGGAGAGTGATGGAGGTCTGGCTGTTCAAGAAGTTCAAAAGGGTTCCATATTGGACAAAGCGGGAATAAAAGAAGGCGATTTGATTTTGGCAATTAACGATCAGCCAACAAGGAATCGGAAAATGTTCCTGCGTGTGGCACCAAATAAAATAGAAAGTGCAGTAAAGATTACTATAGTTAGGGATCAGGCAAACAAAAGCATAACGGTTCAGCCATAGTATATATTATTGATAATGAATATGAACACATTTAGAATAGTCCTTATTATTGGCTGGTTTTTATGTTGTATTACCGGCTGTACACACAAAGAAGAAAGCGTAAAACCAAATATCATTTTTATAATGACCGACGACCAGGGGTATCCGGTTGTGGGTGCGCATGGCCATCCCTGGATTAAGACACCGGAATTGGATCAAATGTATACCCAGTCGGTACGTTTCGACCGCTTTATGATGGGCTCTACTTGCGCACCAAGTCGTGCTGGTATTATGGCTGGGGTGCATTCAATAAAAAATGGGGTTACGCATACCATTCTTGAACGCGAACGACTCAACCTGGCGGCTATCACCATCCCCGAAGTTTTAAAAACGGCGGGTTACACATCGGGGTACTTTGGCAAATGGCACTTGGGAGATGAGAAGCCTTATCAACCTGAAAACCGGGGATTCGAAGAGACATTTATTCATGGCGCAGGTGGTATTGGCCAAACTTATGCCGGATCTTGTGCCGATGTTCCTGGCAATACCTACTTTAATCCGGTGTTCAAACACAATGGCACATTTGTTAAAACCAAGGGCTATTGCACGGATATTCTGTTTAAAGCAACGTTGGGCTGGATTCAATCCCTTAAGGATTCAGATAAGCCGTTTTTTGCCTATTTATCGACCAATGCTCCGCACGGTCCTTTCGTGGCTCCTCCGAGATATCAGAAGTATTTTGAGTCCTTGGGCTTCGATAGTAAAGCTGCAGGTTTTTATGGGATGATAGAGCATATAGACCACTGTATGGGGCAAATGTTCGAGCAGTTGGAGGAGTGGGGTTTGTTAGAGAACACGATCATCATTTTTACTTCTGACAATGGGATGACCCGAATTGGTTGTGGGCTAAGAGGCTTTGACGGACGTCCACAAGTGGAATTGGGAATCGGTAAAGATGGAAAAACGATGATGTCATATAATGCCGATATGAAAGGACTTAAAGGCACGGTAAACGAAGGTGGCGTGCGCGTTCCATTCTATGTGCGCTGGGATGGTGTGATAAAAGAAGGTAGAACTCGGAATACAGTAGCCAGCTACCTGGATATTTTACCAACACTGGCCGATTTTGCCGGAGCAAAGCTTCCCGACACTCAAGTATTTGAGGGCCGGAGTTTAAAACCTTTAATTTTGGAGAAAGAGCCAAAGTGGGATGACCGTTTTCTTTTTCAGCATGTAACACGTTGGAAACACGAGGCGAATCCTGATGACTTTAAGTGGGGACAATATTCGGTACGAAACCAGCGATTTAGGCTTGTTCATGGCGAACTTTTCGATATGGAAAACGATCCACAACAAAACATCGATGTAGCCGCTGAATACCCTGAGCTTGTTGATTCGATGAAGAATGCCTACGAGAAATTCTGGGATGAAGCTCGGCCATTGATGATAAATGACGGGGTACCATTGGCAGAAGAAAAACCATTTCATGTTGATTATTTTGCGCAAAAGGATAGTATTGGTATTCCTGATTGGAATGAACCTGATTTACTTTGGGAAGAATCATATACCGGAGGACCAACCGGCCTTGAGAATTAAGGGATAAAAAAAAGAAGAATTAATACGATATTTTAATGTAGAAATCAATAAAAACATGAAAACTCGAATACTAATCTTACTTACGCTTCCAATACTGATAATTGGAATGTCGTGTACAAATCAAGCTCAGCATTCTGAGGAAGCCTGGACTGTCGACTCTCAGGAAGACTGGCAGATGAATATGGACAAAACATCAAATTTGGAAATAACAGATGGCAAAGTAATTCCTACGACTACAGAAGCTACTTTCCAAAGTACAATTAAAAAATATGCTAAAAAACGAGGTCTAAAATCTATCACCCTTTCGCAGTCGCCCGATTGGTTAAACTGGAACCCGGTTGAAAATATTGGCCCTTCAAATTTGGGCGATGCTCCGGTTGCTTTACAAATGGGGGAAGGCAATTATTGGATGTTCGGTCGTTATGTAATGAGTAAAAGTCAGAATGAGGGAAGTTTTAAAGCTGAAGATACAAGCCTAGAAGGTTTTGATATTGCCTTAAAAACTACGCCGTTTAAAAATCAGTTTGATGCTCCCGGTGGATTAAAACCCGATAAAGGTGGTTACCACGCCTGGCAAAGTAAAGATATGATTAACTGGGTACACCATGGTTCTGTTTCCGAAACGTTTTCGCGTTGGATGACCACAGCCGAATATGTGGATGGTAAGGTTTATCTGTATTACGACTTCCCGAACGACCAGGATCCGCACCTTTACATCGATGAAGATTTGACCGATGGCGAACCTGGTAAAAATATGGGAATGGCCTTTAAAGATCCATCGC
Organism: Saccharicrinis sp. GN24d3; assembly: GCF_052400645.1. Taxonomy (NCBI): domain Bacteria; kingdom Pseudomonadati; phylum Bacteroidota; class Bacteroidia; order Marinilabiliales; family Marinilabiliaceae; genus Saccharicrinis; species Saccharicrinis sp. GN24d3. The sequence goes on from NZ_JBQTGI010000003.1 coordinate 84,055, forward strand.
ATGGTTCGGACTGTGCCGTTATCCGCGACCTGGATGGTAACTTCCATATTATAGCCGAAGATTGGTCACCCATCGACGCATCGACCCATGCCTGGGATTCGCCTTTGGCAACACATGCTGTTAGCCCCGATGGATTCAACGATTTTAAAATTGTTGCCCCTCCGGTGGATGAAAGAACCAAACCTACAGGCAAATTTGCCGAATATGTCCACCCGCACTGGCACAAAGAAGATCCTAAAAACTATCCTGGAAAAACTGCAAGCGAAGATGTGCCACAACATAGAGTGAAAGCTGGAGAAACGCGCGCTTTTGCGAAATACGAAATCCACGAGCCGGAACAAAATGCTTTTGGCGATTGGGCTTCCATTTCAATTGGTGGACAATACTATTTGTTTTGCGATTACGATCCTGCCGGGAAGCATGGCCGACAGAACATGAGTGTTGCCTGGTTTACTTCTAACGACATCAATAAACAATTTACATTTTGTGGAAATATCGGTCAAGGACATCCCGATCCGGATGTGATGTTTGCCGAAGGACAATTTTATTTAATGACACAGACAAACTTCGATTATATCAGTCCGGGACCTTGGGTAGAAACTGTTGAAGTTCGCGTGGGAGTGGATACAACAAATGATAGCAACATTAACCAATGGAGCAACTGGCAGGTAGTGACGGAAAGGTATGATTACATAGAAGGTTTTGCCAAGCAGGTTAAGAAAACTCCTGCACAACTGGACCTTTCTGAGTTACCTGATGCTTATGGTTTTCAGTTTGAAATCAGAATCAATAATAACCCGGATAATGTGGCGCAGCCTGTTATTGATAAGGTATTGGTGGCTTTTGACTGATAAATAGTTTGGAATTGAATATTATAAGAAGGGGAGACTAAATCAATTAGTCTCCCCTTTTTAATTAGTTAATTTGCGTTCTTTTTGCAATTTGTAATAGCTTATTTTACCCTTACTTTTTTGCTTACCGTTTCTCCTTTAAGCGTAGAAGCAACCACAATATAAATTCCTTGATTCTCAACCGGAATAGATGTTAAACCTTGTTTGGCAGTTTGTTGACTTTGCAGAATACCAATCGTATTATATACCTTAATACTTGATGTTTCACCTTCAACAATTATTTGTCCTGAAGTGCTGTAAATAGCTAGGGGTGAGATGTTTGTTGTGGGAATGGCTGTAGCTGTACCCGCCTCGTATGCTCCAATGGTAGTAGGCGATAGGCGATCTGCGCCCGTAATGTCTGTTACTGGAACAAAATCGCCGGTCGCACCTTGTTGTTTAATAGCCGTTCCATTAGCTACAGCATAACTAATACCATTTGCAGTTGTCATTTCCTGAGGAACATTACCATCCATTGTGAAATCAATTTCAGTTGATGTATAAGTGAAAGCAGGATCTATATTATTACCTGTTGTGCCAAATCCACTTTGAGTTTGCATTACATTATTGGTGCAATTGGTTAATACAATATCGTTAGATCCATCACCAGGAGATGGGTCGGTATTGTTAACATAAATATCCACGTATGAAGAAGCATCTATACCCTCTAAGGTTGTACCTATGATGAGGTTATTAGCTATTACTGCATTAATAGTACCTCCACTACCCTTTGTTCCTTCGTGTGGGTTATGTAAATGAATTAAGCTTTGCGTATGGCTAACGGTAACATCGTCGCCTTTAACCAAACCACAATCCACGAAAGTATTGTTGATAAGGTTTATATCATTGGCCACCCAGTTATAAAGTGGTTTGGATTTAATTAAAAAACCTTCTTCGTTACTTTCGGTAGTGGTGCCATCTACAATGGTGTAATCTCTAGTACAACGCGCAAAAAAACAGTTTTCCATTGTAAGATTACCCCGCACAATATTAAATATTGGCCAAACTCCATCGTTATTAATAGCTTTGATGTCGACAAATGAACATTCAGAGAAGGTCATAAATGTAAGGTGGTTAGACTTAATTACGGCACCATCTTTTGATTGTAGGTTGCTGAATGCACATCGGGCAGCGCTAAAATAAATGTTTTTTGCAGCTCCTGCATTCAGGAAAATAATTGAACCGGCTGTTGTACCTGAAAAACCATAATTGTTAATCTTTAGATCTTCCAGGTAAATTTTTAATTGTTGATTAGCCGTATTGCCTGTAGGGTTTGTAAATAATTGAACCTCAGTTGGCATGGTGGCACCTCCTTGTAAGGTGGTTAAATTAGCGCCTTCACCTTTTATGGTAATAGATAATCCACCTAGAGACGCTATTGCAAGATTGCTGGTTTCAAAAGTACCGGCACCTACATTAACATTGTATACAGTTTCAGTTTGGTCAGCGGTATAACTTGCCGTAGCTGCAGCATACGCTGCACCTACACTTGCCATTGGGGCAGCTTCGCTTAGGCCATCGTTTGTATCGCTACCTGTTGCGGAAACATAATAATTTACTTGTGCATTGAATGCTGCCGTGAATAAACATGCAGCCATAATAGATAAAAGTTTTTTCATAATTTGAATTTATTTAAGAATTAAACGGTTTTAATAGGAGTGAACTTTTGAATTAAAAGTTAGGTTAATCTGTATGTTTTAATTAGACACAACTATTTTGTGTACTTCATGATCCACTTTAATTAGATAGATACCATTGTTTAGGTTAAATGAAGCATGATCAATATGCTTAGCATCTTTTATTTTTTGCCCACCAATAGAAAATACCTCCACATCTGTTATATATGCAGCATCGACTATAACATGGTTAAATTGAACATATACGTTGTGTTTGTATTCTATTTGTTTAATGCTGGTTGCAGAGGTCACTTCGTAGTTTAACCAGATAGTACGCTGTTTAATTTCGCTATTGCTACTGTTTAAGAAAACCTTTTCGGCATAGGTGCCCAACTCCAGTTCTGATGCATCAATACTTACAGATATCGTTTCGTTTATCTCATTAAAGAAATCGGGAGAATAGCTTAAAGAGGAAATAGTGGCTTTATTACTGCTACTCTGAGTAAAAGTTAATCCACTGCTTAAGTTCCAACCTTTTAGATTAAAAGAACTGCTACCTGTTGATCCCTTTGTCACTTCACCCAAATCAATGCTTTCACCAAATGCCATATTTACAGTAGGAGAGGAAGTTTCAAGCACCGAAACACTCTCGTTATTGGCACCGAAAGTCAGACCATCTGTTTTTCCAATCCAATCTCCCGCTTCTTGTGTAATGGCAAAGAACTTAATGCGTGCTTTACCCTCGTACGAATACCTGCATTTCCACTTATTATAGTTTTGAAAAAGGGTACTGCCGTTTTTATGATGGTCGTAAATGGTATCGTTACCAATGACAGCATAAAAGTTTCTGAACTGGTTATTTTCGTTTTGCGTTAATGTTGTACTCACATTGTTCAGTTTCATTCTGGCATAAAAAGACAATTCAAAAGGACCATCGAAATTGATCTCCGGCGTTAAAAAGTAACCAATATCGTCATCTCCAACAACAGTTGTCACATTCATTCTTGTTGCGCCACTGCTCAAACCATTATGTACCTGCCATCCTTTATAATCAGAAAAAGAGTTAATGTCGGAAGTTGTTAAGGTGCTGCCTGGCACTAGGGTACTAAAGTAGTCCGAGAACGGTATATCTACAATTTCGGATTCGTAGCCTTCGCCGGATAAAGCGATTGTTTTTGATTTTGACCCGGAGGTAATGGTTAAGTTTGCTGAATATTCGCCATCAGAATTAGGTGTAAAAATAACTTCTACAGGGATTGCATAAGTAGCGGATTCACTGCTATAGCTTGTATTTCCATTTATGGAGAATTGATTTGCACTAAATCCGGAAATAGCAAGAGAGACATCTGTAGAAGGTTCATCAACCGTTACATAAAGTGTTTTTGAGGTGGGTTCTGAACCACCAATATTAACGGTTCCAAAATCTAAATTGTCAGTGTCCGCAGAAATTTCATCCAATGTAGTTGGTTCTGTTAGCTGAATAACAAATAAGTTAATGCTTTGTGCTTTGATATCACAAGAGTAGTTTTTAAAAATATCGGGGGTAAGAATGCTTGCTTCACCGTATATTTTAGTGTCGATATCCCATGCATATTGATACACTTTTCCATTTACGCTTGCGTTGTTTATATTTAAATCCAGTCCCGCATAATCGCTTGTAGAACTGTTGATAACCCATAATGCAATTTCATTGTCGTTACCAAAGGCCATTGTTTCCACATCGGAAATGCTAGTGGTTGAGGAAGATAAATATTTGCGTTGGTAAATATGGTTGGCAAAATTTTTCATTACATAGTACGAACGCATTCTTTTGCCTTCTGTACCTGAAGTGAAATAAATATTACGTGTTTCTGAACTTACCCCTCTCGACCACACTTCAAATATAAGTTCGCCTTGTAATCCGGCGGCATACATAGTTGCTTTTTCCGAATATACTCCCAAGATAGTTCCAATAGTTTCAGGTTCTTCGCCATTGGTTCTGCCACCTCCGGCATTGCCACTTTCGTCGCAATAGGCAGGTTTGCCCACAATTGTGCAGGCATCCACAAATTCGTCCCAAAGGTGCGACTGTTTATTTAGGTTGTGGCTCGAAAATGCGGTGTACATATCCGCATAGCCACTTTTGCTGCCAACACTTTCAACATACGAAACTCCCTGGGAAACCGCCCAAGAGGCAGGACTAGCATACATGGGTTGTGGTACGCCACGTGAGCTACACTCCGAATTTACTTTTTGTATGATTTGGTGCGCTCGATCAACGGTAATAACGCTCCATTCTTTAGAAACGGATATGTAGCTAATAGTAACACCATTGTCGTGCATCAGTTCCAAATAATCGGCTAGGAAAACACCGTACTTGTCCGTATCGAACCGGGTGGTTGGTTTGTAATCACAAATCCAGTCGGGCAGGTTATTTTGACCGTTATAGCCATTGTAATCACTTTTCATCGTCGCCCAAAATTTCACATCGGGATTCGCGATTTTTACCATCTTCATACTTGCAATGGCATTATCGTAAAATGCAAAGTTAGTAGTCCCTTCTATAAGTTCCTGTTTTTTGTCGTAGGAAACACGGCAAACCATATTTTCGATGTCCTGATAACACCAGTTGGCAATTTCCTGAGGGTTAGCTGCACTCTGTAAAAATGAAGCACTGCGCTCCATATCTGCACCAATCATGGTTATGGTTTGGTGTTGGGCAGCATAATCAACTGTTATTGATTGTGCTGAAATGGAGATCCAACCCGAAAGTATACAGGAAATCAGAAGAAGTAGATTTTTCTTATTCATATTTTATTTAATTTGAATATTAGTAGCTGTGGTTAGTGTTCTTGAATTAATAGCTATGTTTCAAATATATGATATAGTTTAATTTGCGATGTAAGTATATAATTCAATTGTTTTTTATTATAAAGCATAATGCTTTGTGAAGTGCTGTACTTAATGATCAGGTAATGAGAAGAATGAGTGGGAATATGAACTATATGTCATATAAGTCGACTGAAATCTTATAGTGACTTACCCCGGATTATTTAATGGAGATATGTAAGGCGCTTTTATTTACCATAAAACAAGGAGTTGAGACCAGTTAACGAAACGCCTTGTTTTGAGTTAATTGAAATGCGTAACCGGATTTCTAATGCATATTGCGGGTATAATCAAAAATTTCATTCAGAAAGTGACTTTGAATAGGCACTTATAGTTTTTGAATCGTCAATAATACTTCTCTATATCTAATATGAGTAAATTTATGAACGATAAAGACAATTTAATGAAGCATGTTATAAACTAATAATCCATTATCAAATAGATGAAAAAAATATTCTTAATTTTAATAATAGCCTTTATAACGGGTTTATCATTTACTCAGGCGCAGAATTGTGGAGATATTATTAATGACACTTTCGATAACGATGGGACATTGCCCACTCAATGGACCGAGTATAATACATCCGGTCAGGTGACGGTGAGCGGGGCAGAAATGGTTTTCGATTATACCTCGGCCAAACCATCTGCATATCGAACATTTAACGCAGTTAACGGTAAGTGTTACTATTCCTTTAAGATAAAAAGTCAGAGAAACTGGTTTAAGGCAAAAATGAATCTTGAAGCAGGTAACGGTGATTTGATAACCAGTATTCTTTTTGGCAATGATGGTAAGAAGGATATTCTGTATGCCACCGACCTGGATGCATCAAATAACCCCACTTCGTATGTCGGAGCGCTGGATGCTTCTTTTAGTTCCAATACAGAATATCTGGTTTTGCTGATTGTTGATACAGAGAATAAAACCTTCGACTTTTATATAGATGGGGAGTTAAAAGTTTCTGGTGTAGCATTTTTGGAGAATGCTACTGGTTTTGGAAAGATTGATATTCAGCAAATTTCCATGTATGGAGGTAGTGGCAAGGTATATTTCGATAATGTTCAGATAACTCAGGATAACGTTATTCGTGTTAACCTGGAAGCGGCCATTGCTAATGCCCGGGAACACCTTGACGAAATCAACATCGGAACAGGAAATGGTGAATATTCACAGGGTGTTGTAGACGTTTTTCAGTCCAAAATTGATGAGGCATCATCGGTTTATGCAAATTGTGAAGCATCTCAAGATGAGGTAGACAGTGCTGTAGTGTTTTTGGAAACAGCATGGAGCAGTTTTGACGATTCGCGTAATTGGGGCATGCAGGATATTTCTATTACCATAGATCCAACAAATGTACTTTGTGAAAGAAATCCTATATGGTTTGGCGGGAACAATACTTATAATGGAAGCGGACAAGGTCTTTGGGACAGTAGTAATGAAAGGTGTCATTATAATGTGATTGATTTGGCCAATTATACGGGAGCGCCAGGTTATCGTTTTCCGGGAGGAACCATGGCCAATTTGTACCGATGGAAGAGAGCTATAGGACCAGTAGATCAACGTATTGATAACCTAAATAGTCACGGATCGGCAGGCCCCTTAAGTAACGAGTTTGGCCCTGATGAATTTGGGCATATGTTAGAAAATACGCATTTAAATAAAGGTGTGATCGTGGTAGCTTTTAATTGGGAAACAGTACAGGACGCAGCTGATTATGTAGAGTATATGAACGCTGAGGTGGGAGAGAACCCAAATGGAGGTACCGATTGGGCTCAGGTTCGTGCAGACAATGGCCATCCTGAACCGTACAATGTTAAATATTGGGAGATAGGAAACGAACTTAATGGTACTTGGGAGCTAAGCGTTTGTAACTATCCGGCAAGTGGTGATGCCAACAGGGGTGGAGACGAAATTTTAAATGGAAAAGTGGGAGTATATGTACATGGGGATCCTCGTTCCTTTACCAACCAAAGGGCTGCTAAACAAACATCGTGGGTACAATCTGTTTGTGTGGTAGACGGTTCGGCCAATCAGGAATTTTATACCAAGTTTTGCCCGGTTGACTTAAGCAAAAGTTTTACCCTTACTATTAATGGGGTAACATGGAACAGGGTTGCTGACCTTTCAAGTTCCGGGTCAAATGACTTGCATTATACTGTAGATGCCGAAACAGGTAAAATTTCTTTTGGAGATGGCACTAATGGAAGTGTGCCTTCAGGAGGATATAATGTAATGCTGAATTACTCCACCGATGAACTGGACGGGTTCCCGGAATACTACGAAGCGATGAAAGCTGTTGATCCAAGTATTGAAGTAATCAGCTGTTGGGAAGAGGAAGAGTTTTACCGAGAGATGGCCGAGATCAATGCTCCATTCGATGGTGTAACCAAGCATTATTATCCAAGTGGAACAGTAGAAGCAGGTGATGAATACAAAATGGTGATGAAAAAGTCGGTGAGTTATAAAAGCAAAATTCAAAGTCACCTGAATCATTTATCGGATCACAGCAATTCATCACTGTCCGGTAAGAATGTACAACAACATTTAACCGAATTTTTCGGAGGAAAAACGATTGGTGTGGTTACTCAGCTGTGTGTAATGTGGCATGATATTATCAATTCATATTCTGATGATATGGGAAATATGATGGCACACTCGTACTTTAAAAATGATAATACCCCAATGGTAAATACAGGTGGAAACTTTGTCTCGGCAAAAGGACTTCCTTATCACATATTTACACATTTACATCAGGATAAGTTTGTAGAAGCTGAATATCAGGGTGGTTCTTATACATACAGCAATACCAGTATTCAAAATAGTTATCCAACGGCCAGTATAAATGAGGAAGGAAATGTATTAACACTGGTTGTACCTAATACGCTGGATGAAGACGAATTAAGGGCCAGCATTAATATTTCAAATTATGGTTTTGGTTTTTCTGAAGTGATAGGTAAAAAATGGGTGGCCACAGCGTATGATATTTATACCGAAAACACTTCTGCGTCACCTTATAATGTAAGTGTTGAAGGACCGTTCGACATTGAATTAGGTCAATCGCTCACGGATACTGTTCAGCCATTCTCTGTTGCTATATATCAGTGGATTGTTGAAGAACGCGACTTTTTAAGTGATTTAAGCGAGGTGGTTGATGGTGAGGATATTAATAAGGACGAAGGTTTTGGCAGTGAGGGAAATATGACCGTAAATGGAATTACCTATGAAAAAGGTATTGGTGTTGAGGCAGGAACTTCTGTTACTTATAATTTGAATGGTAATTACCTGACTTTTTTAACTGAGTTTGGCTTAGATGACAGCTATACCGGAGGTGAATTTAATATGGCAGTTTACGTTGATGATGAGTTGGCATATCAAAGTGCTGATATCAATTCAAACTCTCCGACTCCTGTGTTAAATATTGATGTTAGCGATGCGGATAAATTAAGAATCGAAACATATTCAACCTTAAGTTCCGACGGCGAAGAGTTCATCATTTTTGGGAATGCCCGCTTGATTAATGGTGATGAGGACAATAGTATCGGTTCAGGCTTAAATGTAAGCCATAATATTCAAGTAGCTCCTAACCCTTTTGATTCTAATATGAAAATTGAATTACCTAAAATAGAATCAGGTAAAGTTATATTGCTGGATATGGCAGGTAATATTCAGTATAGTGCGGTATTTAATGAATCAGATCAGATATATGTCGATCATATTTCTGTACCTGCAGGAACTTATGCATTATTGGTTTATGCAGATGGTGTTATTTACTCAACCAAAGTGGTGAAAAGATAATGGTTGTTTATCTTCAATGTTTATAGTTGGCGCGTGACAAGCTTCCGCTTTGTCACCACCAGACAAAGTTTCGGGAAACAAAGTTTCTGTTACCCTTCGGGCAGATTGGACATTTTGTATTGACAAATTGGAGATTAAGGTAAGACAGATTAGTTGTGAATTATATACAAGGGTGTTGTTTTTCAACACCCTTGTTTAATTTAATTTATTTGTAGTTTACAGTAACTGGTTCAAAAACATCCGTCCTGAAAGGACGTGCAGGCAGGTTGGTATCATTTATTAGATTTACTTTTGGCATTGCTGCAAAAGCATACCGTACATACAAGGGTTTGCTGATTTTATCGCAGGTTAAAACAACGGTTTTGCCTTTAATTTTGGCACTCGCTCTATACCATGTGTTTGTATCGTCAGATAGCCAAAAAGCGCTGGGATCTTCTCCATCGGTAGTTTTTAAACCTTTGGCATTGGTGTAATGGATGACTATTCTATTTTTCTTTACCAAGGTCTTTTTTAGTATCGGTCCTTCTGCCATAATTGATTTGTTGAAGGTGTTCTTTTGAGCTAAAAGCGCCAGCCTCTGTCCAATGGGCAACTTGTCACTGGGGTGGATGTTGTTTTTATCTCCCAAATCAATGGTAGTGGCTACTGCAGTATGGGGCAATATTAAAACCTGGCATTGCGATTCCCTTATCCAAGCCCAGGATGGTGCAGTGGGACTTTCCAAAATCTCATCCGATTTAGATTTTTTATGCAATTTAGAACCGAATCCTGGCAACATAACTGCCATAAACTGGAGGTCATCTTTTTGCCACTCATGCCTGATTCTTTCTACCCACATCGGCAGCGTTGTTCCGTACTGTATCATATTGTTCATGCCATTGCTATTGGCCTCACCCTGGTACCATACCAGGCCGCGGCAAGCATAAGGGGCCAGCGGTTTCATCATGGCATTGTATATAATGTTAGGCTGGGTGCGGAGAAAGATGTCGTCTTTTCTGTTTCTTGCACCGGAGATAGATAATATGCTGTCAATGCGGACTTTTTTATTGCCATCCGCATCAAACTTTTTCATGATGTTTTTAAAATGAGGGAGTTTTTCTGTCATATCCCTTGGCATCCAGCCTTCAATGGATGAACTTCCCCACGAAGTCAGTATAATACCAACCGGCATATGGATAGATTTTTGCAGGAAATAAGCAAAGGTAAAAGCAACTGCACTTGGCGGATTTTTGATTTCCCATTTTCCACCCACATATTTTTGTTCTTTAAAGGCCACTGTATTTTCTACTTTAAAGGTTCTTATGTTGTTCAATATTGAATCCAATGCTTTTATTTCGGGAATTTGATGGTATCCCATAAACATATTCGACTGACCAGAACAAACCCAAACCTCACCAATTAAAACATCATTGAACTGAATCGTTTCTGAACCGGATTTTATTTTAAATGTATACGGGCCTCCGGCTTTTTGCTTGGGTAAAGTGGTTTCCCATGTACCATCCATATTTACTTTTACACTTGCACTGTCGCCGTTGAGTATAACTATAACATGGCTATGAGGAATAGCTTCGCCCCATACTTTAACCGGCATCTCTCGTTGTAATACCATATGCTCTTTAAAAAGAGAGCCCAGTTTGAGTTTTTGTGAAACTAAATTGCCATGGGCAAGAAGGGAGATAAATAGTGTGCATGATAAGATACGAAAAGTTGTAAGCATATATAATTTATTTAAATGAGAAAGAGGTTTGATGGGAGACTTTTACGGTAATTAAGCCAACCATTCAAACCTCCAAAATGATCTAATTGTTTTTTATAAGTAAGTTATCCTTTCAATACATTTTCCCAGCCTTGAGTTCGGATCATTTTCCCCACTTCACGAAGAACTTTTACATCTTCGGGATGCATCTCTCCGGAAGGCAGCGGGCCAGTGTTCAGCAGCAGATTTGCCGGATATTTGTCAGCACGCTGAAGCATGGCTATCACTTCATCTTTGGTTTTGTGCTTGCCATCCTGGCTTTGGGCATATCCCCATTTATTGCGCTGCAGGTGATCGCATATCTCCAATGGTTTTGGAGGAGTTCCGTCAGCTTTGTATTTGCGTTCCGGAGCCAAAAAGTCTTCGGTGCCCAATACACCTTGCTTGTATGAAACCAACATGTGCGGTTGTTTAGCGTGGATCATGTCATATAGCTCTTGCAGTTTAAATTGGGCAAAGTCTCCGGAAGCCGGAACTCCATGGCCATCAAGCCAAATACCGCCCACATTGGGGAACATAGTGAGCAATTCATCTACCTGATTATAAAGGAAGTCCACATAAATGCTCAAATCGTGCTCATCGCCATATTTATATAAAGGTTCCTGTGTTTCGTATTTAGGTCGTGCATTGCCTCCCCAATTATCATTGTTAGGCGCATGGGGATGACGCCAGTCGCGCCCATGTGAATAATAAAGGTAAAAGGCAAGCCCTTTTTTGTTACACTGCTCATAAAGCTCAGCTATTAAATCTCTTTTAGCAGGTGAGTTGGTGCTTTTAAAGTCGGTATATTTTGTATCCCACAAGCAAAAGCAATCGTGGTGGCGGGTAGTGATATTGATGTATTTCATTTCAGCCTCCAATGCCAGGTCAGTAATGAAATCGGCATCGAACTTATCGGCTGTAAAACGGTCGGCCAATTTTGCATATTCAGCCACATGTATTTTATCAGACAACTGGACCCATTCGCCTCGTCCCAATAACGAATACAAACCATAGTGGATAAACATACCGTAGCGGGCTTCCCGAAACCATTCAATGGCTGCCTTACGCGGATCGGTAGCATATAAATCCTTTTTACCTTTTAAAAAAGGAGGCAAGGATTCTTCTTTTTGTCCTACACAACTAGGAAAAAACATGGCAGCTGTTCCTGCAAGCGCTGATAATTCAATAAACTTTCTTCTGTTCATATTGTGTTTTGTTATATATTATCTTTCAATAATTAGGGTGTTTGTCTTATATTTTTCCCGGGCCATATTTTGTTTGTTAAAATGATCGCTGGTTTTGTTTCTCAACTTAGCCAGAATTTCGGACCCATCATATTTTTCTACCAGGTTATTCATCTCATTGGGGTCATCTTTTAAATTAAAGAGTTGTTCATAATCCGGCTTCCTTGAGGTAAAGTTCAAATCTTCTTCAGTATATTTTCCTTTTTTAATTTGGAACATACGTATATATTTCCAATCACCCAACCTAATACCTTCGCAAACAGGATTACCTCGTCCTGTGTATAAACTTTCCAGAAACAACTCTTTTCTCCATTTGCGGTTCCTTCCTTTTATCAAAGGAACCAGACTTTCTCCCTGCATGTAAGCGGGAGGGGTAATTCCCGCATAATCCAATATGGTGGAGGGAATATCAAGGCTTGATACCAATTTGTTTTCTGTCTTACCTTTTGATTTCGCAGGTAATCTCGGGTCATATATAAAGCAAGGTATTTTAGTGGTTAAATCATATAATAACGCTTTGCCACCCATGCCATATTCACCCATTAATAAACCATGGTCACTGGCAAAAATTATCACTGTGTTTTTACTAAGTCCTTTTTCGTTCAAAGCTTTCACCATATCTCCTATTACCTTGTCCATGGCTGATATCTGCTGGTAGTATCGGATATGGTGCTCGTAACATGAGATGGTATCATAATCGTATTTGTATACTTTGGTTGCTCTTCCCTTGTTCTGATCCAGCACCTGGTAAGGGATATGAACATAAGGATCTGTAGCCGTTTCTTCCGGTATTTGAATGTTCATGTTTCGGTAAAGCGTATCGTAAAATGGGTGACCTTTGAGCTTTTCGTATTCGTTGGCCGGAATCATGCAATCCTCCGCCTCTTTATTTCCCGGGTACATGGATTTTATCTGGCTACCATGAGGAACCGAGAAACTAACAGACAAACAGAAGGGTTTTTCACTGGGTACATCATCCAGAAATTCCACAATGCTTTCGCCCATCACAGGGGTGATGATATCTTCGCCGGAATCGAAATATTCAGCACAATTCCTGGCTGTCTTGGGCCAGAACTTAGCCCAACCGTCATGTGCTCTCCAGTAATCAAACTTTGCTTTGGCCTTACCTTTAAAAGTATAATATTCCATACCAAACTTACCAATAAATCCGGTATAATAACCATTTTTTCGTAGCATTTCAGGATAGGAGTGGGCCCACTGATCTTCGGTGAGTTTATAGGAAGATGTAAAACCGACTCCGCTCATGCGTTCGTTTAACCCTGTGAATAAAGCCACCCTGCTAGGTGCACAAATAGGTTCGGCAATATAAGTATTTGAGAAACGAACTCCATTATTGATCAGTTTATCTACATGGGGCGTTTGGATATGTGGATGCCCCATGGCCCCAAAAGTATTATCGCGCTGGTCATCAGCCAGCAGAAAAATAATGTTGGGATGCTTATCCTGAGCATAACTGCCCATGAAAGTAAGTAAGGCAACAAGTATGAAATATGTTTTTTGCATTTTATATCTTAAATTTTGGGGTTTGATGCTTTGTACCACAACAGAAATTACAAAAGAAATAAATCCAAGACATAATACACTAATTCCTTTCATTATTCTATCAATATCTTTCTGGTTGTTATTTGATTGTCCGAATACAATTTAATCAGATAAAAACCTTTTGATAATCCGGTTACATCAATTGTTTTTTCTTTTACGACCTTGTTCAAAAGAACATTCCCCGATAAATCACAGATACTTATATTGTATTCTTCCGAATAATATTCATCACTTATCTCTAAATGAATAATTCCGTTTATTACGGGATTGGGGTAAATGGAAAACTCAGACATTAGCTCATTTATACCATTGCTTGTGTCCAGATCAGGCCCGTTTTCATAATTTTCTTGTATATAAGCCACCGGAGACTCGTGGTTGGCATAATATTCCCCAACCGAATTAAGCGTTACCGGATAACGCACCGACATTACGGTTTGGGCTGAAGTTTGTGAAGGTTGCCAGGTAAAGATGCAGTATCGTTCCACAAAGTCAGCATTATCCATCATCTCGCAGTATGCCTGAACATTGGTGAGTACCTGGGCTTCGGTTTTGTCTTTTTCATTGGCAGCCCAGATATCCCCATAATTCCATTCGGTTACCCAAATGGGCACTTGATACTGATCGTAGAAATCTTTCAGCCAGTTGTAAAAGTTTTCTGCCGACATAATTTTATAATAGTGTACCGGGATAAAGTCGATACGGTAACCGGCTGCGATTGCTTTCGGCATAAATTCATCAAGCCATGCCCTGCCTTTTGCGCCATCAGTTACCGCTGGGGCTCCCAATCGTAAGCCTGAAGCTTGCAGAATTTCGTATTTCTCAATAGCCTTATCTACTGTCATATTGGCTTGATTCTCACCATCGGGTTCGTTAAATGCTAAATGATGGGTGATGGCCATATTATTTCCCATGGTAGTCATTTTATCAATGCCGGCACCACCACTCCAGTCCATAATTACATATTCGCATTCTGTCATACTTACATCTGCACTGCCCCAGTCGTAAAACCAGTCAGACTTTAAAGCAAGTACCACATCATTGTTATCACTTTTTCCGCTGGAACCACGTTTCTTCGTATCCCGCCATGGTCCAACTCTCATAAATGAAATACTTTGCTGAAGTTCTGCAGGGAAATTTAATTCCAATGAATGATCCGCAGCAACATACACCTTGCTTACACCACTACCATTTACATTTTGTGCCACGGTTAACATATAACCTTTTTCTAGTTTAAAAGATACTGCTTTGTCCTCGAAATCACCCAGGTTTCCATTGTAGTAGCCACATCTGTAGGAAATTTCATCACCCTGGGAACTTGAAGATGAATAAAGCGTGAGCACATTTTCATCTATGAAAGAATTCTCAAAGTCCGCAATGGCTGTTTGCAAGTTCGCCGAGGCTGCATCAATTTCCACCTGTATGGCATCGCAATTGTTCAGGATTGTTTCACTCTGCTCTTTAGCTAGCTTCAATGCCTCATAAGATTCAGACGAGTAGCCATAAAGCGGACTTATTACCGCTGAAATAGTCAGGTCTTCAGCGCTATTGATACCTGCCGAAAGAACAGAACGATCAGCCCCCGGATAAGCCAAAGCTATATTATCAAAAAAGAAGCGTCCTTCACTGCTATACATAGATATTTGCGTGATGCGTACTTTGGCAATGTCGCCGGCCGTTTCTATAAATGATATAGCCCCTGCTTTTTTTGCACCATCTTCATAAAAATCAATGGTTTTATTTTCAAAGTCAATGGTGGCTGCCATAGTATAAGTATAGTTCTTAGCATAACTACCATCCACCAAAGATCCGGAAAAGGAAGTTGGGCTATGGGAAGCATCCAGTGAGGTAGCATACTGGATATTACCTACACCATCATTTCCAATCATAATACTGGTTACATACTTATCATCCGATGATAAAATATCAAACCGACATTTTACCCAATTACGGGTGCTTTCAACATCGAAAGATACGGTCACCTCCTCACTCACCGGTGTAAAAGTACGATAGGCACCTGGCTGATCGGCGGTGTAGTCAAACTTTAATTGGGCACCATCAACGGTTACCTGACCTGATGTATTAAACTCAGTCCATTCTGACGGAAGGCTTCCATCGGTACTAAACTCATCGATAAAGATGTTAGTGCCACATGTTTGGGCATCTGCCATAGACAGAATGCTAATCAGTATTGTGAGAATTAAAATAGATTTTGATTTCATAGATTAATCTTTAATTTCATGTTCGTAATAGCTATTAAGGATTAGCTATTTCAATTAGTTCCGAATCATAATTTTTTGCACCGCATTTATTTCTGCATTTTCAATACGAAGCATATAGAAGCCGCTTTTAAAATTAGCGACATCAAGTTGGGTTTTATTATGCACTAGCATTACTTCGTTGCCACTAACATCATAAAGATGCAACGTAAATTCCTTCGGTGCGGCCTTCGGGAACATCAGGTTGATTATCCCATTGGTTACAGGGTTAGGAAACACGGAAATATTCGCATCTGAAGCTAATTGCGTCTCTATACCGGTTCCAATATTGGGACCTTGTTCATATACTTCCTGAGTATAGGAAGGATATGGAGATTCATGAGCTTTGTAATATTCTCCAATTATGTTGAAAACAATGGGCGTCCTTGTTTCAAAAATAGATAATTGCCCCGCACTTGGTTGAAAGTAGAACATGGAATAACGCTCAATAAAAGAACAGGTGTCCATCATGTTATTGATGCTTTGTAATTTCGCTAACGCTACTTCATCTGTAATCACCGGCGAGCCCATTCCAGGGTTACCGTAATTGTATTCTGTCACCCAAATAGGCACATTATATTTATCGTGCAGAGCTTTATATCTATCATAGTACCCTTTGGGTGAACGGCGCACATAATCGTGTATAGCAATAAAATCGACCCGGTAACCTTTTGCCACACAGGAATCCATAAATTCATTGATCCAGGTCAATCCGCCATGAGACACAGCAGGGGAACCCAGTCTTAGTCCTGATGCAAATAAGTTTGGATATACCTCAAGCGCACGTTCTACTGACATGTTGGACTGGTCTTCCAGGTCAGGTTCATTAAATCCCAAATGGTGGTTAAAAGCCATATTCTGACCTGCCGCTCGGGTAGCCGATAGGCCGCTAAAGCCATCACCACCGCTCCAGGACATGGGAACAAATTCACGCTCGGCGGTACTGTATCCATTGGTCATTCCCCAGGCGTAGTACCATTCCGAACCCAGGGCATCCTGAACATCCACCCCTTTACCACAACTTCCTTTTTTCTGCTTTTCGAACCACGGACTAATGCGCATAAAAGAAATACTGTGCTGTAACTCCTCCGGGAAAATTATTTCCAGGTCATCATCCTGAGCGATATATACCTTACTAAAACCTTTCCCGTCTGCATCTTGGGCAAATGTGGCCATATAGCCTCTGTCCAGTTTAAAAGACACAGGAATGTCTTCGAAATCACCGAGGTTACCGTTGTAGTATCCGCATTTGTATTCACGCTCAATACCAGAAAAATCACTATCAGCATAAAGTGTTAATACAGGTTCATCCATGAAAGATGCATCAAAGGCTGCTTGTGCTGCCAATACATCATTTTCGGCCTGAGCGAGCTCCACTTCGGTTACCTCGCAAATTGTCAATAACGGGGTCGCATCCTCAATGCTTTCCTTTAATGCCAGATAGGTTTCTTTTGTATAGCCATACTGGGGGCTTAAAATGACTTCACTTATCGCATCCTGTGCCTCAGAAATAACCGTAGCCAAACCGGAACGATCAATACCTTGATAAGCCAGTTCAATATTATCGAAGTAAAAACGACCTTCGTTACTGTACATCGATAATTGCGAGATGTCAATTTTGGCGACATCTGTCGCATCTTCCAGGAAAGCAACATTTGCAGCTTTGATTACATCCCCCTGGTAAAAGGACAATGTTTTTGTTTCAAAATTTATAACAATGCTAACAGAGTAAATCGTGTTTTTACTGTAAACTCCATCTAGCAACGATCCGGCATAAGATGTTGGATTGTTTGAAGCATCAAGGGCCGTGGCATACTGAATGTTTTTTATTCCATCGTTCCCAATTATCAAACCTGTTATGTATTGGCCAAATGATGAGCGTATGTTTAACTTACACTTCGCCCAGTTTCTTGTACTGGATACATCAAATGAAATAGATAAGTTTTGTGTCTCTGCATCAAATGTACGATAAGCTGACGGTAGGGAAGCAGTATAATCAAATTCCAGACTGCCGTCTACTACAGTCACCTGTCCATTGGTGTTATATTCGGTCCATGCTGCAGGCAAAGCACCATCTTCGCTAAAAGAATCGTAAAATACGCTTTCGCATGATACGGTCTGCGCCAGTAGATTAGAGGCAATAAGAAGAAACAGTGTAATAAAAATAGTCGTAAGTCTCATTTTCTTATTTTACAGATTTTCCAAAAGATATTTCATCGATATATGCTCCTCCAATTCCGGGATTGACCAGACGAATGGTATTGGCTCCCCTTTTTATATCTATTTTCACAGAGACAGTGCCCCAATGTTGGCCCCAGGATTCGGTATTCGGTAATAGCAATTCAGGTTGTATCGTTTTTCCATTGACGATCAACTTGACCTTTCTACCTTTGCTGTTTGAAGTATTGCAGCTATATCTGATATTTAAAATCTCAATTCCTGCATCACCATCATTTTCGCGGTACCATTCCACAAATCCATCTTTGTTGTTACCAAAATCTAAAAATCCGGAACCATTAAAACCAGCTCCGTTTTTAGATATAGAAGCTCCATCAAATACGGCTTCTTCGGCCTGATCCCCCCCCGGGGTTTTTTCAATATTTTCCTTTAGGTCGTTCCAAACAAATCCTTCGTCGTTGGCAAATCGTTCCGACAATAGTTGATGAGGTTGACCGTCTGCCACAACTAAGGCTTGCACTGTTGTGCCTAACTCGACAGGGAAGCTTTGGGTATAAACAGGGCTGTTTTCTGTAGGCGTACTTCCGTCAGTGGTATAATAAATCTTTATTTCCGGAGAAATGGCCTTGCCTCGTAAATTTAAAATTTGCGTATCGATGGATACCATATTGGAGGTAATCTGCTTTTTTTCTCCCATAATGGCAGAGGCTAATAGGTTGATATCGCCAGGTTCACCTGTAGATTCAATATAAGCACGTGTAAGCCCATAAAATGCAATGCGGTTGTCTACACCAAAGTGTTTTTCAACATCGATAGGGCTCCCATTATCCAAAGCACGAATTTTACCTGGTCCAATTACATTAAAAAAGGTACGGTTTTCACCATAAGGGTAAAAATGATGTAAAGAATCCTGGGCGGTTACGCGTACCTGAACAATGTCTTTACCCACTGGTTTTAGTGCTTTCCCATCTATTGAAAGACTGTTTTGATATGGGCGGTAAGCCGTGTTAACTGTTTTTTCAACTTTAACTTGGCCATTTTTATATGCAATAGCTTTTAATTGTCCCGGTTGCCAGGGTACCAACCATTCGCATTGCATGTCATGTCTTGTTTTTCCCGGCTTTCTTCGTCCCAGCGATTCCCCATTTAGGAATAGTTCTACTTCATCGCAATTGGAGTAGACCCAAACCGGTATTTCGGTTCCCGCTTTTATTGTAGGATGGGTCCAGTGAGGCAGGATATGAGCCATAGGTTCTGTAGTCCATTGGCTTTGATACAAGTAATACAGATCTTTTTCAAAGTTTGCCAGGTCAATAGCTCCACCCATAAAAGCTCTAAAGGGCCATCCGCCATGCACGTAACTGGCTTCCCCTATATAATCGTAACCTGTCCAGCGGAATGAACCGGCATAGTGTGGTATATCCCTGATTTGCTCAATATTACCCCTGGAATTTAAACGTACATAAGCATTATCGTAACTAGAGTTAAAAATTTGCTTCGCTTTGTTACGGTCAGCGTTTAAAATCCAATCATGCGTAAAGACTTCTTCTTGTGTTAAGTCCTCGGTTAAACTCACACCAGCTTTGTGTGCACCGTCACGATACCAGGTTTTACTTCGGTAATAACCACGAACTTGCCAGGTGTGTGTGTTTTCCGTTCCGATAAATACACGATCCTTGTGAAGGTTATCAATAAAACCGATTCTCTCGCTGGCACCATTTACACCGTGTACATCCATAAATTGTGATCCGGAATGACCTGATGTTACCGGACGAGTTGGGTCAATCTGGTGGCACAGTTCCACAATATCTTTACCAACAGGTCCTCCCGTTTCGTTGCCTACACTATAAATGACCACAGAGGGGTGATTGCGGTCGCGTTTCATCCAATCCGTTAAATCTTTTTTCCACCATTCGAAAAAATGGTGAGCCCCATAATCATTTTTAGCTTTCTTTTTCCATCCATCGAATATTTCATCCATCACGAGCATTCCAATTTCATCACACATGTCATAAAACTTTGGTGTTTGAGGATTATGTGCGGTTCGAATCGCATTACAACCCATGCCTTTCAATTGCTCAATTCTAAAACGAAGTATTTTATCCGGAACTGCTGTTCCTAATGCACCGGCATCCTGGTGGTTGCAAACCCCTTGCAGTTTAATATTCTCACCGTTCAGCCACATCCCGGTTTCAGGAACCCATTCAATATCACGAACTCCAAAGCGGGTTTCTATGATATCAATCAGCTGGCTGCCCTTCCAAACTTCACTGACCGCTGTATATAAATATGGATTTTTGGGAGACCACCGGTTTGCATCCTTGATTTGAATATCCTGACTTAGTTGCGATTTTTTTTCTGTGGCGATCTTCACTTTATCAGAAACACTTAAAACTTCGAGTCCCTGCGCATTCAGAATGCGTGTTTTTAAGATGACTTTAGCGGCTTTTTCTGATTGATTGACTATTTCGGTGGAGATATGAACCTGGTTATTTTGTGTTTTGATAAATATTCCGCCTTCACGTTCAATATGAACAGGTTCCATCACTTCAATCCAGGTATCGGTATAAATGCCGCTTCCGGTATACCACCTTGCCGAGGGTTGCAGACTATTATCCACCCGAACTGCAAAATTTATTTGTTTCGAAGTGTTAACAATATCACTAATGTCATAAGAAAAGGAACTCCATCCGTAAGGACGAGTGCCTAGTTTTTGACCATTAGCCCATACCGAGCTGTTCATAAAAACCCCGTCAAACAATATTTTAATTACTTTTCCTTTCCAGTGCGAAGGAATATCTATTGTTTTACGATAGTATCCGGTTCCGGCTGGCAGATAGCCACATGTACCTCCCATAGGATTAGATTCATCGTATTCTCCTTCGATGGACCAATCGTGTGGTAAATCTAATTTTCGCCAATTACTATGGTCGTATTCAGCTGTTTTGTATGCTGAAATATCATCTTGAATAAAATACCAATCATCGTTGAAATTCATTTTCTTTTGATTGGGTTGGCTATAACCAACAAGTGGTGCAAGAAGGACCAAGAAAAAACAAATATTTATTTTCATAGAGTTGTTAATTAAAATGATTTCCCGTTTATACATTTCAAACTTCATCCTAAAACGGAGTAATCACATAACCCCAGCTATATTCCCTCCTTAGCAATTGATAGATTAAATGAGGCGTTGCTCCCCAACTGGTGTCTCCACCAATACCGGCCATACCGTAATCCAGGTTTAATATGATGTAATCTCGTTTTTTCATGTCAAACTGATGACGGGGTTGCTTTTTAACTTCATTACCATAGTCATCATGCTCGTAATATTGAGCTTGTATACAGAACTGGTTTTTGGCCCGGATTTTTAAGCCATGATTGCCATCGCTTAAGGTCATCCATTTAACTCCCATTCTATAACCATTTGATTGCGGGCGGATGTATGGATAATACATTTCATCAATAGTTGATTGGTATGTCCCCATAAAAGCACTGGTATAACGGTCGGCATAATTTTCGTGAGGGCCACGACCATACCATTCTGTTTGCGCAAATTCTTTGTTGAGCCTTAATTGAGATCCAACGCGAGGAATACTAACCGTTTTTCTGTTAGGATCAAAAAGAATATAATGATCAACCTGGATAATGCCTTCTCCATTTATTTTGTAGGTGGAGATAAAATCGCCAAAAACATCGTCCATACGTTTGGTAACAATAAATGTAATTAGCCCTTTTTCTTCTTTTACATCGATATGACTCACGTTAGCTTTAGCGCCTTGTTCTTTCCATATGCCCAGCTTTTTCACCATGCCAAAACCATAGTCGTTGTCAACCGGTACGCGCCAAAAATCGGGTTGAGGACCTTCTTTAATATATTCTTTTCCGTTTACGGTAAGGTTTATAAATGTTCCTTTTGCTTTATCAAAAATAAGGGATGAGGATTCAGTGGAGATATTCCATCCCTCTTCTGTTTCTTTAACTTTTAGTTTGCCGCTGGCCGCCATGTCTTCAGAAGAAGAGGCTTTGGCTATTTGTATTTGCTCTTTGGCCACCTCATGTCCTTTTTTCAATAAACCATCATCCTTTTTTAATACAAAAGAAAAGTTGATATGTACATCTTTGTTTTCCGTTTTTGGCAATTCAACAGCAACTGCTTTTGCCGATTGTGGGGCAATATCTAGGTCGGTAATCGTTGTCGATTCCGCAATTTTACCATCAATTAAAACAGAAATATTCAAGTTGTACTTGTTCAGGTTCGAAAAGAAAAATTTGTTTTTTACAAAAAACTCACCTCTTTTGTGGCCTTTAAGAACAGAGATGTTTTGGTATACTTTTTTAACCTCGTTAATATGTGGATTAGGTTTACGAACAGGAGAAACCAAACCGTTTAAGCAGAAATTGTTGTCATTACGAGTTCCCGGTTTTTCAAGGTCGCCACCATAAGCAAAATAATCGTTGCCATTTTTATCCTTCGCCAGTATACCCTGATCCACCCAGTCCCAGATACACCCCCCCTGCAATGAAGGATACTCTTCAATCAAGTCCCAGTAATCCTGCAGGTTACCCACGCTGTTGCCCATGGCATGCGCATATTCGCATTGTATCAGTGGACGGTAAATGTCAATTTGGCGTGCGTAATTTTCTATTTCGTCCATTGTTGCATACATCGGGCATACAATATCGGTATGCGCTTTATTATCGGCTTGCTCAAATTGCACGGGACGGCTGTCATGTTCCTTTAACCATTGGTATGCTTTTACGAAGTTAACACCATCACCTGCTTCGTTTCCTAACGACCAAATAATGATGGAAGGGTGGTTCTTGTCGCGTTTGTACATACGCTCTATTCTGTCCAGGTGTGGTTTTTCCCAGGCTGGATCATCTGCAATATGATAATCGTAAGGAGCTTGCAGCGCAGCACCTAAACCATGCGATTCTATGTTGGCTTCGTTAATCACGTATAAACCATATCTGTCGCACAAGTCGTACCAATAAGGATCGGTAGGGTAATGGCAGGTTCTGACCGTGTTGATGTTAAATTCTTTCATCAAACGAATATCCTGTTCCATTAGTTCCTTGCTGATATAATGGCCGGTTACCGGGTCGTGTTCATGGCGGTTAACGCCTTTAACCAAAACAGGTTGCCCGTTCACTAAAAGTTGGCTGTTTTTAATTTCTACCGTTCTAAAGCCAATGTTTTTTCCGAAAGTTTCAATCAACTTATCGTTCTCGTCTTTTAATGAAATAATTAGGCGATATAAATAAGGACTTTCTGCCGACCATTTTTTTACATTGTTGATATTATTGTTGAAAACGGCCTTTGCTTGATAACCTTTAGTCTTTATAGTGATGGATGAATTGGCAATGGTTTTATCTCCATCCATTAATTGAAATTCAGCTTTAACCAGGGTGTTTTTTTCTTGAGATTGAACATCTAAATCTAAGGAAAATATACCATTGACGTAGTTCTGGTCTAAACCTGCAGAAACTTTAAAATCTTTAACTCTCGTTTTAGGCGTGGCATAAACATAAACATCACGTTCAATACCACTGATACGCCAAAAATCCTGACATTCCAAAAACGAGCCGTCACTCCACCTGTATACCTCAACGGCTAAGGTGTTTCCGCCTTTTTGAACAAGTGAGGTAATATCAAATTCGGCCGGTGTCTTAGATCCCTGGCTATAACCTACTTTTTTACCATTTACCCACACGTACATGGCGGACTTTACAGCTCCAAAATGCAGAATCAGATCTTTTCCATCCCAGTTTTCAGGAATTTCAAAATCTCTTCGGTAGGAGCCAACCGGATTTTTATCCTCGGGAATAAAATCAATTACCGGGGGCGTAGGTTTTTTATTAGGGGAAAAGTCAAAAGGGTGATTGAGGTACATGGGCATTCCATATCCCTGTAATTCCCAATTGCCGGGTACGTTGATTTTATCCCATCCGGTAACATCAAATTCTGTTTTATAGAAATCAATTGGTCTGCTGGACGGGCCTTCTGAATATTTGAAAGCCCATTTTCCGTTTAAGGATTTATAAAAAGGTGAGTTTGTTAAACTGGTTTTAGTCGCTTCTTCAATAGATGATGCAGGGACAATAATGGATGAAGCCTTTAGTCGGTTTTTCTGCAAAACTTGAATGTTTTTCCAATCTTGGCCATTCATATGTATTGACATACACATTAATACTACAGTTGTCAGTATTCTCAAAAAACGTATCATAAGTAAGTTGTTGAATAGTAATAAATTCGTTTTCAAATATTATAATTACAAACCAATTAGTTTATTAAAGATATCTCTTTGATTATAACTAATCGTTTATTTAAAGATGGTTTACTGTGTTTGAATAATAATTAATAACAATTGAAGGATGTTCAATAAACTACTTGCCTAAGTTTTGGGATAAATAATGGATATTTGTACATTTATCATTTCGGGGATTGATAGGTTTTCCAGATAAAAAAAAGATTTGATTTAAGACGCTATAGAAACGAGCAAGAGAAAAATTTTTCGCACATTGTTTTTCCCGGTTTGTCGTTTAGGGTGATTGTTTGCTGAGGCGTTCCGTAGCATTGCAAAT
This sequence comes from Saccharicrinis sp. GN24d3, assembly GCF_052400645.1. Lineage (NCBI taxonomy): Bacteria > Pseudomonadati > Bacteroidota > Bacteroidia > Marinilabiliales > Marinilabiliaceae > Saccharicrinis > Saccharicrinis sp. GN24d3. Next base: position 108,785 of record NZ_JBQTGI010000003.1, read on the forward strand.
GGGTAGGTGGCCGTTGAATTGACCAACGGAAAAGGATGAACACCTTTAGGAATGCAACTTCCGTGAACTAAAGAAAATTTTAACAGATGAAAGTAAAAATACTACTATTTCTACAGTTATTATTATTTAATGCTATGTATGGGCAGGATTATAATAACCTATATTTCGAGCATATTAATAATACACACGGTTTGCTGTCTGATGAGGTATACACCACGGTACAGGATAAAAATGGATTTATCTGGTTTGGCACTGCAGAAGGAATTGTTAGGTTTGACGGGTACGAATTCGAATCGTTTAAAAACCACTATCATCTGGGTAAATTGTATGGAATAGTTATTACATCCATTCATGTTGACAAGCAGGGAAATTATCTGGTTACGACAGACGATGGGTTTTATGCTTTTAACAGGTTTTTTGAGCCCATATTGCAGTTTGCAGAAAAGTATTTTAAGGGAGTGAAACTCAATAACGTTATCAAAGCATCTGATGGTACAATTTATATGTGCTCGCAAACAGGATTTTATATTATCGATGAGGAAAGTAACTCAGTATCTGTTGTACGACCCTCAAAGACTATGAATATTAGCAATAACAACACAAAACAAATAGTTGAAGATCATAAAGGGCAAATATGGGTAACATCATGGAGTAATAACTTATTGAAACTAAATAAGGATAAAAAATCTTTCACCAATTTTCCATTGTTCAATCCTTCAGAAAAGGCTGGTTATGATTTGGCTACCAATGCCTTATTTATAGATAACAGAGGTTATTTGTGGGTCGGGAGTTGGGATAGAGGATTATTTGTGTTAGATATTTCTGGTGACAGTGTTAATGTGATTAAAACATTTGAGCACGATGGAAATAATCCTAATTCTATCCCGGGTGATATTATTTTAACCATATGTGAAGATAGTTATAACAATATATGGATTGGCACTCCCTATGGCTTATCAATAATTCAATATCCTTTAAGCAAAAGCCATAAAATTGTAAACTATACCCCTGAAGATAAAAATGGATCTGTTTCCAGCACTATAATCAATTCTGTTTTTAATGATAACTCCAACATCTTGTGGGTAGCCACTAAAGGAGGTGGAGTTGAAAAGCTAATAATTGAGAGGAATAAGTTTGAGCATTTGAAAATACCTAATTTATTTCCTCAAAGAAGAAATCAAGCGGTGCACACCTTTGAAATCGATCATAAAGGAAGGTTATTGGCAGGAGTGCTGAGCATAGGTTTTGTTGTTTACGACATGAACAAGAAAGAGTTTAAGCATTATCAGGATATTCCTGAATACAAAATATTGGATGATTATATCAACCTAAATACAGTCAAGGATTTTATGTGGGACAGAGATTCTTTATTATGGATTGGTACCAGGTATAATGGGTTGGTTTTATTGGATGTGAAGAAAAAAACAGTTCAGGTTCTCCGTAATAGACTAAAAAGACAACAGTATAGGGGAAGAAAGGTGAATGTGTTACATCCTTTACAAAACGGATCGGTATTGGTAGGGACCGAGGATTGTTTAAACTTATTAATAAAAGGGAAAAACAATAATTGGAATAGCAGATATATTGACTTAAGAGAGGCAGCAGGTGTTAGTTCGGCTAGTTTTTCTATTTCGGGGATAGTCTCCATTGACGGTAAAAATGTATTGGTCGCTTCTGAGTTGTATGGCTTATATAAACTCTCTTTTAATAAGGGTAAGGTTGATGTGAAAAAATGGGGCCAGTTCGAAGATAAGATAGTAACCTTGTTTAAAGATAACCGCGGTAAAATTTGGATTGGTACAAAAGGCAGCGGTCTAAAATATATCAACCCGAACAGTACTGAAATCTTAAGTCCGAACCCTGAAACCAATATTATTGGAGATGTGATATACGGGGTCAACCAGGATAAATACGATAATATTTGGGTGACAACGAATCAGGGTGTTTCGAAAATCTGGACACAACAACCAGAATTGTCGTCTGAAAGTTATTTTTACCGGGATGGGTTGCAGGGCAATGTATTTTTGCCACGTTCTTTTTATAAAGATAAGGAAGGAAGGTTTTACGTTGGGGGATATAATGGTTTCAATATTTTTGAGCCACACCGAATAAAGTCGGATAATGTTAAGGCACCTGTGGCCATCACCGATATATTGATAGAGGGTGAACAATTAAGCCTATCCGGCTTAAAAGATAGTGTATTGCATATGGATCATTTACGAAATGATTTATCCATTTCTTTTTCATCATTGAGTTATACTTTCCCGGAGGCAAATCAATATGCTTATAAAATTAAAGGACTGGATAAGGATTGGAAATATGCAAATTCAAAAATGCGCAGTGCGAATTACAGCAACATCCCGGCAGGAGAATACACTTTTGTTTTAAAAGGATCCAATAGTCAGGGCGTATGGAATGAAGATGCGGTGAAATTAAGCATTTCAGTAGACAGGGCTCCTTATAAATCATGGTGGGCTATAAGTTTGTATGTTGTATTTATTGGGTTGTTAGCCTTATTTATTTTCCGACAGAGGTTACGTATTGAACGAGCTAAACAAAATATGGAGTTGGAGCAAGTGGCCAGGATCAAATCGGAAAAATTAAATCAGTATAAGTTAAGTTTCTTTACCAATATATCGCACGAGTTATTAACACCTATTTCCATATTAGCTACATCGTTATATAATATAAAAGAGCAAAAAGAATATAGGGAAGATACTGTTTCGGTAATGGAGCGAAGTATAGCCGGTTTGGAAAGGTTAATCAAACAGTTGCTTACCTTTAGAAAGGTGGAAACCAACAGTATGAAAGTAAGTATGGCCCATGAAAACGTTAGCGAGATAGTTAACAATTGTGTTAATGACTTTAAGCCAGTTGCGGATAAAAAAAATATAAGTATTGCCATAAAAATTGAAGATGGGATTGAAGGTAAAATAGATAAAGAAAAATGGGAATTGATTATTCGTAACTTACTTTCAAATGCCATTAAATATACCCCGCAAAAAGGTAATATATGGCTTACGCTGTCAAAATCAGATGCGGCCAATGTAAACATTATAGTTAAAGATTCGGGTTGTGGTATACCGCAAGATGCCTTGCCGTACTTATTTGATCGTTTTTATAGGGTCAAAAGTAAAGCAAGTACTAAGTCCGAAGGTATAGGGATCGGTTTGAACCTGACCAAGAGTTTGATCGACATTTTAAAAGGAACCATAGATGTTGAAAGTAAAGAAGGGCAAGGCGCTTTATTTACAGTTGTTTTGCCTATTGACGGTAGCTATGAAAAGGACTTTGCCAATAATGATGTTGAAAAAATAAAAGGTGATGAAGTTAGCACAGTAGTAGATACTGATTTTGAAAATGAACAGGACAGTATATACGAAGAACGGAAAGTTGACCTGACAGGTAAAACCATTCTTTTGGTGGAGGACAATGATGAATTCAGGCAATCGCTTAAGGGGGCATTGGCGTCAAAGTATAAAATACTGGAAGCCGAAGACGGAAAGAAAGGTATTCAGATTGCTGAAAAAGAAGAAATCGATCTGGTTATATCGGATGTAATGATGCCCAATATGAACGGGCATGAGTTATGCCAGGCGTTAAAAACCAATATCAATACCAGCCATATTCCGGTTATATTATTAACGGCTAAAGTAGGCGATGAGAACAGGTTGGCAGGTTATCAGTCAGGTGCTAATTCTTACCTCGAAAAACCGGTGAACATGAAACTGTTGTTGGTTCGTATTCAGGCCTTATTAATGAATTTTCAAAATCAACGCGAAAAAACAGGAGTGAGTTTAAGTCTGGAACCCGAAAATGTGAGTATAACTCCGTTGGATGAAGATTTTTTCAATAAGGCAAAAAAGATTGTGGAGGATAATATTTCAGATGCAGAATATTCAATTAAAGATTTTGCCGAGGAGCTGGGAGTAAGTAATTCCATGTTGTACCGAAAAATGAAAAACCTGGCCAGTTGTTCCCCGAGTGAATTTGTTCGAAACATAAGGTTGCGTCGTGCTGCGCAGTTGTTCGAAAATAAAGCATTCCATATTTCGGAAGTAGCTTATAAATGCGGTTTTAACGATTCAAGTTATTTTGGGGTCTGTTTTAAAAAGATGTTCGGGGTCACTCCAACCCAATATCAGGAAGGGGAGAGGAAAGATGAGTCCTGAGAGGGTCAAAAAATCTCCAATCTCCAAAAACTATTCTTGTCCATATTGCAATCGTTATAAATTATTATTCAGGAATTTTGTGTCACATATATTGATTTTTACATCGTATTGCATTTGGAGGGTAGCTGTTAACTTAGAGGTTATTAATTTAAAATTTAATTGTTATGAAAAAAATCTTTACTCTATTGTTAGCAAGTTTTGCTTATGTGGCTATTCAGGCTCAGGATGCACAAGTTTATTTAACATTTGAAAATGATGAAATTATTCCTGAAGGAGTTACAGGTGTTACTAATGTTAATGGCTCTGGTGATGTGGTTATAAAAAATGACGGAACTTATGCTCAAAGTGATAATACTATAATTGATGATGGAGGGGAAAATGTACTGTTTATGGATTATCATGGTTATTTGAAGTTTGATAATACTATATTTAATAAAGATGCATTTACAATTATTGCCGATTATAAATGGTATGGAAACAATATATGGTGGTTAGGGCTTCATACTATTATTGGTTATGATGCTGAGGCAGAAACTCCAGGATATGTATCAAAGCAATTGCAGATTAAGCAGCCGGCGGGTAATGTTGACGGATGGGGAGTGTCAACAAGTGCGCTTTTTACCAAGGACACTTATCATCATTTTGCTTTGACTTATGATATGGGAATTATTAAGTTGTATATAGATGGAGTTGAGGCAGCGAATAATACAGACCAAACCCTCCATTCTCTTCAAAACCCAGAACTATATTTTGGTATAAAAATGAATGTTGACGGAGCAACAGGTGAGGTTTCTCCTAGTTTGGACGGTTCAAGCAATTGTAAAAGTGTAAAAGCTAATGCAGATAATGTTGGTTTGTTTAATAGAGCATTAACAGCTCAGGAAGTTGCTGCAATCGCTAATAAAACTTCAGTGCCAACAGATGTGGAAGAGGTTAATAATAATACCGTGAAGCTATATCCAAACCCATGTACTGATGTTTTACATATAGCTTCGTCAGAAGTAGTATCGGTTGAGGTTTACAATATGGCAGGCAGCAAGTTGTTAGCAGTTCGCGATGTTAACGGTGTGGTTGATATGACGGCAATTGTAACTGGTGTTTATATGGTTAAAATGCTTAACAAACAAGGAGAGGTAATTGCGGTAAGCAAGGTTGTAAGAAAGTAAAATACCAATGTTGTAAATAATTATTACTAATTCGAATCAAGGCTGTATGTTTGTGGAAGCATAGTACAACTCTTGATTCGCGTTACTATATATAAAATATTAAAGCTTGGAAAGGAGCCCCGCATTATTGTGGGGCTTTTTTTTAACCTTATCTCAACGCTCAAATATATCCTGTGACAAGTAATTCATGCTATTTCAAGAATATCATTCCTGAAACATATTGATCACCCACATTCGTTGCATACAAGGAGGCGTCGGAATATAGGGAAATGTATATTACCAAAACCGGGTGGGTTAGTAAGGATGATATTTACACTAAGAAAAACGAATTCTACACCTTATGCGAACGTAAAGAACAATAATACCCTTGAAGAATTAATTTTACCCCTTAGACGGAATAAAAATAACAAACGAAACTAAAATATCCTTAAATAAAAGATATGGTACGTAAGCAAAATTAATAATATTGTGTCCGTCCCCTTCTCAAGTAGTCTCATTTATAATATCCAGACTCCTGGTTACCGCACCTTGAATGTCCTTGTTGTGAAAAAAATACAATTCTTTTATCTGCAAACAAAAATAATAGTATAAAATATCATTCATCACATTATAAAATATTATTCATGTATAGAATAAAACATCATTAAATCAGTGTTTTATAACTTTGAAGTATGTCTCTTAGCAATTGCATTTTGACAGAGAATAAAGTTTGCCACTTGTGTATACTTTTGTTAAAAGATGTTTTATTTATATTAACGACAAATCAAAATCGTCTATGCAAAAAATTGGAATAATTATTTTTTTGTGCTTGTTAACAACAATGGGTTGGGCGCAAAAAAAACTGGTAACAGGACAGGTTTATGATGACGAAGGGCCGGTGCCAGGTGCTTCTGTTGTGGTAAAGGGTTCTGAAAGCACTCAGTTGGTGGGTACTATTACAGACTTTGATGGTAACTTTTCAATTAGGGTGAATCCTGATGATGTTTTGGTTATATCTTTTATTGGGTATATAACGCAAGAAATCGCAGTTGGGGAACAAATGACGCTGAATATTGCGTTAAAGAGTGAAACTACACAACTGGAGGATGTGGTGGTAGTAGGTTATGGTGTACAGCAGAAAGCCTCTATGGTGGGTGCTATTTCTCAGGCAAAAGGCGAAGAGCTTTTAAAGGTGGGAAATGTAAACACGGTAACAGAAGCCCTACAAGGTATGATGCCTGGTGTAACTTCTATCTCAAGCGGTACCGGTAAGCCGGGAGCTGATGCAGGTAGTATTCTTATTCGTGGTGTGGCCTCCTGGCAGGGGAATACTCCGTTAGTATTAGTGGATGGAGTAGAACGAGATATGAATGATGTGGATCCTAATGAGATCGAAAGTGTATCTGTATTAAAAGATGCATCGGCTACTGCTGTATTCGGTGTTAAAGGAGCTAACGGCGTTATTTTGATCACCACAAAACGTGGTACTATTTCTAAGCCCCAAGTAGGTTTTTCTGCCAATTTTGGATTAAAACAACCTACGGCTTCCCCTGAATATGCCGATTATATCACATCTATGGAGATGTGGAATGAGGCTGTAGCCAATGACCAGTTGTGGGATGAGCTTATTCCGGAGTATAAGATTGATGCCTGGAAGAACGCCTATGCCACCGGCAATTATGGCCCTAACAATGATTACTTCCCAGATGTGGACTGGTGGGACCAGATTATCAAGAAAGTGGGTTACCAACAACAATACAACGTAAACGTGCGTGGAGGTACTAACTTTATGAAATACTTTGCGTCATTAGGCTACTTGCATGATGGTGATGTTTATAAAGGTCAGGAGAATGCCGATTTTGACCCCTCATTTAGTTACAAACGTTATAACTGGCGTGTAAACCTCGACCTTAATTTAACCAAGACAACCGTTTTCTCTGCTAATATGGCCGGAAAACTAGGCTACCGTCATCAGCCGGGTTACCGTATCGATGGTGGTGGTGAAGATGGTTATGGGCAAGAGCAGTTCTTTAATGCGCTATACACTGCGAGCCGTAACCAATATCCTGCCACATGGTCAAACGGCACCTATGCTGCCGACCAAGGAGGAGGTGGTAACCCAATTGTTGCACTTAACACAGGTGGAGAACGTGAATACAAATATTTCCAGGGATTTTTGGATTTTAAATTAAAACAGAAGCTGGATTTCATTACCAAAGGTTTGAGCGCAAAAGCTTCCTTTTCGTATACCAGTAGTTCCGACTGGGAGTCTTCCATAACCGCAGGTGGTTGGTCATTCTCTTCTAACGCGATCTTATATAGCCGCTCTTACGACTATGCGAACCCTAACGAAGATGGTACGCTGCCGTTGATATTAGAGTCGCGTTGGCCTGGTGAAGAGTCGCGTCTTGGACCAGTGTCTGCTAGTTATGACAACTTTAAAAGTTATAATAAGAAAATTTATTATGAAATGGCCTTGAACTATAACCGTACTTTTGGTAATCACAAAGTAACTGGTTTGGCGCTGTTTAGTCGTCGCGAACGCAAGCCGGGGTCTTATGAGGTGCAGTATCGTCAGGAGGACTGGGTAGGTCGTGTAACTTATGGTTTTAAAGATCGTTACTTGTTAGAGGCAAATGGATCCTATAATGGATCAGAGGCTTTTGCTCCCGGACTTCGCTTTGGTTTCTTTTATTCCGGGTCACTGGGATGGCGTATATCCGAAGAACCTTTTGTGAAGAATATTGCCGGTAATTGGTTAGACAACCTAAAAGTACGTTACTCTTATGGTACTTCAGGTTTAGATGGTAGTAGCCGTTTCTTATACTTACAAGATTATAGCACAGCTAGAAGCAGTAACTATTGGCGCGGTGGTGTATATTTTGGAAATACAGAAACCAATCTACAATCCCCTCTTTATCGCGAGGGCGATGCAGCCAACGATTTGGCCACCTGGGAAACTTCCATCAAACAGAATTTAGGTTTCGAATTTGGTGTCATAAATAAGTTATCGGGTACATTGGATCTATACAACGAAAAACGTGAAGATATTTTAATGGACGTTTGGGCGCCACTATGGTATTTGCCTACAGGCAGCACGGCTACCGGAAATATTGGAGAAACCAAGAACCATGGGCTCGAGGTTGAATTGAAATGGAACGATAGAATAAGTGAGAACCTGAACTATTGGATTAGCGGAAATACTTCCATTAACGAAAACCGCATTGTATATCGTAATGATGGTGTAAATACGGCTGACCACCTACGACAAGCGGGTAAACCTATTAATTGGACTTCTACTTATATGAATAATGGTTATTATTCCAGTCTGGATGATATTTATAATTATACAACAGCAACCAGCTATGCCGAACAGTCCAAGTTAGTTCCGGGCGATCAGCTCTATGTGGATTACAATGGCGACGGTGTAATTACCGGTGATGATAAGGTGGTGACCGAAGATGTGAAATACCCTTTGAACACGTATACGATTTCAGGTGGTTTATCCTACAAAGGATGGGCATGTAGTATCCGTTTCTATGGCGTATCTAATGTAAGCAAGGTCGTTCCGAATTATATCCTCTACGATAACTTAGGTGGTGATGGTGGCGTTTACTCGGCAAGCCCTGATGTGACCGGACGTTGGACGGTGGATAATCAGGATAATGCCGTTAAGCCTGCCTTCCATACTGCCCAATACCGCGGTTACAGTCAAAAAGAAAGTACTTATTCTTTTCGCGATGCTTCCTACTGGCGTTTGAAGAATGTTGAGTTGAGTTATAGCTTTAATAAAAAAGCGTTGAAAAAATATAAAATGAGTAAACTACAGCTATATGTGAATGGTAATAACTTAATGACATTTACAGACCTGGATGATCGCTTAGATCCGGAGGCGTCTGCATTAGGTGTATTCCCAATGGTAAAACGTTATAACCTGGGTATTAGAGCTTCGTTTTAAACGAAAGTTGTTGGTTAACTTTTAAAATTTAAAAGATGAAACGAATATATAAAATAATGTTTGTCCTTTTAATAGCTTCACTTACCGCATGTGAAGATTATCTGGACATGGTACCATCTCAGGATTTTAGTGAAGAAGATGTGTACGAAACGTACTATACGGCTCAGAGTTATTTAGATAACTGCTACCGGGCTTTATATGATTTTTCCGGAGCTACGGCCGGTGGAATGGGAGTAAAGCAAATTGAAACCATTACCGATAATGCCTGTACGCAAAGCCCCAACGCTGCTTTTAATCTGGGAGATTGGTACAATAAGAGTGGTATGCAGGAAGTGGGTTGGAACTTGACCAAGCAAAATGGCGATAATGCCACGGGTTCTGGTTTACCTATTTACAATGCTTCTTTCTGTTTGCGTATTGCCAACAACCTGATTGACAATATTGAGTCGATACCTGCTGTGGGTGCCACCCAAGACCAGAAAGACTGGTTAATGGGACAGGCTTATTTTTTCCGCGCCTGGTATTACTTTGAGTGGATTCGTCGATTAGGGGGGATGCCGGCGGTAAATAAAGTGTATGCAGGTGGTGACGATCTTGACTTACCACGTCAATCGTATAAGAAATGTTCAGAAGATATTATTGCAGACCTGGATATGGCAATTGGTTTGTTACCCCACGAATGGCCGGATGTGGATCAGGGACGTCTGGAAAAATGTTCGGCGCACGCCCTTAAAGGTATGGTGGCACTCTATGCCGCCAGTCCTTTGATGCAGAATAGTGTGGATGAGCTTGTAGAAAGAGATGATTATGACCTGGATTGGGCTACCCGTGCAGCGCAGTATTCTGCTACCGCTTTAGATTATTTACAAACGAATCGTCCATCTAAAATGATGTTTGATCCTACTGGTTTGTCTGAAGAGGAAAGAGATAGCTTATATACAGAAATATTTTATCACCTGAACTACATTGGTAAAGAGTCACTTTTCTGTCGTAGCAGTAATGGGCTTACAGCCGGTGGTAATGCCCGCGACCGTGAGGCTGACCTTTCTATGCTATACCAAAGTCTTCGTGTATCCGGTCGTTCAGGTTCCTGGGGTTTCTTATGTAGTATGCCTACTCAAAATTTTGTGGATGCATTCGAAATGGCTGATGGTACTGCATTCGATTGGAACAACCCGGAACATGTGGCTAATCCTTATAAGAATCGTGATCCTCGCTTTTATAATTTCATTATTTACGCTGGTCGTCAGTGGGGGAAAGTAGGTCATCCGGGAACACATGATTTAACTGCTTTTAATGCCAAAGTACCAAGACATGGTGATTACTATTTTGAACCCTGGAAAGCCAGTGATGATTTAGGTGGCGGATGGGGAATGGATAATGCCTATTCTTCTTATAATAAGACCATTCCAAGCGGTTATATGTTTAAGAAATTTTGGTGGAAAGAAGCTTATGGGCAGGTAGGCCAGAACCCTGATGGTTTTGGTACTTATCATTATAATGCAGAATTTATTCGAACTACGGGTGTATGGTTAGATTTAGCAGAAGCCTTAAACGAAGTAGCAGGCCCTACTGGAGCTGTTAATGGAGCAACAGGTTATACAGCATTGGATTGTATTAACAAAGTGAGAGCTAAAGCGGGTATGCCGGAGATTACAACTCCGGGATCTAAGGAAGAATTCCGCGATAGGATAAGAAATGAACGTCGTATTGAATTGAGTTATGAATATCACCGTTGGTTCGATATTCGTCGTTGGATGTTGTTTGACGATTTATTTAATGAAACCTATCCAATTAAGGGTATGAGTACAACGCTTATTGCGACTGACGGTACAAAAAATCAGGAAAACTGGACATACGAATACGAGGTAAAAGATATCCAGAATTCGTTACGTGGTTATACTTTAAGAAACTACTGGTACCCTATTCCTCAATCGCATTTGGATCGTTTATATAATATTCAACAAAATCCGGGATGGTAAAACATCATTTTTTAATGATTGCTTTACTAAAAACGCAATATGAAATAATATGAAAACAAAAAGATTTTTAAGATATTTAACGGTGGTTTTGTTAGCTCTGGTGCTTGTGTTTCCATTTGGCGAAATAACAGCCCAGAAAAAGAAAACCAAACTTACAGAAGTGAGTTCCAGAGTGGAAGACGCCTCCGGAAATGCCATTAGTGGTGCTACAATTTACGCGAGCGAAGGAGCTGTGATAGTAAAGTCGGATACGGAAGGTAAATTTACTACAAAAGCCGTACAAGGTACTGTAATACTTATAGAGGCAACAGGTTATGCAGCTGCTAGCTGGGATTTATCAAAAGATCCTACAATGGCCAAGATCGTATTGAAGGATATTCCTTTAAAAATGGGTGTCAAAGATATGGTGAATCTGCCTTTGGAGCATCAGGTGAGCCAGCGCAACCTGGTGGGAGCGGTATCTAAGATTGAAGGTCGCGACCTGGAAAGTTATGCGGATCCTTTATTGAGGAATTCGCTTCAGGGGATGGCAGCCGGCCTTAATGTTATTATGACGTCCGGAGGTATGGCCAATAACCCTGCCAGTGTATATGTGCGGGGATTATCGCGTAACGGAACAAACGGACCCATCTATATCGTAGATGGAATCGAAAGGAGTTTTGATGATATTAACGCAGAAGAGGTAGAAACCATTGAAATTTTAAAAGATGCGACCGCCAAGATTCTTTATGGTTCCCGTGCTGCTAATGGGGTAATACTATTAACCACACGCCGCGGAGAAGCCCACAAACGCGTTATTGATGCTAAGGTGGATTTTGGAGCAGGGCTAACAACACGTATGCCTGAGTTTATTAATTCAGCTGACTATGCCACCTTGTATAACGAAGCCCGTGCCAATGATGGCTTGACACCTCTATATTCAAGCCAGGATATTGCCAATTATAAAAACAGTACCGGAGAAAATGATTTATTGTATCCGAATGCTGATTATTACGATTATTTTTTGCGCGATTATAATACGTATAGCAAAGCTACTTTGAATGTGTCTGGTGGCAATAAAAATGCCCAATATGCTTTTATGGCAGGTTATATGGGATATGGAGGTCTACAGAAATTAGGACCTGAGCCTCGACAAGATCGATTTAATATCCGTATGAATTTGGATATGGATATTACAAGTGACATTTCAGCTTTTATTAATATGTCAGCCATTATCGACTCCTGGAAATATGGTGGTTTGGATCATTCATCTACTTTCGACGCATTGAGCTCACATCGCCCCAATGAATACCCATTTGTTATCGGTGAAGAGTACATTAAGGCTACGGATGATGGTGTGCCTGCCTATGGTGCCAGTTATCAATACGCGGGTAATTTATTGGCAAGCATGGAAAATCAGGGTAATGGTAATGACCAGTTTATCAACCAGCAAATGACAACCGGTTTTAATTTTGATTTGGCTGATATTACCGAAGGACTGGAAGCTAGTGTATCGATAGCGTTTGATAATTATTTTTACGGTAAGCAGGTGATAGCTCCCAAAGCGGCCACTTATATACCTGTGGTGGACTATGGAACGCTTGCAGAAGATGGCGCTCCGGTAGTGGGTTTTCAATTGGCAAGAGCCGGAGTCACCGATACGAATTACAACCTGAATAGCAAGAGCACCCTTAGAACGACAGCTATGAATGCTAAAGTGGGGTACGAGAAAGAGTTGGGAGTAGGTATGCTGAACGCTTCTGCAGGTTTCTTTTATTACTTAGCTGAAGTGGCCGGTTCATCTCAAAACATTGAGAATGACAATTTATTTTTAAGAGCAAATTACAGTATCAATAACAAATATGTTATTGAGGGATCCCTTTCGTATATGGGAAGTAACCGTTTTATTGAGAGTAAACGTAATTACTTATCACAAGCGATCGGTGCTGCCTGGATATTGTCGGAAGAATCGTTTATGGACGTGGACGCTATCGATTATTTAAAAGTAAAAGCCAGTTTTGGTATATTGGGTTACGACCTGGCTACTGCACACTATCTATATGAAAACCGATGGAGTGGTAATGGTTCGCATTCTTTTGGTGAGAAGAATTCCGGGGATTCACCGGGTAAGGTATCACTTAATTCATGGGGTAACCCGGATTTGGAATGGGAAAAGTCTCGCGAAATTAACGTGGGTATAGAAGGTTTGGCTTTTAACCGCCACTTGTCTTTTGAAGTAAACTACTTTAACGAGTACCGTTACGATATGATCGATCAGGTAGATGAGCAATATGCTGCTATGTTTGGGCCTTTTAAATATTATACAAATTATCAAGAAGTGACCAATAATGGGGTAGAGTTGGATATTGATTTTATGAATACGGTTGGGGATTTTTCTTACCGTGTTGGCGCTAATCTTACTTATTCAAAAAACAAGTTTACAGTAAAAGATGAGGTGGCCTACTCAGATGACCGCACTACTGAAGGTCGTCCAACAAGCGTAATAATGGGTTATGAGTCTCTTGGCTTATTTGGTAAGGATGTGGCTTTGGAAGGTGCACCCAAACAATTATTTGGCCCATATGGCGAAGGTGATATAGCTTATAAAGATCAGAATGGAGATGGTATGATTGATGGTCTGGATCAAGTAGAACTTGGTTTAAATACACCAACTACCTTTATTGGTATAGATGTAGAACTGAACTATAAAAACTGGGGATTATATGCTTTGGGTACGGCCTCTTTGGGTGGAATGAAGACCTTAAGTAATACCTACTACCGCAACAATGGTGAAAGCAAGTACTCTACATTAGCGTATGATGCTTATCATCCTACCCGTAACCCTAACGGAACTCAACCTAGTTTGACGACTACCGCTGGGGCTAACAATACGGAGACTTCTGATTTCTGGACGCAAAGTGGTGACTTTTTCCGCTTGAAAAATGTGGAACTGAGCTATACGCTTGATTTTGCACCAGGCAGTGTGGTGAAGAAATCCAAATTTTTTGTGCGCGGTAACAACCTGTTGGTACTTTCTGATATTGAAGACTTAGACCCGGAAGCACCTAATGGTGGAGTGACTAATTATCCTGTAATACGTATGGTAACAGGTGGAGTGTCTGTTTCTTTTTAATGGATGAATAATGAAAAAAGAATATAAAATGAAAACGATTAGATATATACTTGGACTGCTTACCCTGGTGAGCATACTGTCCTCATGCGGGGATGATTATCTGGATCCTAAAGTGACCACACCTTATGGTGATGAATTTGCTTACACGCTGCCAGGACCGGTTGAAGGATTTTTAACGAATGCTTATGGCGCTATTCCCGGTCAGATAGACCACTATAGTGGTGACTTCTTAGACGCCGCTACGGGCGATGCAGTTACTAACCAATATGGTTCGGGTGTTTATGCCCTTGGGGGTGGGAAAATGTCAAGCGTAAGCAATCCGATCGGGATTTGGGATGCTGCTTATTCCAGTTTTCAATGGATACATTTATTTCAGGAAAAATCGGCAGACACAGCTACTGTGAAATGGTGGATTTCGGATGATGTTAAAGATGCCACCGAACGTACAAGATTATTGGGTGAGTCTTATTTCCTACGTGCATACTGGGGAATGGAATTGCTAAGAGTGTATGGTGGTGTTGCCGAATCAGGAGAGGTACTTGGATATCCAATAGTTACCAAATTTGTTACGGAAGACCAGAAAGAAGAAGTTTTGAATATGCCGCGTAATACCTACGAAGAGTGTGTGCTGCAAATTCTGGAAGACTGTGACAGCGCTATTTCTATTCTTCCTATGGCATATAGTGGAGATGATGTAATTTTAGGTAAAGCGCATATAGGCCGAGCCACGGCTGCAGCTGCTTACGTGTTGAAAAGTCGTGTTGCTACCATTGCGGCCAGTCCGGCGTACAACACTACCAATGATCTGACTAAATGGGAACGTGCTGCTGTATTAAGCCAGGAAGCTATTGATCAGGCTAATATAAGTTATACTGCACTAACCTATACTGCGGTTACAACACCTAATTTAGCAACAACGCCTAAAGACTACTTGTTCCGCAGGTATCACAACAATAACTCTTTAGAAAATCGCAACTTGCCACCTGCATTCTGGGGGAATGGTCGTACCAATCCATCGCAAAACCTGGTGGATGCATTTCCAATGGACAACGGTTATCCGATTACCGATCCAGCTTCAGGTTATGATCCTCAGGATCCTTTTTCAGGCCGTGATCCGCGTCTGCGAAATACCGTGATTTATAACGGAACAAATGTAGAAACAGGCGGCAGAGGATTAGAAGTGGCTGAAACAGTAGCTGAATATATTGTTTTGGAAGCAGATACCACGGAAGAAGATGATGGTGCCGGTAATATGGTAGAGGTGATTAATATTATTTCCGATACTGTAATTTATCGCAAAGGAATAGACTCTGAAGGATATGATTACCGCGGCTCACGCACAGGTTATTACCTGCGTAAATGGATTTCTGACAAAGCTGATATGCTTACCAATGTCAATCAGAAATTGAACTCAGAGCATATGTACCCCATTATTCGTGGAGCTGAAGCCATTTACAATCTAGCAGAAGCTTCAAACGAAGCTGTTGGTCCAACAGGAATTGTTCCTGGATGTAGCTTGTCAGCTTATGATCTTATCAAATATACCAGAAGCGCGTCAATTGGTTTAGGTTCAACAGATCCTTACCTGGATGCTCAAATGGCAAGTGTTGATGATTTTAGAGCATTGATTCAAAACGAACGCCGTTTAGAGTTTGCGTTTGAAAATCACCGTTACTTTGATCTACGTCGCTGGATGTTGCCTTTAGATGAAACTGTTCGCGGCATGAATGTAACCCGGGATGAAACAGGTGCATACACCTATGAAGGTACCGACCCGACAGATACCGGCAGTTTTATAGAAGTGGAAGAACGTAGCTTTGATTCCGATCGTTACTACTACCATCCATTACCATATGATGAGCTGGCTAAAAATCCAAATCTGGAAAATAACAAAGGCTGGTAAAATAGTTTCAGACAGATATATAAAGCAATTAAAATAGAAAGTTATGAAGATATATAAATTGATATTTGCATCTTTTCTTGTGCTGAGCCTGATGGCTTCTTGCGAAAAATACGAGGATTATGTGAATGACTTTGATTATACCACTGTATACTTCGGAACTCAAAAACCATTGCGTACCATTGTTGCGTACGACGAAATGGAATTTGAAGTTGGGGTTGCATTAGGAGGTATGAGAGACGACAATGGAACACACTCGGTTAGTTTTGAAGTAGATGAAAATCTTTTAGTTGATATTCCGGAAGCAGCAGGATTTCAACTATTGCCAGAGGAATATTATACCTTAGGTGACGAAAGCAACTTCAATATTATAAAGGATCATATGCGTACGGTTAATGTTTCGTTAAACAAAGAAGCGTTTACGGCTGATCCGTTATCAGTTACCAATACTTATGCACTTCCATTGCGTATTACCAGTGCTTCAGTAGATAGTATCCCGGGAAGTGAGTTGGAGACAGCAACTATTGATTCAAGAGATATTACGATTGTAGTTGTTAAATATATTAGCCCTTATCATGGTACTTATTATTCTAAAGGGGTACAGTATGAATTAGATGGAACAGGAGCTCATGTTGATACGGTAACTTTTACCAATGAAAATTTAAGTCAGAACATGACCAAAGAGTTTACTACACTTGCTTTAAATACCATAAGTACGAATACCATTTCAGCCAATACCAATGGTCAGATTGATCTGACTATTGGTGATGACAATGCAGTAGAAATAGCTACTAGTGTTGTAGCGGTTTCTGATAACAACTCTGTTTATAATGCTGATGATAAAACCATCTATATGGATTATAAATTTGAGAAGTCAGGTACAATGTATCATACGCTGGATACACTAATCCTTCGACAAGCTCCTGAATTGGATTTAAGGTTCGAAGAGTGGTAATTCTTAAAATATAAGGGAAAGTCATAGTGCTTTCCCTTCAATAGAACGTGTATAAAATGAAAATAAATAAATACATATTACAAGGAATTATTGGCCTGATGGCTTTGGGTTTGTTTTCCTGTAATTCTTCACAGACTAATAAAAAGACTGAAGGAGTAAAGGAGAATGTTAAACCTAACATCATATACATACTTGCCGATGATGCCGGATATGGCGATTTGGGATGTTACGGACAAACCAGGTTTGAAACACCCAATCTGGATAAACTGGCCGAAAGAGGTATGCGATTTACGCAGCATTATTCAGGATCAACGGTTTGTGCGCCAAGTCGTTCGTCATTGTTGACAGGACAACATACCGGGCACACGCCCGTGCGCGGAAATAAAGAAGTTAAGCCCGAAGGGCAACACCCTATGCCTTCATCTTCCGTTACTATTGCCGAGGTAATGAAACGGGCAGGTTATGTGACCGGAGCATTCGGAAAATGGGGCTTAGGTTTCCCGGGGTCCGAAGGTGATCCGAACATGCAGGGGTTCGACGAGTTTTACGGCTATAACTGCCAACGTATGGCACACCGTTACTATCCTCCTTACTTATGGCATAATCAGGAAAAAATAGATATGCCGGGTAACGATTGGACAAAAACAGTAACCTATGCGCAGGATGAGATCCAAAAAGAAACCTTGAAATTTATTGAGAATAACAAGGATGAATCTTTCTTCGCCTTTGTTCCAATAGTAATACCACACGCAGAACTAATCGCACCTGACGATTCCATTCTCGCCAAATACGATGGTAAGTTTAATGAAACAGCTTATGAAGGCACGGAAGGGGCTGCGTATGGAGATGATTTTGTCATCCATAAATATTGTCCGCAAGAAAAACCAAGGGCAACTTTTGCAGCCATGATGTATCGCATGGATGTTTATGTGGGTCAGATTGTTACTAAGCTAAAAGAACTGGGTATTGAAGAAAACACAATCGTTATGTTTGCCAGTGATAATGGGCCTCACCAGGAAGGAGGAGCCGATCCTGACTTTTTTAATAGCAATGGAGGCTTAAGAGGGTATAAGCGCGATTTGTACGAAGGTGGTATCCGATCTCCATTTATCGTTTCGTGGCCGGGTACTGTTAAAGCTGGTTCTGTTTCAAACCATATATCCGCTTTCTGGGATGTATTACCAACGTGTGCGGAGTTGGCAGGTGTTCAAGAAACAGTTGAAAACGATGGTATTTCGTTTGTTCCTGAATTGCTTGGTAAAGAACAAGCAAAACATGAATATTTGTATTGGGAATTTCATGAAAAAGGAGGTCGTTTAGCGGTAAGAATGGATAACTGGAAGGGAGTGGTATACAATGTAGCCAAACCCAATAAAACTACTTTTGAATTGTTTGATTTAGATAACGATGTTTCTGAACAAACGGATGTTTCGAAGAAGAACCCTGAAGTGGTTAATAAAATCAAGGATATATTGAAGGTAGCTCGCACTGAATCTGATGTTTTTAAATTTAAAGCGGGTACCCTGAGTGGGCATTAAAAATAATTGAGTTACAGAACCAATTCAATTCCACAAAGACACAAAGGCTCTAGGGTACACAAAGGAATAATAGGTGTTTCTATGTGATCTTAGGGCCTTTGTGGTATTTTAATAACAAAATATGATCAAGAGATTTTTATATTTAACACTTACCTTGTTATTGGTAGGTTGTTATGCTAAAATGGAAGACGATAAAAATACAAAAGGTTCGCCAAATGTAGTGCTGATTGTGGTAGACGATCTGGGTTGGACCGATTGTGGTTTTATGGGGAGTACCTACTATGAAACGCCTAACCTGGATAAGCTGGCCCGGGAGAGTATGGTGTTTACCAACGCTTACGCAGGTGCTGCCAATTGTGCTCCCAGTCGTGCTACCTTGATGTCGGGTATGAACTCGCCAAGAACCGGAATTTATACGGTTTCGCCATCTGAGAGGGGAAACAAAAAAAGCAGGAAGCTGATCCCTGTCAAAAACACCAACTTTTTGGGAGATAGCGTATACACCATGGCCGAGATGTTTAAGGATGCTGGTTATGTGACCGGGCATTTTGGTAAATGGCACCTGGGTGAAGATCCATGTACACAAGGCTTCGATGTAAATGTAGGTGGCGGACACGGAGGTCATCCCAAAAGTTACTTTGCTCCCTATCAATACCCTGACTTAGAGGCTCCCGAAGGTGAATATCTCACCGATCGTTTAACCAAAGAAGCACTCACTTTTATTGAGAATAACCAGAAAAACCCATTCTTTTTGTATTTGCCCTTTTATACAGTTCATACCCCTATTCAGGGTAAAGAAGCTATTATTAAGAAATACAAATCTAAAAAAACAACAGAAAGTCACTTTCGTGCTGATTACGCGGCCATGGTGGAGAGTATGGATTATAGTGTAGGCCGCGTTCTGGAAAAAATAGACCATTTAAAACTAGAAAATACCATAATTGTATTTACCTCAGATAACGGAGGGATTTATGCCATCAGCAAACAATTACCGCTCAGAGCCGGAAAAGGAGCTTATTATGAAGGGGGAATACGGGTTCCGTTGGTCATCAAATGGCCAGGAAATGTGAAACCCGGGAAAACAGATATACCAGTATCTAATTTAGATTTTTATCCTACTTTTAAAGAAATAATTGGCGCAAATGTACCACAAAATAAAATTTTAGATGGTGTTAGTTTAAAAAGCCTGTTACTCGAAAACAGGAAAATGGAAGAGCGTCCTTTCTTTTTCCATTTTCCCATATACCTGCAAGCCTATTCCAAAAAGTCAGGAGTCAACCGTGACCCCTTGTTTCGAACACGTCCCGGTACCGCCATCAGGCTTGGAGATTGGAAGATGCTTTATTATTACGAAGATCAACAAACAGAGCTGTTCAACTTAAAGAATGACCTGGGAGAGACGACAAATGTTGCCGGTAAATTCCCGGATAAAGTGCAGGAACTTAAAAAGCTGATGGATAACTGGCTAAAAAATACAAATGCCCTTGTGCCCGCACAAATGAATCCTGATTATGATGAGAACTGGAATAGGGAAATGTTATCCCAACATGCAATTTAAACCTATGAAAGCGGTATCGGGTTTGTTACTTCTATTCACCTTTAACCTTGTTGTCGCTCAATCCCTACAAGAAAAAATTAACTTCAACGAAGACTGGTATTTTCTCCAGCAAGATAATGCAGCTTATAGTTCAGAAAGTTATGACCATAGTGGATGGCGTAAATTAGATTTACCGCACGACTGGTCTATTGAAGGTGAATACGATAAATTTAACCCCATGGGAGGAACATGCGGGTATTTGCCTGCCGGTATTGGTTTCTACCGTAAAACCATCGATGTGCCATCGGAATGGAAAGGAAATAAGGTGAATATAGCTTTTGATGGCGTGTTTATGAACAGTACGGTATGGGCAAACGGTCAAAAGCTGGGAGAACGACCTTATGGATGGATCTCCTTTACCTACGATATTAGCGATATAGTAAGTTCTGCGGACCAAATTACTTTTGCCGTTAGGGCGGATAATGAATTACAACCCTCTGCCAGATGGTACACGGGAAGTGGTATTTATGCCGATACCTGGATTGAAGTGATGAATCCTGTTCATGTGGTGCGTGAGGGAGGTGTTTTTATTAAAACAGATGATAATGTCTTGTCCATTGATACCGAAGTGGTAAACCGCACAGAAAGCAGTGTTTCCCTATCGCTAAAGACCCGTATTTTAAACGATCTGGGTATGGAGGTTGAAAATGTGACCAGCAGCTTAATTTTAAGCACCGCGGAAAACAAAACGTTAAGTCAGGAGATTACAATTGCCAATGCTCACCGTTGGTCGGTCGAAAACCCTTATTTGTATACGGCTGTTAGTGAGGTTTGGCAGGGAAGTGAATTGCTGGATAACGTAGTTACTCGATTCGGGGTTCGTGATGTGCAATGGATACCGGAATCCGGCATGTGGCTTAATGGTGAGAATGTAAAACTGCAGGGGGTATGTAACCACCAGGATGCCGGAGCATTAGGGGCTGCTGTTCCGGATAAAATACTTCGATATCGTATCCAACAGCTCAAAGACATGGGCTGTAATGCCATACGTACAACACACAATCCGCAGACCCCTAAATTTTACGAGATGTGCGACGAGATTGGAATGCTCGTAATGGATGAAATATTCGATGGATGGAAAAAGAAAGCTAAAAATGATTATGGAGCACATCACTTTGCTGATTGTTGGGAGGCCGATGTTA
Organism: Saccharicrinis sp. GN24d3; assembly: GCF_052400645.1. Classification (NCBI taxonomy): domain Bacteria; kingdom Pseudomonadati; phylum Bacteroidota; class Bacteroidia; order Marinilabiliales; family Marinilabiliaceae; genus Saccharicrinis; species Saccharicrinis sp. GN24d3. The sequence goes on from NZ_JBQTGI010000003.1 coordinate 130,286, forward strand.
CTTCCTGGATTAAACGAGATCGTAATCACCCAAGTATAATCATTTGGAGCGTGGGCAATGAAACCAGTAATACTTCCGGAGGAACAGAAGCACAAGATTTGGTGGCTAAGTGCAAGGGATTGGATCCTACACGCCTGGTTACTTCGGGTCATTCTGGCAGTGCGTATATGGATGTGTTAGGTTATAATGGAGCCAGCGAGCGGGTTGATTACTTAAATGATCTGGCCGGAAACACAAAACCAATTGTAGGTACCGAAAATACCCACACCTGGCAGGTTCGTGGTTATTATCGTACAAAAACCTGGTACCGCGATGGCAATAGCAGTTCGGTTTATGCAACAGAAAACCTTACGGATCATGAAATCTTTTACAATGATTTTATGTACAACGAAGATCGTACAGTGGCTAAAAAAGTATTTAATTCGGGTTATGATAATGCTTATGTGCGGTTGAACTCAAGGGGGCATATAGAGCAAGTAAGAGATATTACCCATTATGCCGGTGGTTTCCGTTGGACCGGGTATGATTATATTGGCGAAGCCAGCTATGTTCACGGAGGATGGCCTTTTAAAGCATTTAACGGGGGAGCTATCGATTTAGCCAACTTCGAAAAAGATTTATACTATTTGTATCAGAGTCAGTGGACTGATGAACCCATGGCGCATATTTTACCGCACTGGACACACCCGAAAATGGAGCTGGATACAGAAATACCGGTTTGGGTATATTCTAATTGTGACGAAGTAGAATTGTTTTTGAATGATATACCCCTGGGAAAACAAACACCTGGCGAAACAAGGTTCGATATGCAATGTGAATGGTTGGTGCCTTGGCAGCCAGGCGATCTGAAAGCTGTGGGCTATGTAAATGGTTCGGTTGCAGTTGAAAAAACAGTTGCATCTGCTTTTCGACCAACCCAAAACAGTTTATCCATTGATGGAGTGGAACTGAATGAAACAGGAAAAGATATTGTTCAGGTACGGGTAGAAACGAAGGATTCAATAGGAAACTTTTATCCGCACGGTGAAAACCGCACCTATTTTAAAGTGTTCGGGCCCGGTAGAATTCGTGCTTTGGATAATGGGAGCCCTATTGATGTGGAAAAACACTTTGGTGTTGATAACAGAATCGCATTTTACGGTTTAACACGGGCTTATATCGAATCTACCGGAGAAAGTGGAGATATCAATCTATTGGCCAGTGCTATACTAGGTGAAAAAAAGCAGTTAACCTCCAATTGGGTTTCCATCGATACCCAAATTTTAAATTTAAGAGGAAATACTGTTTCTCCTGATATTAAGATGTATTACACCATTGATGGTAGTACACCTTCAACTGGTTCAACATTGTATACGGAGAGTTTTGCTGTGCCTTTGGAAACAACAGTTAAGGCATTGGTGATGGTGGATGGAGAAATAGCTTATACTTTAATGGAACGCTTCTCCGAAGACGAAGGTTTTGTGTGGAATGATCCGGCTGCGGGTGAAATACCATCAGATATCAATAGCAACCAGGCGGAAGATGCAGTGTTTAGTGGTGCAAATATTTCAACATCTGGCTCGGGGTATAATGGCACCGGTTTTCTCAATTTTGGTCAAAATACAAATGGATATGTGGAATGGTACCGTGAAAATGATGGAGATACCATGACCGAAACGCTGAATATCCGCTACGGCTGTCAGGCTGGAGGTACAGCAGGCGGTCGTTACATCAATGTTGTCGTCAATGATGTGATAATACAAGAGAATCTACTCTTGCCCAATACAGGTTCCTGGGGTAATCATTGGGGTGAAGTATCCATCGAAATTCAGATAGAGCGTGGTGCCAATACCATCCGACTTCAAAACCCTGGTAGCGGGGGTGCATACCTCGACCAAATATCCTTGGAAAATGCAACAGCTGTTGAACAGAATAAAACGTCAGAAGTATGTGTACTTCCGGTTCCCGTAAAAGATATATTAACGATTAAGGGTGTTGAAAATCCAAATTGGAGTGTTTATAACATGGCAGGAAAAGTGTTGATGTCAGGCAGCGGAAATGAGATGGATGTTTCGATATTCGCGCAAGGTATGTATATCATCCATATTCAGGATAACTTGGGAAATGTCACTTTAAGAAAGTTTATAAAGTAGGAATTTAAATATACCGTATTGTTGAAGGTAGGGAAATTACTAAACTTATATGTTTATCCCCACCGGGGATTTTGATTTAATTATTGGGATTAACGTGTAACCTTCGGATAACTTGAGTCAATTATGAAAATAACACGAATAAATATCTTAGTAGCAATTTCACTGCTGTTTGTCGCAGCATGTAGTAATCAACAAAAAATATCATCAAAACCGAATGTAATGGTTTTGCTAATCGACGATGCAGGTTATGCCGATTTTGGTTTTGCAGGCTGCAAAGACCTTAAAACTCCCAATATCGATAAACTCGCATCCAATGGTGTTGTTTTTACCGATGCACATGTGTCGGCCTCGGTCTGCGGGCCCAGCCGTGCGGGTATTATGACAGGTCGCTATCAACAACGGTTTGGTTTCGAATGTAATCCTCCCCGCGACTTTACGGGCGTTAGCCTGAATGAAACAACGCTCGGAGAAGCTATGAAACAGGCAGGCTATAAAACCGCCGCCTTTGGTAAATGGCACCTGGGCGACTTGCCCGAATACCGTCCTAATGCCCGCGGTTTTGATTATTTCTGGGGTTTTCTTGCCGGCGGCCGGAGCTATTTCAGCAACGATAAAGACGATACGGAGGGGGAAACGCATTCTATTCGGGAAAATGACACTTTTGCCACTTTTGAAGGTTACCTGACGGATAGACTTGGTGATAAAGCCGTTGAGTTTATCGACAACAACAAGGATAAACCTTTTTTTATGTACTGGGCGCCCAATGCAGTGCATACACCTATGGAAGCCACTAAAGAAGATTTAGCTTTGTTCAAAGACCACCCTCGTCAGACACTGGCCGCCATGACCTGGGCTTTGGATAGGGCAGTAGGTAGTATGGTTTCAAAACTTGAAGATGAAGGTTTGTTGGACAATACATTGATATTCTTTTTGAGTGATAACGGCGGAGCACATAATAACCAATCGAGCAACAAACCATTAAAGGGATTTAAGGGCAACAAGTTCGAAGGAGGCCACAGAGTACCTTTTTTTATACATTGGCCTGATAAAATAGCTTCGGGTATGTACGATGGACTTACATCTGCGCTTGATGTTTTTGCTACATCCATATCTGTTGCCGGAGAAAAAGTTAACACTCAATCCCCGTTGGACGGAGTCAATTTAATACCTTACTTAAAGGGGAAATCGAAAGAAGAACCTCATAATAAACTATTTTGGAGAAAAGACAAAATGGCTGCTGTACGAAAAGGTGACTATAAATTGATAAGGGTAGAAGATTTAGGTGAAAGAGTATATAATTTAAAAGCTGATTTGCAAGAAAATAATGATTTGTCAAGTCAGAACCCGGAACAATATAAAAGTTTGATGAACAACCTGGAATGCTGGGAAGAAGAATTGGATTCCCCATTATGGACCGAAGGCCAAATATGGGATACCATTACCTGGATGATTCATGAAGATTTGTTTTTGAACAGAGAGGTAAGGGTGAAAAATCCGGGGCAACTTAATCGATTTATAAAAGCATCCTCAAGTAATTAGTTTTCAAATTTCTTCCCTCCGGTGCACAAATATCGTCCTAATAATAGGAATAAGCTCCCTGTATAATGGAGAGTCTGATCTGCAGGATGACGAAGGGAGCGATATTACCTAATACGTAGCGACATGAATCGTTACCTTGACGGTTATGTCACCAGGTAAAAAATCATAAAAAAATAAAAATATGAATTATTCGATTAGTTTGTTGTTTGCCTTTCTGGTTTCTATTCAATGTTTTGGTTCACAAGTAGGCAATAACCAGGATAGACCTAATGTTTTATTTCTGGTTGTAGAAGATTCTTCGCCCTATCTGTTCCCGGCCTATGGAAACAAGTCGATAAAAACGCCAAATCTTGATTTTATTGCACAAAATGGTGTGGTTTTCAACAATGCATTTTCCAACGGGCCACAATGTTCACCGGCAAGATCATCGCTTATCAGTGGTTCTTACGCCACCACGTACGGGTGCGACTGGCATCGTAATGGTAACGTGGTTCCGCAGCAATATTTCTTTCCTCAGTATTTGCGCAAAGCAGGATACTTTTGTGTGAATGCAGGGAAAACAGACTATAATATTACCAAAGAGGCTCAAAAAAAATATTATAAAGTAGCATGGGACCTTAATAGCGGAAATATAAATGGGGATAAAAAGAATGTGAGTTATAACGATACCTTACGAGGGGACAAACCATTTTTTGCCCAGTTTAACAATGCCACTACCCATATGAGTAGAATGACAACGGTAAGTGTGGATTACAGAAAGCCAACCAAGGTAGATCCCAATAGCATTGAATTACCTCCCCATGTGCCTGACTTACCTGCTATACGGTCTGATTTTGCATTGCATATGGACGGTGTGGTTTCTGCAGATAATTGGGTAGGTTTGTTTTTGGATGATTTAAGAGAGAAGGATTTAATTGATAACACCATTATCTTCTTCTTTTCCGATCATGGAGGATGTTTGCCTAGAGGTAAGGCTTTTCCATACGAAACAGGATTCAGGGCGGCATTGATGGTGTATGCTCCCGAAAAATGGCAACATTTATTGCCAGGGAAGGTCGGAAGTAGGACAGATCGTTTGGTTCAGTTTGCCGATTTTGGCCCAACATTATTAAGCATCGCAGGCGCATTACCTCCTGAGCATATGCAAGGGAAAGCTTTCATGGGAAAATATGGGGAAGGGCAACGCGAACATGCTTATTGTTTCAGAACCAACACAGGACCACACTTCGATCCATCGCGATCGGCTTTGGATGGTAAATATCAGTATATAAGAAATTATACCCCATATAAAGTTCATGCTTTAAAGCAATCTTTTCAATGGGGAATGCCGGCACAGACCGCTTGGGACAGTTTGTATTATGCTGGAGGGTGCAATTCTGAACATCAAACATATTATCAGGATAAACCAATGGAACAATTGTTTGATTCGGAGGAAGACCCATTCGGGTTGCATAATTTGGCAAATAATCCTGAATATCAAGATGTATTAATAAAAATGCGCAAAAAAGTTGCGTCACATATCAGGAGTAGCTGGGATATTGGTTTTTTGCCTAAGGAAGTTAGAGACGAGTTGAAAAAACAAAATATTGCTTTGTACGACTGGGTCAGACAAAATAATTATCCAATTGAGACTCTTCATCTTTTGGTTGAAAAAGCTTCGATGGCAGATGCCAGCAACAAGGAATTCTTTGTAAAGATGCTTGCACATGAAAAAGTAGAATTCAGGTTTTGGGCTGCATCCGGATTAGCCAACCTTGCGTTTAATGGAATCTTGCAGGATGTTCCGGATGAGCTAATATTGGCTGCAACAGACCAAGGGAAATGTGTTCGGGTTACTGCAGCCGAAGCATTGGTATATGCAGGAATGAAAAAGAAAGGTGTTGGGATACTGATAGCGCAAGCACAAAAGGGAAATACAATGTCGATGTCGGCTCTCGAAGAGTTGGGGGATAGCATAGAGCCATATTTGCCGGAAATTGAGAGATTAGCCCGGAATTCTGCACGTAGTGACATACGCTTTATGGCCAGGGGTATATTAATGAATTTTGGAAGGTTGACCCATAAAGAGTTATTCGAAGAAGAACAGGTAAACTCGTTTATTAAAAATCATAAGAAAAGAATTAGGGAATGGGCTCCTACCAGACCTTAGTTTATTTATTTGGTTTTTACTTGCCCAATTTAGGATGAACTAACTTTTTAAGGAAGCCCATACTTTTATCCATTACCTATATTGACTCATACGTGGTGTCATTAGGAATTTTCAGATGCCTAATAACATTTCTCTGCGGATGGCACAACTGTTTATGGCTGTTATTAAAAAGATAGACCAAACCAAGAAGGCTTTTTAAGTAGTGGCCTTCTTGACAGGGATTTACCTGATTTGCATACTAGATATGGTTGAACCCACCATATGCATCAGAAATCCTGTTACGCAATCCTACGACTTCAAAACAAGGCGTTTCACGGAGTTGTTTTAAATATCCAGAGCGGTGTTATGCAACGTTTCAGCAGCTTCTTGTTTTATGGTATTTTAAATGCTCATGACGAACCTAAAATCCATATTCCGGGTTGAATTGCTCCAGCAGCAACTCTCCGGTACCGGCGAAAAATCAAAGACCGTATAGTGAGGCTTTCGAAAAGCGATATACGTCCCAATGTCTTGGGAAAGGAAATCACGAAGGTCGAGTTCATGGCCAGGTTCAACAAGTTGCAGATAAACGGTATAAGCTTTATCCGACACCTGGGTTTGAACGCTTTCAACGAAGGCACCCGTTTTCATTACACCGTGTGCTACACCCTGCTCCTCACCAAAACCAAGCGCGGGCTTGCCGGTGCCATTAATGCCACAAAAAAAACGGAGGTTGCCATGAAAAATAACATCAAAACCGTTTTTACTTGAAAAGGAAGACCCGGTAAGCACGAGGCTGAACGTAAACAGATCGCTAAAACGATCACAAAGGAACGGGTATCCGGGTGGGAACGGAATACTCAAAAAGTGCGATCTAATCGCTTTGGTATCATCAAACAACCATTCTTAAACATATGTAAATAAAAAAGCAGGAAAGATTCTCCCGGCTTTTGAAATTTATTGTAATCTAATCTTATTTCTGAAATCGACTTGCTAATTTTTAAATAGCAAGCTTCATATAACCCAAAAGGGGTGGCCCATTTTAAGCCACCTCTCTTACCTCAATATCAATTATTCGAATTATTCTCCACTTTTACCATAGTTAGGAAGTACACGTGCACTAGGATCGTCCACGTCACAGTTTTCCCATTCTTTATTTGGCATCCAGAACGATTTAATAACTTTGTCTCTTCCGGGGAAATGCTTTTCAAAAATATCGCGATACATCAACGATTCCTTTGTAAACGGGGTGTTGCTGGGATACTTTATCTTAGCATTTGACAAGTCTTCATCCGAATACATTTCTTCGGCGTAGGCTTTTAAGTAATCAACGGAGCTATGCCCCACCGCATCGGAGAAAGCTGCTTTATCACGATGTAAAATTTCCTGGGGTAAGTAATCTCCTTCAAACGCGGCTCGCAACAAGTATTTGCCTTCACCGTACGTATTCATCTTTTTTGCCGGATCAATACTCATGATGTAGTCCACAAAATCAAGATCCCCAAATGGCACTCGCGCCTCAAGCCCGCAGGATGAAATACATCTGTCCGCACGTAGCACATCGTACATGTGGATTTCCCGGATTCGCTTTTCGGCTTCCTCCTGGAAAGCTTCAGGGGTGGGAGCGAAGTCCGTATATTTATATCCCAGAATCTCGTCGGCAATTTCACCTGTCATCAACACTTTTACATCCGTGTTCTCCCTAATGTATTTGCATATAAGGTACATGCCCATTGAAGCCCTGATAGTGGTAATATCCCAGGTCTCTGTATTATATATTAAAGTACTTAGGGTATCAAAAATTTGTTGTCGTGTAAATAATACTTCCGTATGGTCCGCTCCCAGGTAATCGGCAACTATTCTGGCGTATTTGGTATCAATAGGATCGTCCTCGATACCTACGGCAAAAGTTTTTATAGGCTTATCCAACATTTTGGCTGCAACGGCACAAACTAAACTGGAATCTAACCCGCCACTGCAAAGGAATCCCACAGGAACATCTGCTTGCAGTCTTTTTTCAATTCCGGTCGTAAGTTTTTCGTTGATATTTTTAAAGATTTCACCCAAATCGTGATCTACGAATTTTTCTACTTTGGAAATATCCTTGTAACAAACAAATTCGCCATTGGCATAGTAGTGTCCCGGAGGGAATGGTTTTACTACATCGCAGATGGGATGTAATGTTTTCATTTCACTGGCGAACATAATCTCAGCTTCGGCAGTATAGCCATAAAATAATGGACGAATTCCGATTGGATCCCTTGCTGCAAAATATTTTTTGGCCACAGAGTCGTAAATAACAAATACAAACTCAGCGTCTAAAGCTTTGGCCGTTTCTTCAATACCTTTATCCAAAAATAAAGGAATAATTACTTCACAATCGCTCGTAGATTTGAATTCATATTCATGTTCGTATTTTTTACGGAGTTGCTGAAAATTGTATACCTCACCGTTACAAACTAAATTAATATTGTTATAAACAAGAGGCTGATTACCGTTGCTTGAAACATCCATAATACTCAAACGGTGAAAGCCCATCCAGCCTTCCTTTCCGAAGTCCCTAACAAAAGAATTATCCGGACCTCTGTATTTAATTCTGTTAAATTCACTGGCAAACAATAGTTTGTCCATCATATCACTTCCCGTGTAAACTGCAAATCCGCACATGTAGCTTGATAATTTTAATTTATTTGGATATCGTATTTTGTTAATGTGGGTATAAAAGTAACTATTTATAATAAATGTACAATAAATAATGTCGAATTATCACCTAAAAGTTCATAATACTATCAATGTGGTAGAATTAGAAAAGCCGGGGTATTGTTCTGAAAAAAGTATGTTATTAAATATTTGGATAACGTTTATTGGGGTTATTGAATCTATTATTGACTTTGCTGAATGTACGCTTTCTTTAAATTGGGGGTATGGAAAATATTTAGAAATTTCACTCTTTCAAAACTATAATGTAAAATTAAAAAATAAAAGGTTGAATAGGCCGTATATTTTAAATTTTAAATATTTAACATGGTTCAACAATTAAAAAGTTAGAAAAGATTTTATAGGAAAGAATTGGATTTTAATCTTTTTTTTAGTTTTTTGCACCTTCCAAATAGAATCCTAAACGCAAAAAATATATGCCTATTGCAAACATTTACGCTTAATTTATAAAATACTTAAGCATGAAGTACATACAAGGTATGTCGGATGATGAATTGGTAAAATCGTTCATGTCAGGCAAAGAGCATTGTTTGCAAGTTCTAATCGATAGGCATAAGAACAAAATCTATTCGTATATTTTAATGATGGTCAAACAGCAGGAGTTGGCCGAAGACGTTTTTCAGGATACCTTTATTAAGGTAATTCAAAACCTGAAAAGGGGTAAGTATGTCGAAAACGGCAGGTTTCCTTCCTGGGTTATGAGGATTGCACACAATTTGATCATTGATTATTATCGTAAGCAAAAGCATATGCAAGTGGTGAGCAATGATGCCAACGATTACGATTTGTTAAACTCTACCAAATATTCCGAGGCTAACGTTGAAGATAAAATGGTGCATACGCAAATATTAACCGAAGTGGTTGAATTGCTGGAACAACTGCCCGATAATCAGAAAGAGGTTGTGCGCCTGCGACACTTTATGGGGCTTAGTTTTAAGGATATTGCAGAAGAGACTGGAGTAAGCATAAATACTGCGCTTGGGAGGATGCGCTATGCGTTGATTAATATGCGTGCAATAGTAGAAGAAAAAAATATTTCACTTACGATGTAATTTTCTCGCAATAATATATAATAAACGGCGTTTTTTAACTGTGTGTTAAGTTTGATACCGATATTGCTTTAAAGTTTTAGTGAATTAAGACTTTAAGATGTTAGTTGCACAATTGTGTGTTGTGGTGCAATTGACAATGTTGGTTGTAATAAAAATGAGAAAAAGAACGCCTATGAATTCAAGTTTTACCCAAGATTTGGCTAAACTAGAAGCGTATAGTTTAGCTATGATTGATTTTTTCGACAAATTACCGGATAGTTTTTTCGAAGATGAAAATCTGGAGCCACCCAAAAGAGTAGTAGACAATATCCTCCGGTACTCCAAAGACCATACGTCACCATTGCAAAACGGATCTAAACTGTTTAGGTATGGCATAAATTAGTTGTAAAAATTTTTCTCGTAAGCAGTAAATTCTTTTCTTTTAAAGATCTTGCGTTTTAATGTGGCGGTCAGGAATCCTGATCCATAAGCTATAATTTGTACCATAGCTGCCATGCTGGAGGCAATACCAACCTTTAAACTTCGTGTTTGAATTGTAGCGTCTGTAAAAAAAACAAGCCAGGGCAACAATGCGAGCGGTAATAAAATAGGTAAAAAGATGCAAGCAAGAAGGTATGCCGCATAACCGAAAGTAAATATCGCGGGTAAAGCATGAACTAACTTCAATGATCCCGGATGGCGATAGTTTAAGTTAATACGTGCGATTCCCGAATTATAAACCTGCTTAAAAAAAGAACGGAAATTATTACGGCGCTTATGAAATACAGCAGCTTCCTCAATTAGTTTAGTCGAGTATCCTGCTTCAAGGATACGCATGCTAAAATCAAGATCTTCGCCAAAGCGAAGTTTTTCGAAACCTTTTAGACTTCTGAAAACCTCTTTTTTAATTCCCATATTAAAACTACGCGGATAAAATTTATCCAATTTCTTTTTGCCACCTCTAATTCCACCTGTGGTTAGGGTAGAGGTCATAGAATAACTGATCGCTTTTTGAATAGTGTTAAAAGTTTCGTGAGCCATGTCCGGGCCTCCAAAACAGTCTGTGTTATTCAATTTATTATCTACATAGTTAAAATATTCCGGGGGAATGAGGCAATCCGAATCGAAGAATAAAAAATACTCGCCTGTCGCGAGTTCGGCACCTTTGTTCCTGGCGGGTCCCGGACCAGTGTTTTCCTGAAATTGATATTTGAGGTCAAATTGGTCCTTGTACTGAATGCAAATATGTTCGGCGGAAAGATTCGAGCCATCTTCAATAACAATAACTTCAAAATCGGAATAATTAACAAGCGTTAGACTATGCAGTAATTCATCTATTTCCTGGGGACGGTTATAAACCGGTATAATAACAGAATACTTGGGCATTGGCGTATTTTTGCTGATTCAACAACAAATGTAAGCTAACCACAGTTATTCGCAAAAAAAGAAAGACCTAATCTTGATAAATAGATCTTCCGGAAATAGAAGAGGGTTTCACCGAATTGAGAAACCCTCGTTATTCATATTTACATTGTTCCTGCTTTAGTTGTTTTATTGCAAATGCTAGGTTAAATCGGTTGTTAAAAACATCATGGGGGAACCTATGATATCCTGGTAGATGGGTCTGTACCTATCGGTATCGTAGAATTTGGCCACATTTACCTTTTTTACACTTTCTCCTTTGGAATCTTTCTGAACAGCTTCAATAGACACATAATCAAATTTCCCGTCCTTTACACAAACCATGTATCCTGATTTTCCTTTTTTAATCAGGTCAAGTGCCATGTTGCCGTATGTGGTTGGAATAATTGAATCCAGCGCGTCTGGTTGCCCCGAGCGAACAAGGTATCCTAATTTTTGATTGATAATATTGATTTCCTGTCCGTTATTATACTTTGCCGAATGCTTTTTAAGTTCTTTGCCAATTTGTTCACCAATACCACCCAACTTTTTATGTCCAAAGGCATCTGTTTCTGCATCTGCATAAATAATGTCCGATCCATCATAGGTAGCCCCTTCGGATACCAAAACTACCGAATAATTGCTAGGATTGTTTTTGCGGTCCTCCACCATCAGGGCGGTTAAGTGTTCCGTGTTAATAGCATATTCCGGTATTACACAGCGGTCGGCCGCGCCACCAATGGTAGGGAGCAAAGCTGAAAAACCCGCATTCCGGCCAAACACCTCCAAAACCAGAAAACGCTCGTGCGACCCGGCGCAGGTGCGTAACTCATGGGTCAACTCAATGGTTCTGGTGATACAAGTACTAAAACCAATACAATATTCCGTTCCGGGAACATCTCCGTCCATGGTTTTCGGGATACCAACCACCTTAATTCCTTCCTTGTGCAGCCTAACCGCGTAACTTAACGTGTCGTCTCCTCCAATTGGAATCAGGTAGTCGATGCCAATGTGCTTTAAATTGGCTACGGCTTCATTTGTAAGGTCGTTATATTCTTCTTTATAAGTACCCTTTAGGTGTTCAGGCAAATTTTTATATGCAACTTTCGTAGCTTTGGTTCTGCTGGAATGTAGAAAAGTACCTCCGGTTCGTCCAATTTTGTTTACGGTTAATTCGGATAGTGGGATACAATAAGGCTGCTCATCTAATGATTTGGAACGGTTGATGCTAATAACACCTTTCCATCCGTTTTTAATACCGATTACATTGTAACCTTCGCGGATCGCCCGTAATGTGACCGCTCTGATAGCAGGGTTAAGTCCGGGCACATCACCTCCTCCGGTAAGAATACCAATAGTAAGTCCGTTTTTTTTCATGTCTATCCGTTTTAATTAAAAATAAGGGATTGTAACTCTGTGTTTTTTAAAGTTATAAAAATATTTAGATAATTAAAATCAGTAATATGACACGCAAATACCCTGTGATTGCTACAAAACTGTGGGGTACATAATTTGTCTCCTCTACAAAACTTGAGAATACCCCCTTTTTAAGAAGGAAATATTTCCACTTAAAATAGGGTTTGTCTTTTAAATTTGGCTAAATGCGAATGTAAAAATTATTATCACCCTTAAATTTATTGAATATGAAAAAAGTTTACTTGTTGTTTATTGCCTTCTTATTAACGATTGTTGTTACTAATGCTCAAACTCTTGTTTTTGAAGAAACGTTTGATGATTGGGCTGATGGTGTCGGAATCCAAAATGATGAGAACTGGATTGGTGTAGGAAATACAAATGGTTGGATTGCAAATGGAAATGGATTAGTGATCCCTCCTGCTGGATGGCGAGGTGGTACACAATCCGGTAATCCGTTAAGTGGTTGGGTACCTGGAGAGAAGGTGCGTATAACTGTTGATTTAGGTGTTGATTTTTCAGCAGAAGTAGGTGATCCGATTGAAAAAAGACTGAAGACTAGAATTTTTGGCAATTTTGGTTTAACTACTAATGTCGATGTCACAGGAGGTCAAAATGGAACAACAGCATCAACTTACGTTGAAAGTACATTAGGTTTTAGATTTGAACAAAATCAATGGACCGGAAACCCGGTTGGTTCGATTCCCAGTGGGTCTTTAAAGTTTTTCCCATATTTTGGATCAACAAATAATACAGATGCCTATATTCCGGGTATTGAAGATATGGGAGCTAACATACAAGGTTTAACTGCAGACGGAGTAGCAACTGCTGATATTCCAGCCTCTAACGACTTGGTTAGTGATGTAATCAGAGTGAGTTATTATGTAGTGAAGGAAGCTACAGCAGGGGAATTTACAGTTGACGTTGTAGTGGAAAATTTAACGACTTCAATAAGCCAGGCAAAAGGTCCATTTACAGTTTTAAATACAGAAATTTATAACGCAACAGATGTTTATTTTACGGCAAGTACCCAAAATGGAGGTCCGTTTGTTTTTATGGATAATGTAAAGCTTGAAAAAGGAATTCCTTTGGCGCTTGGTGATGATATAAAATCGGGTGAGAGTAAGATATTTTTAGTTGGAAATACTTTATACGTAAAAGATGTTGAATCTACGATGACTCAATTTAAAGTTTATAACCTAAGTGGAGTTGCCGTAGCTGAAGGTGAATTTTCGGGCTCATCATACAGTGAAACATTAAACCTTGATAAAGGAGTTTATATGGTTAAAATTGGTTCAAAAGCAACCAAAATAATGATTCAATAATACCGTATTTATTAATAAGTTTAATTCGTAATAGAAGCATTCTCATTTGAGGGTGCTTTTTTTTTGCTTCGTAATGTATATGGTTTAAGGAAGTTGCATTTCTTGTTCAAAAAGAAAGTTTTCTATGCCAATTGCTCTTACTATCTTTACTGCTTCATTTTTTTCATGGAAACCATATGTCTCTATCAGATTCTCAAGATTACATCGACCGGATTGTAAGCATTAAAGCTTCTCCTCAGGTTATTGAAAGCGGAAAGCAAATATATAACAATGGAGAAGTGGCGCTTAAATATGCCAACAATGCTTCGGATACCTGGCACTTCCAGGTGCAGGGTGCGCAATTATATACTGTAAACATTAAGGATTTAAACAGACAGGACCTAAAAACGACATGTTCTTGTGCCACCACCTGGGGTAGTATTTGCGAACACACGGTGGCTGCATTAATGTATATAAAAGATGGGGGAGAACATAAGCCAGTAAAGGATAGCAGTGCCACTATATCCTCTCTGAGAACTGTTCATGGCTATATGTATGAGAAGTTCCGCTTTGTGTCCATAGATGATATCGAAGACAACACCTCGGTAAGCGTCATCAACGATATATTGCACGGTTATAACAATCTTTTACTGGAAGATGTTATATTCGGGGATGATGAAATTACTTTTGAGTATACCAGCTATTATGATAGGCAAAATGCGACCATTAAATTTATTAATGGAAGGGTTTATATTTCGAGTAGCAGCAAAAAACCCATTCCTAAGTTAAATAAGGTTGAAGCACATACTTTGTTGCTGATTGCGCGATCGGCCAACCCCGATTTGTTGGATATTCTTTTTACATCGAAACTGGAAGACAAAAAAAGGGAGACTCTGGAAAACTACGGTTTGCCTGAAACCGAAGATTTCGGAAAATATTTTTCTTATATGTTTCATCCCGATAGTGGTTTGGTCATTAAGTTCCGTCCCGATCAAACAGGCCTGTTGCCCATCAATCCGCATGTTAAAACCAGCTTCCGTCGCTTGGTAGACGAGCTAAACAAAGATGACCTGATGTTGGATGACATCCCCAGGAAAAATGAGGAAAGGTTGTTGGGTTTTATTCTTCAGTTTAACCAGGACGATTTTGAGGACTATGACGGGGAAGCAAACTTTACTGTTATTCCGGTTGTAGGCAAACCAAATAAAGAAAGAACGCAATTAACCAGCCATATTGAACGGTGGGATGAATATGAGGATATGGATAAGGTAAAGGTTTCGAAAAACGCACAGGAGATCATCAGGTGTTTGGAAAGGTTTGAAGATACGCGCTCCGCAAAAACCAGGTTCTCGATAAAACGCCAAATGATTCATTTGTTGGCAAAGGAAAAGATTGTTCATTACAGAACGGTGAGTGAGTTTAAGGTCAAAAAATCGGAATTAAGAAGCGTACAAGTATTAAAGCAACCGGTTACCGCAAAGTATGTGGCCTTTAAAGATGATACCTTTGTGGGCTTGAGGCTCATGTTAACTATTGACGGGGAAACAATCAACGCCAACGAAATTGATTTGTTTTTTCGTAAGGCACAAGCCTATTTATATCAAGGGAAAATTAGTGTGCCGGTGAGTTATAACGTGGCCCGGCATATAGAAACCTGGCAGCAGGATTTAAAAATGGTGAAATCGCATAGACAACACTTTTTTAACGAAATAGTGATGCCACTCTCTAAAAACTTCGAAATAGATTTTGGTAACTCTGGTTTTGATATCGAATCGGTAGAACTGGATTTCAGGAAAAAACAGGTGTTTCTTTCCGAACTGCACGATTTTCTGATTATCACGCCTCAGGTAGAATATCACAATGGCGTTTCCGTCATGCTGAACCAGTCGGGCAACGTATTGGTAGATGAAAACGGAGAAGTAACCGAATATAAAAGAAATATTGAACTGGAAGAAGACTTTATTAAGACCATTGCCGAACTTCATCCCTATTTTGAAGAACAAATTGAAGACAAACGTTTTTACCTGCATTACGATACCTTTACGGAGGATATGTGGTTCTACCGTTTCTTTGAGCAGATGCAGAAAATAGAAGTGGAAGTATTCGGACTCAAGGAACTGAAGAATTTTAAATATTCCCCGTTTGCAGGAAAGGTGTCAACCACAATCAGTAGCGGACAAGATTGGTTCGAGGTGGATGTGAAAGTCAGTTTTGGCGATACCCGGGTGAATCTGAAAGACATAAAACAAGCCGTACTCAACCAACAAAAATACATTCAGCTAAAAGATGGCAGTGTGGGGATGTTACCCAATGAATGGCTGCATAAGCTCGAAAAGTTCTTCAGGCATGGTGAAGTGAAGGATGACAAACTTTCTGTTTCAAAAATGCGCTTCGCAATTATCGACGAATTGTTCGAGGACCTGGACGATGCGCAAATACTAAGCGATATTGCTGAAAAGCGACAACGGCTGGCCAATTTTAAGGAGATCAGCAATACCCGGGTGCCCCAGGAGATTAACGCTGATTTACGTGCCTACCAAAAAGAGGGGTTAAACTGGCTTAATTTTCTGGATGAAATGGGTTGGGGTGGTATCCTGGCCGATGATATGGGCTTGGGTAAAACGCTGCAGGTACTCACATTTTTGCAGCATGTGGTCATCAGGGATAAAACACCCAATATTATTATTGTTCCAACCTCGCTGCTTTTTAACTGGGAAAACGAGATTGCGAAGTTTGCACCCAATTTAAAAGCGTATTATCATTATGGGATCAACCGTACCAAAGATGTAAATGAATTCACCGATTTTGATTTGGTTTTTACGACCTATGGCATATTGCTGCGCGATATTGAAATGCTGTGCAAGTATAGGTTTAATTACGCGGTTCTGGACGAATCGCAGGCTATCAAAAACCCTGCTTCGCGTCGATTTAAGGCGGCTAATTTAATTCAAGCCAACAATAGAATTGCACTTTCCGGTACGCCTATCGAAAACAGTACCTTCGACCTATATGCGCAAATGAGCTTTGTGAACAAAGGTTTCTTTGGCGGAGCTACTGGCTTCAGGTCCCAGTTTTCAAATGCCATCGACAAAGAAGGTGATGATAATATTGCAGCTGAACTTCAGCGATTGATCAATCCCTTTGTACTTCGCAGGACCAAGGAAAAAGTAGCTTCCGAACTCCCCCGAAAAACCGAAGATGTGATTTATTGCGAGATGGAGAGCGAGCAACGCAAGGTATACGATGCCTATCGAAACGAATTTAAGAATAAGTTGCTCCAACAAGTTGAAAACAAGGGTGTCGAGAAATCGAAACTGATGGTGCTGGAAGCTTTAACGCGAATGCGCCAAATCTGTGACTCGCCTGCTTTGTTAAACGATGATAGTATAGCAACAACAGAATCGGTTAAAATAAAAGAGATTGTGCAGCATATCACCGATAAAACAGCCAATCATAAAATATTGATATTCTCCCAGTTTGTAAAGATGTTAGGATTGATAAAAACTGAACTGAACAGGAGAAATATTGACTATGAATATCTGGATGGGCAAAGTACCACCGTTCAGCGCGAAAAATCGGTTAATTATTTCCAGGAAAACGAGGATTTGCGGGTGTTCCTAATCAGTTTAAAAGCTGGGGGCACGGGATTAAACCTAACGGCGGCCGATTACGTTTATATTGTTGACCCCTGGTGGAATCCGGCAGTGGAAAATCAGGCCATCGACCGTTGTTATAGAATTGGACAAGACAAAAAGGTTTTTGCTTATCGCATGATTTGTAAGGACACGGTAGAGGAGAAGATCCTTCAACTACAAAACAAAAAGAAAAAAATAGCAGGGGATATTGTGCAAACAGAAGAAAATATTATGAAAACACTGCAAGCTGAGGATATCAATGATTTATTTTCATGATCAGCAGTATAAATGTTGCAGTATTGAGGATATTTTGTGAAGTTTGGAATCCAAATTTTATATGCCGGAGCAATACGCTATCAAATTGGAGAGTTTAGCCTTGTGCTTGGTTCAATGGTTTATAATACAAGATTATGCTTGTCAAATCATAATAGACACAATAGGCCTTTCACTTTTAATAAGTACATTGGAGATTAGTGGGACTGAAAGAATTTTAAACTTTATTAAAAAAGGGTGCTAATGTAGCACCCTGATCTATTATCTTTTTCTATTTTTCAACATAATCACCTAATGCATCAAAATCAAGTTTCACCTTATCTTCATCAACTAATAGAATTACCTGGTAACTTGTTTTTCCTTTGTTAGTAACGATTTGCTGAGCTTGTTTAATTTCAAACTCTTCGTAGGTTTCTGAAATATATTCAGATGCTGCTTCAGGCAAATCGTCTTCAGAAATGATGGCCACCGTTTTCAACCATTTCCCATCAATTGCAAAAAGAGCATGATGTTCTGTGTCATATAAAAAATGCACCTGATAATTATCATTTGCTTTTTTCCAAACAGGGTTTTCTGCTCCTGGAAATTTTTCGCCAAAAGCAGCTTTAACTGCTTTAGGAACCATAACATTTTGGGCATAAACAAATGTTACAGTTAAAAATAACATCGAAATAAAAACAAGCGATTTTCTTTTCATTTTGTCTTTTTTAAAATTATAATATATTATTAAGACTGTATACTTCGATTTGGTCACCTGTTGTTTATATGGCTTATAATGTGTGACCTAATATTTCCTTTAAGTCTAAATAGCAAAAGACTTTGTATGCCTTTAAAAAAGATAATAGTTCCGGTAAATTTAAGCGGTGAACCCAAGTATATATTAGAATATGCTTACAAATTGGCATTTGCTTCTAATTCTAAATTAAGCTGTATTTGTCATTCGGGTGAAGAAAATACTAAATCTAACAACCACAAAAATAGTGTATTAAGGAAGGATAACTTTTTAAAGCTTGACTTTGTTAAAGTTATCAACGGAATATTAAGTGAAACAAAAATACCATATGAAGTTATTATAACTAAAAACGGCATATCCGGAAGCTTGGAAAACTTTACTTCTTTCAACACTCCTTATCTTATAATAATTGAGATCTCAGATTTAGAAAACTTGTTTCATTCGATAAAAAACACCAAGACTCCTGTGATATTATTTAAGAACTCAAAGAAATAGAAACAAACAAATGATGGAATCGACCCAATTATTAATTCCATTAAAAACAACGAAGATATAATTTTGGTGGTTAAGTGGTTAAAATCACGCAAATAAAACCGGCAACAGCCCTTTGTAACCAACATATGTTGCCTTTGAGTACATAGAAAAGATGTTGTTCTATTGTATTTCTTGTTTTTTTTATCTTTAAATTCCAGAAAAATAAGTTAATTTATATCATGCATTACATGCTATGTGATCCTATGATTTGTTTTGTTAATTTAATAAAATACGTATGAAACTATTAGAAAAAATTTTACTACCTATAGATTTTAGCGAATCTACAGATTTACAAGTTGATAACATTATACCAATTGCAAAAATATATGAATCAGAAGTAATTATATTGGCCTTATTGCCCGAGGATGCCAAAATAAAATCTGTTTTTAATCTGATTAAAGAATCAGTGACGACGAAGATAAATCAAATTAATCAAAAGTTGAACGCTGAAAACATCAAGACCTCTGAACCTTCAATTGTGTATGGTGAACCTGTAGAAAACGTACTTAAAACCGCCAGGGTACATAATGTAAATGTCATCATTCTTCCTTCTCATTTATGCAATCATAATAAAGAAAAACTTGGTGTTTACACCGAAAAAATAATTAGACGGGCAGAAAAACCAGTTTGGGTTATTAAAAAAGGAAAGAAGATAGATAATTTAAATATACTATGCCCTATTGATTTTTCAAGTGCATCAGAAAGGGCGTTGAACAATGCAATAATACTTACGCGCATTTTTAAAGCTAAATTATCCATCATAAGTGTATTTACGCCAATAAGAAGTTTATCTATATGGATAGAAGCGGATCTAGAAGATGAGAACAAAAAAAGTAAAGATGAATATATTGGTAGAGTGAATGAATTTATATCCAAGCAAAAACTTAATGACTTAAACTATTCTTTAGATATTATTGATGGAGATCCTGTGGAGGAAATCTTGAATTATACAGAAAAAAACGATATTGACCTTTTAATAATGGGTACAACAGGTAGAAATAGTATAGGTAAGGCACTAATTGGAAGTGTTACTCAAGAAGTTGTTCGCCATGTTAATTGTTCATTTATAACCACAAAGTCGATAGATATCATAAATCTTAAACTTGATAATGAAATTAAAAGTATTGAAACCCATGTGGAGATTGCAAAAAAAATGGAAGAAAGTGGTTTATATGAAGAGGCAATAACTCAATATGAAACTTGCTTAAAAATAAATAGTATGCATATTCCGGCACATTACAGTATCGCAAAGTTGTATAAGAAAATTAATAAAATAGATAAAGCTAATTATTATGAAAAATTAGCATCGGATCTAATGGATCGAATATGGGACAGGAAAATCGAGGATGAAATAAAAAAGTTTTATAC
This sequence comes from Saccharicrinis sp. GN24d3, assembly GCF_052400645.1. NCBI lineage: Bacteria > Pseudomonadati > Bacteroidota > Bacteroidia > Marinilabiliales > Marinilabiliaceae > Saccharicrinis > Saccharicrinis sp. GN24d3. Next base: position 150,495 of record NZ_JBQTGI010000003.1, read on the forward strand.
TAAATAACCAATATAGTATGCATAAGATGTTCAAACTATTTCAAAAAGGTACGATTATAGCGTTACTTTTTTTTATGGCAGTATTGATCCTTGTATCCACCTACGATTTAATAGTGGTCCTAATTAAAGAAATAATTAAGCCTGTTCCTGAATCAGGTATTATTATTGGATCGACTGGATTAGTGACACTTTTTGGGTTCTTTTTTAATGTACTAATAGCATTCGAATTATTTGAAACTATTGAGCTTTATTTAGATGACGGGACATTTCACGGTGAAATAATGCTTATGATCGGGATCGTAGCCGTATCCAGAAAAATTATAGTGCTTGACTTTACCAAACAAGACCCTATTTTAATTATCGCACTAGGCATATTACTTGGTTCCCTATCATTTGGCTATTATCTAATTAAAATAAAATTAAATAGAAAATCCATAGAAAATGATGCTTAAATAGTTTGTCCGAAATACAAGTTAAATAAAAAGCCAGCTTTATGAAAGGAACTCCATATTGCTGGCTAGATAATGCACGTTAATGCCGGACTGGCCTGAAAATAGGCTACACAAGAAGTCTACTGCTCTTCAACTTCTTTTAATAGGTGAAAACGGAGGTTTGTTTTCGAACCTTTTTCCTTTCTGGGAGGGTTCTTCACCTTTTTCTTTATAATTTCGCGTTTTATGGTTTTCGACATTGCTATAAGTTAAATACCAAATGTAATAGAATAAACTTTTATTAATTAGACTCAATTAAATGCAGTAGGTCACATTCTTTTACTGTATTTTTATATTAATTTAGTTCTTGCACAATAATGAATACAACCAGGCACTCATTAACGATTGACCAGCAATATAGGTTAGCAAACTCTTTACCTATAGGCGTTTTAGTTTTGGGGTTGGATCACAAGGTGATTTTTTATAATGAAACTTTTTTTCGTATGACAGGGGCTAAGTGTAAAAACAATGAAATATCACCCCCAAATGTCTACTTGCAAAAGCTAATAAATGAGGTTAATACATACAGATCCAAAAGTTTAAAATCATTTTCATTTTCGTTTGATGTTTCCCCAAATGTTAAAGATACTATGAAGGCATCTGTATCACATGAAGAGGTCATCATTATTGCGGAGCGGACTAATATAACGGAAGATGTTGAAGTTGAATCCGTCCAGGCCATTCTGGAGGGACAGGAAAATGAGAGGAGAAGAATAGGAAGGGAGATTCACGATGGTTTAGGGCCACTGATGTCCTATATCAAATTTAGCTTTGATGCCATTGTTGAGGAGATAGATAGCCAAAGCATTTCTCAGCCTGAGTTATTAAAAAACATTAACGAAACCATTGACATAGTATCAGAAGACTTGCGTTCGTTATCGCATAAATTGGTTCCGCGAACTTTAGATGAATTCGGGCTATATTCTGCGTTTCATAACCTTATTTTTAAGCTTAATGAATCCAAAAAGGTAAATGTGGAGTTTTATACCAATATGGGTAGTGAATTAAGGTTTGATGACGAAATTGAACTAAATATTTTTAGGTGTGCGCAAGAACTATTGAATAATGCAATGAAGTATGCTAAAGCAAGCCATATATTGGTGCAAATTATTCTTCATAGTGACAGTATTATTTTAATGGTGGAAGATGATGGGGTTGGATTCGATAAGATGAAGCTAAGACCGGATCATCACGGAATTGGCTTAACCAATGTAGAAACCCGCGTTAAACTTCTGGAAGGAGAATTTAACCTTGATTCGGAAATTGGGGAGGGCACGGTAGTTAGTATAGAAATTCCTGTAAAAAGCAATTCATAATGGAGAAACTAAAAATGTTACTCGCTGACGATCACAAGATTTTCAGGGAAGGTATTAAATCCCTGCTTTGTAAAGAAAAAGAGATAGATTCCATTGCAGAAGCATCTACGGGGAAAGAAGTTTTAAGTTTAACCGCTACCAACCAATTCGATGTCATTGTTCTGGACATAGATATGGGTACCCCAAACGGAATTGAAGTGACGGAAAAGCTAACCCGGGAAAACCCCAATAGTAATATCTTAATATTATCAATGTTAGGATTACCTGAATTTATTATGCAGGCATTCGAGGCTGGAGCTAAAGGTTACATTTTAAAGAATGCAGGTAAAGACGAATTGCTAACCGCGATAAAATGTGTGGCTAAAGGTGATAGTTATTTTAGTAAAGAGGTTTCTCTAAGCCTGATGAAACAGATTCAGAATCCGTTTAGCGAGAAACTAAAAAAAACAAATATCCCGCTATCGAAAAGGGAGATCGAAATACTAAAACTAATTAGCCAGGAATATTCTAACCAGGAGATCGCTGATAAATTATTTATCAGCATTAGGACTGTGGACACACACAGAAGAAACTTGCTTGAGAAGCTGGGTATAAAGAATAATGTGGGGTTGGTTAAATATGCACTGAGCAAAGGATTAATAGACTAAACCGGAAACAAAACCTCTGTTCCCGGTCATTTAAACCTAATCTCAAATCATTCATGTATTGTAAATACATGCCTTTGTTAAAGCAGCAGAAGCATCAGCGCTTCAGATGGTTTAATCAATTGATTTCTATTTTTTTAGGAGGTTTAGCTTTAACTTCTTCTTTTTTAGGAATAGAGATATTTAAAATCCCATCGTGATATGCTGCTTTAATTTTTTCGCCAACCACAAAATTTGGTAAGGTAAAAGAGCGCTGAAAAGAAGAAAAATTAAACTCTCTTCTTGTTACTTTTGTGTGCTTATCCTCCCTTTCTTCTTCTTTCTTAGCTGAAATAGTAAGAACATTGTGGTTTAAATCTACATTAAAATTACTTTTGTCCATGCCAGGAGCAGCTACTTCAATAATAAACTGGTTATCATCCTCTTTGATGTTCACGGCGGGCATGGAAGTATTCATTTTTGAATCAAGATTTTGCCACACAGAACCGGTAAATAAATCATCCACCCAACTAGGGTAAATAGATGAGCCTCTAAGTTTTGGTATCATTTTCATTGAAATTAAGAGTTAGACAAATCTTTTAATAAGCTACGTAATTAAGACATGAGAAAATCAATTGGTCACCTGTTTTTTAATACTAAAATGAGTTATTTTAACGATTGCTTATCATTCCTTCATTACAATAAATCTAATGGAAGAGCATCCCAATACATTTGGTCGAATGTGCTGTTATCTTCATTATATTGATCAACAATTTGTTTTGTTTGGGTTAAAATTCCACTTCGGTTTTTTGTAACAACCCACACTTTGCGGTTATGTTTATTTAGCTGGTTTATGAATCCGGTGGGTATTATATTTGAAATAAAATCATGAAAATCAAAAACCCACAAATAGTCTTCATTTAATCTATTCAACATTGGCTGTTCTGCAAAATTTTCAAAGGTAATATCTATTACGGTTCCTTTTTTAAAGCCAATTTGTTTCTCGTTACCTAAAATGATATCGGGATACTTCTTTTTTAGATTGTTAAATAGTGCTTTAGCAGATTCATCCTTCGAATTAGGGCGTTTCAGGTATTCGTTGTAGAGAAAGTCATTGTTTTGAAAAATAACCAACAGCCGTAAGTCAACGTTTAAATTTTTCGCTAATTCAACTACAATACCTTGTGATTCTAGATTTGAATTCTCCAGATTAAATGGAAATAAAATGTTCGATTTCATGACATTGCGTATTAATGTATTAACGACAATATAAAAATATATTAAATTGCCTTGCTGTAGTATTTACCAACTTTCTGGCGTGCTCTCATCAACCTCATTTTAATAGCACTTTTTGAAATATTTAATTCAGTCTGGATATCTTTTACAGAGTAATTATTTCTGTATTTTAATTCCAACAACTTTTTGTCCTGCTCCGGTATTTCATCCAAAGCCTTGTATAATTCCGCCTCTCTTTCTTCTCTTTCTTTTCGCTCCTCAATGGAGAACAGGTCGCTATCATCGGGAATATAGTGGGTAACTAAATCAAAAGGTTCCACTTTGCTTTTCTGCTGTTTTTTTTGCGCTGTAACGCAATGATTAAATGTTATGGCATAAAGCCAGGTGGAGAATTTTGAGTTTCCCTTAAAAGCACTTTTTTTTGCAAAGGCCTTCATGAAAATATCTTGTGTCAAATCAAAAGCGTCGTCGGTATTTTGGGTAAATGATAAACATTTGTTAAACACTTTTAAATAATATCGATGATATAAAAGTTCCATACAGCTATTATCTCCGGTATAGTAAGCCTGGATTAATACTTCATCTGATTGTTTTGAATACTCTGACCTCTTCATTTTTTACTTTATTAATCTGTTAAATTGTTTATGTAAATTTATATGTATTGCAAGGCGCATAATAGAGACAAAAAGCGTAATTTTTAGGTCATTGTATTTCTTAATATCTAAGAGATTTATGAATAAGTAACTAAGAGAAACTCGTAGTTTTTGCTTAAGGGATAGTGTAATAGTTAGATAAACTATAGTTAAGAGTAGTCCATACGACCTATAAGATACATGCTTCCCATCTATCATGCTTATTTCTTTGGCCGCTTTTTAATAAAGTTGGCAGAAAGAATAGATCTGCTGTGAATTCGTATTTAAAACATTATTCCCGCAGCACACTTATTTTTCTGCCTTAAGGAAACCCTGCACACGGTTCACAATAGGTAATTTATGGATGGGGAAAGGCATACAAAAAAAAGTAAATATTAATAGCAATTCCCCTATGGTTCCACCAATTAATATATCCTTAAAATAAAGTTTATACTTTATTGGGATGACAAAACGGTTTATGGATTATATGAATATTGGACATATTAAACGATAGATACAATAGAATCGTCCGGGGTTAGCCTTTCACTTGTTATTCCTTTCTCTTTATACGACATTGTATTTAATACGTGCCTTATGGCTTCCTTTCTTGCATCGTCTTTATCATTGCCTTTTATGATTACCCAGGGCGATTCAACGGTGCTGGTGTGCTTAAACATTTCTTTTTTATAGTGCGTATAATCATTCCATTTCAGTTGTGCCTGCATATCAACCGTGCTTAGTTTCCATTGAATCAGCGGGTTTACCTTGCGTTCGTCGAGGCGTTTTTTTTGTTCTTCGGGATTGATGGAGAACCAAAGTTTTACTATTGCCAAGCCATCTTCCACCAACATATTTTCGAGCATCACAACCTGTTTTAAAAATAATTGATACTGATCATCGGAACAAAAACCCATAACCGGTTCAACAACAGCTCTGTTATACCAGCTACGATCGAAAAAAACTATTTCTCCGGGGTTAGGTAACTTTTCAATGTAGCGTTGGAAATACCATTGCCCGCTTTCTATCTCAGTTGGTTTATTAAGCGCAACTACCCTGTAAAACCTGGGGTTAAGGAAACGTATGAATCGCATAATGGCTCCTCCTTTTCCAGCACTGTCTCTCCCTTCGAATATGATGAGTAATCGTTTTCTATTTTCAACAATATCATACTGGAGTTTAATCAATTCTGTTTGCAGATTGATATATTCCGGATCGTTTTCTATTGAGTGGTAGTGTACCATAATTTATATTTTCAAATCTTGCAAATCGTCCTTTTCTCGCATTACTAAAACAGGAATCGTTGACTTAAGCAATAATTCATCGCTTATACTTTTGTGGAAAATAGTGTCCAGAAAAAATCGTTCATGTTTTATGGTTACCAACAAGCCCGCCTGGCTCTTTAAAATATAATCCTCTATTGCATCAATCACATTTTTTCCCTGAAAACTTTTAAATACATGTTTCCTGTTTTTTTTAATCGCATTCATAATCGTTTTATACCCGTCTATACTTTGAGGGAAAAAAGCGGTTTCCGATTTTGTAATATGTATAAAATGAATGTTTGAATCGAAAGCTTTTGCATACGATAAAACATCTTTTATGTATAGCTCGTTATAATTTAACTTTTTTAAATCGGTTGCATATACAATTTCACCTATTGGTTTAAAAGGACAGTTTTGCGGAACAACTAATACCGAGGCATTGTTTCTTTCAAAGATGTCATCATTGATTATTTTAAATTGCTTCTTGTTTTGTTTCTCATCTTCTGATATAGGTAACGCCACTAAGTCAATGGTTTCCTCCTTAAGTATTTTTCTGATTTCACTTAACCATTCACCGTGAACGTATCTGTGGTCAAACCTTATTTTTAGGTCGTTATCGGTTTTAGCATGGTGTTCGATATAATATTTATTGAACCTGGTAATTTGGTTATAAGCACAAAGCCAATTGTTTTTAACTAAAGAGTTATATTTTTCCTTGGTGATATTATTGTCCAATTCGATATCAAAAACATTTAGCAATATCAGTTCGGCATTTAAATTTCGCGCAAATTTAACCGCATACACATAACAATCGGTGTATAATGGGTTATCTAGTTCAAAAGGAAATAATATTTTCATATAAACATTTTTTAATATTATGACTAAATGTCTTATGCAGGTCACGTAACATCCCAATGGTCATTTTTTCAAAATATCAGAATGTAGTTCTCAATAAATAAGTATTGTGACCAAATTTAGAGTGCCAGTCATAATTACTAGAGATTAGAGCAACATTTAACAGTATCATGAATGTCGTGGTATTCAAGATACAGAATAATTTTTTAACTATAAATAAATATTTATAAATTATAGGACCAGTGCCACTTAAGTTTGATAAATTCGGTTAACTTATTCATGAATAGTTGCTTGAAATTAAGTATAGTTTTACCTACTGTAAGTAGGGCACGCATTTAAAAATATTACACCTCACATACCTCTTATTTTCCTAAAAGAGCCCATCGGCGCAGATCCCTATAGGAAATTGAAGGGTACGGGTGTGGCATGACAATATCAATATATTAAATTTTAATGGCGATCAATTTGATATTGCCAAATGAAATAATGAAATAAGATTCAGAAATAGTACCTTTAAGATATTAACTTAGTGGTCTTTTTTAGATTTATTGATTAACAAAACATACCTGATTGTGGGAAAAATTAAAAAGTTTGGAACTTTCGGTGGAGTATTTTCACCCTCTATTTTAACAATTCTTGGAGTAATCATGTATTTACGCTTTCCTGCAATTATTGGTCAGGCTGGTTTAATAAATACGATCGGAATTGTTGTTGTGGCGCACATTATTTCTATCACCACTAGTTTAAGTGTAGCCTCCTTGTCAACGGATAAACCAGTTCAAAACGGAGGTACTTATTTCATGATCTCCAGAAGCCTGGGGCTTCCGATTGGAGGCACGTTGGGTTTGGCCTTGTTTGTTGGGTTATCTTTTAGTGTTAGTCTTTACTTAATCGGTTTTTCAGAAAGCTTCTTGCAATATTGGGGTTTAACCAACAATATCCAAACAATCAGAATAACAGGAACGATTGTTTTGATTGCGGTTACAACCATCACATTTATCAGCACATCGCTTGCTATTAAATCCCAGTATTTCATTATGGCGGCAATCGGTTTATCGTTGCTGTCTATATTTTTGGGGAAACACGATTTTGCCCCGAGCGAAATAAATATAGCGCCGTTGGCCACTGCTGCCCCTTTTATGGTTTTGTTTGGAATATTTTTTCCGGCGGTAACAGGTTTTGAGGCTGGTGTTTCCATGTCGGGAGACCTTAAAAACCCCAGCAAATCACTGCCTGTTGGTGCAATGATGGCCGTTGGTATTGGTTTTATTGTATACATTGGCTTGGCCTTTTTTTATGCCTTTACGGTCGATGCAAATGCCCTGGTTAACGATCCTCAAATATTATTTAAAATATCACTTGTTCCGGCATTGGTCATAGCGGGCATATGGGGGGCAACGCTCTCTTCCGCATTGGGAAGCATTCTTGGGGCGCCCAGGATACTTCAGGCAATTGCGATGGATAAAATAGCACCCGGGTTTTTAGCAAAAGGAACCGGGAAAACAAATGAGCCACGCAATGCGTTATTGCTGGCATTTGTTATTGCGGAAGCAGGTATTTTGATTGGTGAACTTGATGTTATCGCCCGTATTGTTTCCATGTTTTTTATTACCACCTATGCGTTTCTGAATTTAGCCTCAGCCATTGAAAGCTGGTCGAGTTCAGATTTTAGGCCTGCATTTAAAATTCCAAGGTTTGTAAGTGTGATAGGGGCATTGGCCGCTTTTATTGTTATGATTCTGCTCGATTTTTTGGCCTTGGCAGGCGCAACTATCGTATTAGGACTACTTTATTTCTACCTGCAGCGGAAAGAGCTGATATTAGAAAGCGGCGACGCCTGGAGCAGTTTTTGGACGAATATGGCAAAACAGGCCCTACTCAAACTAAGTGCAAAAAAAGATAATTCGCGTAATTGGCGACCCAATATTGTATTGTTCAGTGGAGGAGAAAAAGTCAGACCGCATTTGGTTGAGTTAGGACTGGATCTTTCCGGAAAGCTTGGAGCACTGACCGATTTCAACTTGAGACTGGATGTTAATGCGGTACGCACATTAACACGGGGAAACGAGAAAAAAGATCAAAATCTAAAATATTTTCGCAGAGATTTACCTTGCAGTTCTATTGAGGAAGGGATAAGCACAGTGACCAACGTATATGGATTTAGCGGTTTCGAACCCAATACAGTTCTAATGGGCTGGAGCAAACAAGTTGAAAACAAAGAATTTTTAGTGAGGGTTTTGAACAACTTGAAAGCTAAAAAAATGAATACCGTTTTTTTAGATTATGACAGGAACAACGGATTTGGGAAAAAGGAAAACATAGATATATGGTGGAACGGCAAAGGGCGATTTTTAAGTTTGGCGTTAAATTTATTGAAATTCCTGCAAACGTCCGCTGAATGGCGTGACTCTGGTGTTAGGCTGTTGATTATTAACAGCGACTCATCTATCCACGACAATATATTCAGAGAAACATCGGCATTACTATCCGAGAAACGTATAAAAGCCGATATTAAAATATTGTCGGATGATTTTGGTTCAAGAACGACGGAAGATATTATCCATTCGGAATCGAATGCTGCGGATTTGCTGATGTTGGGCATTTCTTCCAATGTTAACTTATCTAAAGAGTACATTGATAAAATAAACAGAATAACCCAGCTGACAGCAAGTACACTGTTAATTCTTCCATCGCTTGAGTTTGAAGAGTTAAATTTAATCGATAAAAAGGTCGTTAAGGTTAAAACTGCCGAAACGAAATCAGAACTGGTGCCTTTGCCTGCACTTCCCTCAATGGAGAACGCTGTTGTTAGAAGCCGACTTGAAAAGCTTGATCATAAATTGTGCTCGATGGGGGAAAAATTTGTGGACACCGCTTTTGATTCAACCGTAGAACAGTTGGCATTAATTCTGGGTAAAATTCAAGAAGTTTCCGTGCAAAATATTGCCATGCTCAAAAAAGAGGTATTTCAGTATAGTAAAATCGAATTCCAAAAGGCTGTTGCCAGAAATCATCAACAATACCTTAGGAAAATGACTTCAATTGTTGATACACAAAATAAGGAGTATTTAAGTGAAGCCGGAAAAATATTACAAAATGGCATTCAACTTTTGATTTCCGAATTAGGCAACCATGTTTTTGAATCACCGGAAACCATTTTGATCCCATTCTTTTTAGAAAAGAAAAACAAAGAGAAAAATATAAAATATCAATTTCGCAAAAACCTGAATTACCATATTGACAAACACGTGTTTGTTAATTTAAAATCATTGGTTGAAAATATTGAAGAAGGGACGTTGGGCTTTTTAATGGATATCCGAAAAAGCATTATGGGTATTAATGATTCCTATCAGAAACTCACTTTTGTAAATAACATTGACAAGGATAATATATTTGTGGACATTGACTTACAAATAGAAAAAACAAGCGAGATTGCACAAAAATTAAATGCGTTAAAAAATAACTCAAGAAATAGTCTGATGGTTGCCTTTCGAGAGGTGACTTGTAGTTTGGCAAGCGACACACAACATATTGAACGTATCGCTCAATCCAATAAACACAAGAGCGTAAAGAATCCTGTCAATATTGAGCTGTTAAAGTCCTTTTCAGAGGAGTGGGGTAAAGGTGCAAATTTATTAAACAATACGCTTTTGTTGGATATGAATATCTTAGCTCAAAAGGACATAGCCGACAATATCATAACAGCAGGGAATGACAAAATCTATAATCATGTTTCTGATATTATTTTGAAACCGGCACAAGATATTTTGGATATTGTGAATCAATTTAGTGTGAATCAGTCTCTTAAGGTTAAGTTGCCAGATCTGGAGGATAAAATTGAACTCATCGCAATTGTAAATGAGCTGATTCAAAAGGTAATCGGAAATATTGAGAAATTGCCGGAAGAAATGAGTGTTCCCGAACATATTTCCAAAGATTCGGAACCGATACGTTTGTTGGCTTATACGGAACGCGTGGTGTACCCAAACAAATTGGCTGCAAACTACACGGACACGTTGTTCCGCGAACCTTACTACCGGGATGTCGAAAAACTGAACAAAGTGGTGGATTATGCCATTATCGAAATTAAAGAAGCATGCAGTTTATTCGTCTTTCATATTAATAACATTGAGAATACAGAAACCGAAGGAGCACCGAATGATACAATAGACAAGGCCTTTTATAAAAAGGTGATATCGCAGGTAGAAGGAGAAAAGAAAAAAATTGAGTTGGAGCTGAACAAGATAAACGGTAAATCCATCAACTATCTGCACAACTCGTTCTCCAAGCTATTTTACCATGCCATTATCGAGGAAGGAAAAGGGGAGAAGAAGGAACAAAGGCCAAGTAAAAAGATTGTTTCAAGTTTGCGGGGGCAACTTACAAAATTTAAGGAAAATATTAACAATGCCATCATTTATGTAATAAATAGTACTAATGCCAGCCTGCTTATTTCTAAAAAATACATAGAAGAACAAAAAGCGGCTGAAATTAGCAACGGACAGCTTCTTGATTTTATCGAAGATATCAGTCCCATTAAAAATATTTATAACTCGGTTCCGGTATTTTATAGAAACCTGATGAGCAGTGGCTCAACTATTAACAATGATTTTTGGATTCCAAGGGATCGGGAAATTAAAATTGTAAAAAATGCTTTACTACGTCATAAAAACGGGATAGGAGGTGCTTTGGTTATTAAAGGAGTGCATGGTGCTGGAAAAACCACCTTGTCTAGGCATGCGTTGAGAGTTTTATTCAAAAAGAACAATGGATTCTGGATTGATCCGCCCGTTTCCGGCTCCGCAGATCCAAATGACTTGCTGAAAAAGTTTCAAAAGGAAATCGCGAATTTAAGCGATTTGGATAGTATCTGCAGGAATATGCCTTACGAAAGCGCAGTCGTCATTAACAATCTCGATTTATGGTGGGAACGGCGACCCGGTGGAGGAGATGTTATTTTAAAGTTAATAGAATTGATCAAGTGGTACGGCAATAGAATATTTTTTATTTTGAATTGCGATTCAAATTCATTCAAGGTAATCAATAGCATTTACCATATTTCAAACCATGTGCTTGAATTGGTAGATTGTGAACCTTTTAATGCGAAAGAACTGCAACATCTTATTTTAAACAGACACAAATCAAGTGGAATAACTTTAAGTTATCAAGGTAAAACCGAAGATGCCATTTCGCAATTAAAGTTTTCCTTATTGTTTAACCAATACTTTTATTTATCGGGCGGAATACCTGGCATTGCGATGAATATTTGGAAAGCAAATATTGTCAAGTTTGAGAAGGACACGATTTCTATCAGGAAACCGGCGAAATATAATTCCGATCCTTTATGTTATTTGCAGAAGGAGTGGCTTCTGGTAATTTCCTTGTTTATTCAACATAAACATATTGATATAAAAAAACTTGTCCGTTTAACGAATTACAAAATGGAGGTGGCCAACAATTTAATACATGGGATGAAAAACGCAGGTGTTATCGTTGAAAAAGACTCGCAAATATTTATGCTAGACCGAAATATTGAGCCCTATTTGGTTTATTGTTGTAAAACTTTTGAATTAATTTAAAATCAGAATCATGATACTTACCATTGTTGCGATTGCAATATTTCTATTTTTTGTTTTCAGGTTAATAAACTATATAAAAAGCAAACTGCCATTGACAAGCCGTTTTAGGCATTTCCTATTTTATGTTTTGCCCATCGCAGAGTTATTAAGCTGGATCGGCCTTGTTTTATGGTTTTTTGCCGAGGTTTACTCTTCAGGTAACAACTTTATGCTGATAGCGGTTTCTGTTCTACTTGTTATATTTACTATCCCCTCTATCGCTTTACTAAAGGATTTTATTGTCGGCATTAATCTTAAATCGCAAAATAAGATTAACGAAGGAGATTATATTGATTTAGAGGATGTTAAGGGTAATATTATCAGAGCAGGACATTTTAGGTTAGATGTTGTGGACAAACAGGGAGATGCCAATTCCATTTCATACAGTGCAATTCGCTCCCATGTAATTAAATCACAAAGCACCCACCAAAGGCTTACCAAAGTAAAACTGTCATTTTCGTTTGAAGAAAGCGAAAATATAAATGATATAGTTTCTGATTTAAGATTACAGATATTAAATACGGCTTGGGTTGCCGCTGGATATGAACCAATCGTTGAAATAGAGAAGATAGAGAATGGAAAAGTCGACCTAAAGGCCGACATATTTACTATAAGCGAGTCTTATGCGGAAAACATAAAAAAAATGCTGGATAAATATTTCGGGCTTTAAATCCATTTTCTTTTTTTAAAATAAATCAACATTCCCCCAACAATTAAAAGCATCACCAATAACATCATCGGATATCCATACTTAAACTTTAATTCCGGAATAAATTCAAAATTAGTTCCATAGATACCGGCAATAAACGTGAGCGGAATAAAAATAACGGAAAAAATAGTCAGAAATTTCATGATATCATTTAACCTGCTGCTTACCTGGGTATGGTATATATTCAATTGGTTACTAAGAATTTCCTTGTAGTTGTTGAGCGAATCTACCGCATGGTTAATATTGCTCTGTAATTCCTTGAAAAACATTATATTATTATCGTTAATATATTCGCACTCCAGTTTTATAAGGTTAAATATCATTTCTTTACAGGGTGCAATGGACTTATGTAAGTAAATCATTTCGCTTTTGTAGAAATTGATTTCCATCAGGATGGATTTATCCGTAACATGTAATAGTTTTTCATCCAGGTTTTCCACTTTTTCGCCAATTTTACTGATAATGTAGGTGTAATTATCAATAATAATGTCAATAAGTGCATACATTAAATAATCAGAACCCAATAGCCGTAACTTTTTCCTGGTGTTTTTTAATCGTTCCCGAACAGGAGTAAACACGTCGCCTTTTCGTTCCTGAAACGTGATTAATTGCTTGTTTTTAAGTAGAAATACGATATTCTCGGTGCTTACTTTATCGGCTTCGTTATTTGCCAGGCTAGCCATCTTGGCGGAGACATACAAACAGTCTTCATATTCAATGACCCTTGGCCTGCTATGTGTATTTAAAACTTCAGATATAATTACGGGATCAATATTCAGATAGTTAGAAACGTTTTGCATGATCTGTTCATTGTGAAGACCGTAAATATTAATCCAGGAATTAACGTTTTCTAAATCATACCTGTATAGATCTGCCAAGTCATCCACCTCAATTTCTATTAATGATTTTTCATCATAGCTGATTAAATGAATGACCGTATCGTCTATCTTTTTCTCGCCCCTAAACATAATGCGATCAGGAGAAAGGCCAATATGTTCTTTGTTACTTTTTAGAAAACGAGCCATTTGATCAGTATTTAAAAGTTACTGTTGAATGACACCACATATTTTCAGGAAATTACGCACCATCAATAATCCATCTTCGCCTGAAACTTCGGGGTGTGACTGAAAACCATAAACCGGTTTATTTATATGCTTTATGATTTCGGTTGTACAAGTATCTGAGGTGCCCAGGCTTTCGAAAGAATCCGGCAATTCAGACACGTAAAAAGAATGTCTTTTGACCAAAGACACTTCTGTTTTATCTAAACCTTCAAAAATTGGGTCTTCCGGTTTAGTGATGGTGATTATCTCCTTTCTGGCATGATAATCAGGTAGTTTTTTTATCCGGCCTCTGTTGGCTACCGCAATTATTTCATGCCCTAAACAAAACCCCAGGATAGGGACATTAAAATTAAGCATGGCCACAAAGTTAGAGGTCAGGTTTAAAGGTTCGTACGGGTTTCCCTTACCTCCGGATAAAATGATTCCCTTTATCTTGCTTTTTGCAGACAAGGTGATCGGTTGATTATGATCAAAAAACACATAATCAAAATCCTGCTCCGACAAATATTGCCTTTTAAACTTTTTAATAAATGCACTTTGATTATCGATAATTAATAACATCGCAATTGGTTATTTTTATTTTGAGTTGTTCTTGTCTTCACTAATATAGTCAATATCACCATGTTTGTCTATGTATTTCTTCATTTTGCCCGATTTTAAGCTGTAATCATCATTAAAATCATCATCTTCGTCCATGATCTGGAAAGCAAGTTCTTTCGACATTCGTACCATATAAACAACATCGTCTGTTTCCAACCTAAGGGCCGATATTTGATGGCCCTTTGAATCCTTATAGGTGATTATGTCGTCATGAAGCCCATCGCTGTTTACCAGTTTGAGTTGTTCTTTCAAGTCCACTGGCAACTTGTGGTAATCGACAATAGTTCTTTTTTTGTTTTGTGCATTGAATTTGTTCATGGCTTACCAGTTTAATAAGTATGCAAACACTAAAGGAGCAACAATGGTTGCATCCGATTCGATGATAAATTTGGGAGTATCAGTACTAAGCTTCCCCCAGGTTATTTTTTCGTTGGGGATTGCACCGGAATATGATCCATAACTCGTGGTTGAATCTGAAATCTGACAGAAATAGCCCCAAAAAGGTATACTGGTTTCGTTCAGATCTTGCGATAACATGGGCACCACGCATATTGGAAAATCACCTGCTATGCCACCGCCAATTTGAAAAAAGCCTATTTTACCTTTTATTGTATTCTCCTTGTACCAATTAGCCAGCCATGTCATATATTCTATTCCTGACTTAACTATAGATGGATGAAGAACTCCCTTAATGCAATACGAAGCGAAAATATTGCCCATGGTAGAATCTTCCCACCCGGGAACCACTATCGGAAGGTTTTTTTCTGCCGCGGCAAGCATCCAACTATGCTTGGGGTCTATTTCGTAGTAATTTTCCAGCACGCCGGACAATAGCAATTGGTACATATACTCATGCGGGAAATATCTTTTCTCATTGTTTTGTGCTTTATCCCAAAGTTCATAAATATGTTGTTGTAATCGTCTGAAAGCCTCCTCTTCGGGAATACAGGTATCCGTAACCCGATTGAATCCATCTTCCAATAACCCCCACTCATCCTCGGGGGATAAATCTCTGTATCCGGGAATCCTTTTATATGATTTATGGGCTACCAGATTCATGATATCCTCTTCGAGGTTGGCACCCGTGCATGATATGATATGCACTTTATCCTGCCTGATCATTTCGGCCAAAGATTTTCCCATCTCGGCTGTACTCATAGCGCCGGCCAGGGTAATCATCATTTTATTTCCTTGGGCCAATTGTTTTTCATATTCTTGTGCCGCATCAACTATGCTGGCAGCATTGAAATGCTTATAGTGCTCAAGCATAAAATTTGATATGGGCCCTTTATTGTTCATTGTATTTGAATTTATATGACAGGAGTTTGTAATATAATTTGGCAGCCAAAAAGTTTGGGGCTTTTAAATCCGTTATAGGTGCTAACTCTACAATATCAAACCCCAATACTTTTTTGGCTTTAAATAATTCTTTTAAAAATGTTAAGGTTTCATACCATCCTAAACCACCGGGTTCCGGAGTTCCTGTTGATGGCATGATGGATGGGTCAAAAACATCCAGGTCAATGGTTAGATAGACTTTATCTGTCATCTTATCAATGGCTTGCTTAATCCAATCATTCTTTCCCGCGATATCCTGAGCCAGGAATGCGTTATCTTTTTTAAAATATTTCGTTTCAGAAACATCCATACTTCTGATGCCTATTTGAATCAGATTTGTGTTTAACGAGGCTTGGTGTAATGCACAGGCATGATTATATTTTGAGCCTTCGTACCGATCGCGCAAATCGGCATGGGCGTCCAGTTGCACTACGGTTAAATCTGAATAAGCCTCTGTAAATGCTTTAATTATTCCAATACTAATAGAGTGCTCGCCTCCAAAAAAGGTCAAGAATTTGTTAAGTTCCAATAACTTTTTTGTGGATCTATAAATGCCATCAAACATCTTTTCTGGTGTCTCTTCTGCTACAATCCCAGGTAGGATATGAATCCCTTTTTTGAATACTTCAGAGTTTGTCTCTATATCATAAAGTTCCATGTTTTCGCATGCCTCCATGAAAGCTTCAAAACCTTTATCCGCTCCTTTTCCCCAGGTACTTGTTCCATCATATGGGATTGACTGTAGCAGTATATTGGCTTTAGAAAACAGTGTGTACTCTTGTTCAATACCTCCAAACGGTTTCATTAATTCACCTCCTTTTGCAATCGCTTATTATTTATTTCTACATTGGGCACCGGATTTGTTGAATGTTCTTTTGTGTTGTATCCCAGTATTTTAAACATTTCATCAGCAGACTGTTCTTCTCTGTAAACATAGTGCTTAAAGTTACCCTTTTCATCCCTGTCGATGATGACATGTTTAGGTGAAGGGATTAGACAATGTTTTATACCTCCATATCCACTAATTGAATCCTGATAAGCACCTGTGTGAAAAAAACCAAGGTAAAGAGGTTCCTTATCGGTTTCCTTATACTTAGGAAGCAATATCTCCTGGTTCAAATCTTCCGAATTGTAATAATCTGAATGGTCGCAACTAATACCGCCAATATTTATCCGCTGATATTCATTATCCCACTTATTTAAGGGAAGCAAAATGAATTTTTCGTGGATTGACCAGGCATCCGGTATAGTGTTCATCAGGCTGTTATTGATGATATACCAGATTTCCGTATCATTTTGTTGTTTTTGCTCCAGAACCTCAAATATGATCGCTCCTGATTCTCCCACCGTATATTTGCCAAATTCGGTATAAATATCCGGTTCCGGTATATTATCCTTAATACAAGCTTCTTTAATGTTTTTAATAATTTCGTTAATCATGTACTCATAATTATACTCAAAGCCCAGATGGTTGCGAATTGGAAATCCTCCTCCCAGATTGATTGAATTTAATGTTTCGCACTCCTTTTTTAACTCGGAATACACACCTAAAGCTCTTTGAAATTCGCCCCAGTAATACAGCGTATCTTTGATGCCTGAATCCACGAAAAAATGGAGCATCTTCAGTTCAACTTTAGCATTGTTATGAATATGTTTCTTGTAAAATTTTTTAAACTCACCACTTGGTATGCCCAACCTGGAGGTATAGTATGCCGACTGTATTTCCTCATTGATAGCCATTCGCATACCAATTTTAACCTTATGGTTAAGGTTAAACATTTTCAACCTATGCAATTCTCTTTCGCTATCCAGTATTAAAATTGAATTGTGAAAGCCAGCTTGCTGAAGTTGGATAATCTTGGTTAAATATTCTTCCGTTTTGTAACCGTTGTGAACGATGGTGCGATTCTTATCAATTTTCTTTTCCTTATATAGATGTAAAATCAAATCAATGTCATAAGAAGATGAGGTTTCAAGGTTTACATTGTGCTTTAATGCTTCATTTACCACATGATAAAAGTGATTGCACTTGGTACAATAACAATAGTTATAAGAGCCTTTATATCCGTTGTTTTTTATGGCCCTGTTAAAGAGGTTTCTGGCCTTTTTAATTTGGTCTCCAATTTTGGGTAAATAAATAAACCTAAAAGGTGTGCCATATTGCTCAATTAGATATTTAAGCGATACCCCATGAAAAGTCAGGTAATCATTTCTTAGGTCAAATCCTTCTTGCGGAAAGTAATAGCTTTGCTCAATTAGGTCGAAGTATGAATTTTTCATTTTACGTAAATAGCATCAATGTTGATTAATTCGTTTTAAATTATATATGTCTTTTCTTCTATCCGCCATGTTTTTAACACTTCCATGGTTTCTTAAATCTCTTAATAAATCCAGGTCTACATCCGCAATTAATATCATTTCGGTATTTGGTGTTGCTTCCGCTTTAATTCCGTTGGTTGGAAACTGAAAATCACATGGCGTAAATACCATTGACTGTGCATACTGAATATCCATGTTGTGAACATTAGGCAGGTTACCCACACTACCTGCAATAACCACATAACACTCATTTTCTATGGCCCTGGCCTGGGCGCAATTTCTTACCCTGGAGTATCCGTTTTGTGTATCTGTTAAAAAGGGCACAAACAAAACTTCCATTCCGTCATCTGCCAGCAATCTCGATAGTTCGGGAAACTCTATGTCATAGCAAATAAGAATTCCTATTTTACCGCAATCCGTATTGAACGTTTTTACTTCACTGCCCCCTTGTAATGCCCATACTTTTCTTTCGTCGGGTGTGACATGTAGTTTTTCAAATCGCTCAATGCTACCATCTCTTCTGCACAAATAACCTACATTAAAAAGGCTGTTGTCCACCAGTTCGGGCATGCTTCCAGTAATAATGTTGATGTTATAACTGATGGCCAGTTTGGACATAGCTTGTATAACTTCTTCGGTATATTTAGACAATTCCCTAATGGCATCCGGTTCGCTGAGATGATTATATGCAGCCATAAGAGGTGCATTAAAAAACTCGGGAAACAAGGCAAAGTCACTTTTGTAACCGCTTAAAGCATCTACAAAATATTCAACCTGTTGCAACAACTCCTGTGATGTTTTATAGGGCCTCATTTGCCATTGAACAACTCCAATCCGCACTATCTTTTTAATAGATGCTGCTTTGGTTTTCGGTTTTTCAAAAAACACGTTATCCCACCTCAATAGCACTGCATACTCCTCCGATTCAACATCGCCTTCCAAATAGTTTTTTAAAATTCTTACGGGATGAAAATCGTTTGATATTTGAAAGTTCAAAACCGGATCGTTTATCTCCTTTGCCTTTACTTTTTCAATATATTGCCGGGGCGTAATTTCCTTTGAATATTTATGGTAATTTGGAATTCTGCCTCCAAACAAAATACCTCTAAGATTGAGCCTTTCGCAAAGTTCTTTTCTATAATCATATAATCTTCTGCCTAACCTTAAACCTCTGAATTCGGGCTTTACAAATACATCAATTCCATACAGAATATCTCCATCATCCGAATGCGTATCAAAAGTGTAATTACTGGTTATTTCACCATAGGTATGGTGGCCTTCTAAATCGGAAGAGTTTACAATTATGCTTAGTGCACAACCTGCAATTTCTTCGTTTACCTTAATGACTACTTGTCCCTCCGGAAATATATCGATAAGTTTTTCAATTTTTTCCGGCGCCCAATACGCGTTATCTAAGGCATGATACGAACTAATCATGACCTCTTTGAGTTCGGCGTAATCATTAATATTTAAGTAACTAAGCTGAACATTGCTTATTTCATTTTCCATTTTCTCAAATCCAAACAAATTCTAAATTAAAATTTTATTTTTTAGACTAGAAAAAAAAAAATGGTAACACAATAAATTATCTTTTTTCAAACAATTCAAATATAATGATTATTGACTCCATGAGGTTTGTTTGTAAACATTAACAATTTATTAACAGTTTATATCTAACCAAATGTTTAGATTTGTCAAATAATTTGAAGCAAATGCCAAGATATAAAGCATATAACGAACAAGAGGTGCTGGAAAGGGCTATGAATCTTTTCTGGAAAAATGGTTATGAAGCTACTTCTATGCAACAATTAGAGAAAGAAATGGGGATTAACAAATTTTCTATTTATTCTAGTTTTGGTAGTAAAAGTGGCTTATTGCAAGAAAGCATAAAATGTTATGCCCAAAAACTAAATTCCATTGTAGAAAAATTACAAAACACACCAGGTGGTGTGAAAGCTATACAACAATATTTTTACGATTTTATCAATTTCTCGAAAGAAAGTGATTCGCAAAAAGGTTGTCTTATTACTAATACGGCCAATGAATGTATAGTAGAAAACAATATGGAAATTCAACAGTTATTAAATTATTATACCACTGGAATAAGAGATGTTTTTGCCGAAAAATTAAGGGAAAATATTACTTATAGCGAAGAAGAAGTGCAAGAAAAAGCAGATTATTTATTTATCGCCATGTTCGGATTTTCTTCGGCTACCAAAATATTTACTTACACACAATTAAAGAACTATATAAGTCACATATTTAAGAATATTTAAAAAAATTTAAACAATAACTAACTAATCGTTTAGAAACAATAAAATGTAATACCATGAATAAAATAGAAAAAATAGTAGTTGGAGTAAGTAGTTTACTAATGAGTATTGTATTAATTCGATTTTCCATTTCCAAATTAGCAGGTTGGGAAGTTTCAGTCAATGCGTTTATCGAAATGGCAAAACCATTAAGCATAAATCCTACTTTTTTTAGGTTAATTACAGGCGTCCAAATTTCAATTTTGTGCTTATCATACATGGCCACTGCTCTTTATACTTTATTTATGGGTAAGAAATATTTTTTCTCGCCATTGAGTTACTATAAATTGAGTGTCTTTGCCAATACATTTGGTTTTATTACCATGGTAGGTGCTTTGTTGGCAGAATTCTTTTTGCGTATTCAGCCTAAATGGCCTTTGGTATATATTGCCATAGGTATCATATTCTTTTCAATTCTCAATGCATATATTATTAATAGAAAAGCAAATCAATCAATAGTAGTCACTCAATAAAACACATGAATTATGAAGATTATAAATATTTTAAGTATTTGTATGTTATTAAGCGTAATGAATGCCTGTGATGTAAAAAACGGCAAAAAATCATCTATAATTAAAGAAGAACCTATGGAAGTAAGCATTGCACAATCCCAAGTATTGGAAGAGCGTAAAATAAGTTTTGGTAAAAAGGCCGACGAAAAAACGAAACAAATTTATAAAGAAGGATTAGAAGCAGTAAAGGAAAGTGGCATATTAAAATCTGCTAAAAATGTAGGAGATTCAGCCCCAGGTTTTACCTTAAAAAATGCACTGGGAAAAGCAGTGTCATTGCAGGATTATTTGCAAAAAGGACCTGTTGTTTTGGTTTGGTACAGAGGGGGGTGGTGTCCTTACTGCAATATCAATTTACAGTTTTTACAGCAAGAATTACCCAATATTAAAGCGCAAGGCGCTAATTTAGTTGCGCTAACGCCAGAAATTCCTGACCAATCTATTAGCACTAGCGAAAAACATGATTTAGCTTTTGAGGTGTTGAGTGACATGGGTAATAAAGTAGCAAAAGACTATGGTGTGGTTTTTAAATTAACCGATGATGTAGCCAAAATATATAATGAAAAATTTGATCTAAACGCATACAATGGGGATGATTCAAACGAACTACCATTAGCGGCCACTTATATTATTAATACCGATGGGGAAATAGTATATGCATTTTTAGACAGCGATTACAGAAATCGTGCAGAGCCTGCGGAAATCACTGCTTTTTTAAAGAAAATGAAGCAGAAGTAATATAGGCCATAAATAATCCCTTAGGTGTACCATAATACCTAAGGGATAAATATCATAGTATTAAATGTTTGACTACCTGATCATGGCATAATCAATTTGCTATCTGTAAAACTACGCTAACAAATATACCCAGTCATTATTGGCGGTATCCCCCGGTAAAATACTTTCGATCAACTTTTATAAAACTATGTTCTAAAATTTATTATATTACTACTGTTCATTTTCCAGGGGAGATAGATGAATGATGTTAACACAGATGAATAGAAACGGTAGTAATAATGCGTAATGCACTGAAATTTATATTTTTTATCACCTTGCTGATCCCAGCTCTTTCCGCCTACTCGCAGAAGCTGTATCGTATTAGAGGCCTGGATTTTACCGGGAATAGTATCTTATCAGAAGAAGTGCTTCTGGAACAGTTTAATACCGTTCCGCGCCAAAAATTGAATAGGTTGTTATTTTGGAAGAAAAAACCGGAGTTTGCTTTGACTGTTCTAAAAAACGATATTGACCGGTTAAAAAGTTACTACATCCGCAATGGCTTTATACATCCTGAAATCAGCTATTCGCTCGATACCATAAAGCATAAAAAGCATATTAACATCCTTGTGTCCATTCTTGAAAATGAATATGTAACTGTTGATTCCATACATTTTAAGGGTTCAACGGATAGCCTGGCACAGGCGATAATTGCTTACTCACAAACCAAAATCCCATTAAAGCAAAAACAACGATTTAAGGATGTTGATGTTTTTAAAACAGAGAACATACTCCGGCAGAATTTTTCAAATGAAGGTTACCCTTTACTGCAAACTACCTATCAAATCCTATTTGACAAACAGAAAAAGGCTGTAAATGTCTACTTTAAGGTTGATCCCGGTAATCGGAGTTTTTTTGGTGATATAAACATTACAGGCGATACCCTGATACCAGAGACATTTATCAGAAAACGCATCTTATTATCAAAGTCTGATTTGTACAGCCAGGAAAAAATAAACAAGACACAGGAAAATATATTTGATACAGATCTTTTTCAGTATGTGATTATCAATGCGATGAAAGACAGTGTTGTCGAGAATAACATACCTATTGAAGTCATTGTAAAAGAACTTCCGCGTTACGCTTTTGAGGGGGGGGTGGGGTACGGCACCGAAGACAGGTTAAGATTATCGGGAGAGATGAAACGATTAAGTTTTTTGGGCGGCGCTAGAAGGCTGATATTGAAAGGCAAAACTTCCTATTTTGTTCCCTTAAGCATTGACCTCAATTTTATTCAACCAGACTTGTTCCTGAATAACCTGGATTTTTCTTTTAATCCTTTTTTCATAAGAGAAAGGGAACAAAGCTATCAGATAGACCGCGTGGGCGGTGGAATAAATTTCCTGTATCCTCTGAATAAAAAAATAAAAGTGAACTTAACTTATGCCATTGAGCGCGACAACCTGACTGAACTTAATGATTTGCAATTGGATGAAAGCGAACTGAAACATGACAAATCTATCCTCACTGTTGGTAGTGTGTACAATTCTACCAACAACAGGTTTTATCCTAGACAGGGATATAAAATGGATGGTACATTATCTTATGCAGGTCTGGGATTTGGCCATGATATTCAATATTACCAGTTTCAATTGTCGCTACGTAATTATTCGGCATTAACCGAAAATTTAATCCTTGCTTTACGTTTTAAAACAGGTGTGATTCAAAACATCCAAAACTCGGACGAAACACCTATTGAAGAAAGGTTTTATGCCGGAGGGGCCTCCTCGTTAAGAGGCTGGACCAGACATGGTATTTCACCGGTGGACCAGGAAGGTTTTGCCATTGGGGGAAATACGCTTATGGAAGCAAGCGCTGAGCTGAGGTTTCCTATTTACGATATTTTTGGAGGCGTTGTTTTTATGGATGTTGGAAATGTTTGGTCAGATTCTTACCAGTATTCCATGGCCTCGTTACACTATAATGCCGGTTTGGGTTTTAGGATTAAATCACCTATAGGCCCCATCCGTTTGGACATGGCATCTCCGGTTATTAAAGACGCTTTTGATTTCCAATTTTTTATTTCAATCGGACAAACCTTTTAAGTATCAAATAATGATCATCAGAATAATAAAAATAGCGTCATATGTGTTGGGAGGTATAATCGGCCTTTTACTGTTGCTGTTAATGCTAGTTAGGTTTGGGTATTTAAATACCACTATTGTCAATATAGTATCCAGCCAGGCCAGCAAAAATATGCATGGTGAATTAATCATTGAATCATTACAGGGAAATATATTTTCTGATTTTAGCCTTGAGAACATCCATCTTAGTCAAGGTGGCGATACCTTATTAAGCTGTCAGACGATGCATATTGACTACCGGATTTGGAGTTTGCTGCAAAATAAAGTTGAGGTTAACCACTTAAAAATAATCAGGCTGCATCTTAATGTGGTCCAGGAACAAGATTCAACTTTCAATTTGGCTAATGTTTTTGTAGCAAGTGATAAAAAAGGTTCGGAGACCAATGGCTCGACATTTGATCTGAATATTAAAGAATTCACCTTGTCCCAACTTACTTCCAACATTAATATGCTGGAGAAAAACCAATCTGTTCCGGATTATATTGAATCTAATCTGCAGACCTCCTTGCAACTTTCCGGTGATCAGTTTGAAGTAGATCTTAAAGCATTCGACTTGGCTACACAAAATCCGGATTTTAAGGTGGTTAAGTTGTCCGGAAAATTCTATAGAACATTGGATAAACTGAATTGGACTGATATAGTGGTGCAGTTAAACAGCACATTGGCTAAAACCGATGGAGATATTGAATTTAATGAGAAGAATAAAATTACTGCCCATATCAATATTGCCCCGTTGGATTTCTCGGATTTTAATGCCTTGTTGCCGGGATTAAAATTATACGGTAGCCCAACCCTTTATTTTTTGTTAGAGGGTAATTCGGATAAGTATACACTGGAGGCCAGCATTAAACAGGCGATGCAAACAATTCGACTTAAAGGTGTTTTATCCGATTGGCACGGCGAACCAACATATTCAGGCAATCTTTTGCTAGAAGGGATTAACGGTGCTTATTGGACGAACGATCCCACCTTAAAATCCCATGTTACCGGTAAAATGCAGGTGCAGGGTAAAGGATTTGATATGCATGAGAGTGTAATAACTTTGGAAGGCAGTTTTAAAGAGATCATGTATGATAATTACAGTTTCCGTAATCTAAAAGTAAATAGTACGAAAAACAGAGGGGATTTAAAGGGTGAATTAAGCACGTTGGCTTCCTTTGGGGATATTCAGCTCAATTATCGTCTCACTACAATTTTTAGCCAGCCTAAATATAATGTTAAAGCCAGGTACCGCAACTTAAACGTACAGCATTTGCCGGGCATTGATTCCATCTACACCCTTTTAAACGGTACCATTTCAGTTGTTGGTACAGGTACATCATTAGATAATTTAATGGCTGATGTGGTAGTTAATTCCAATAACTCCATGCTGTTGGATTATCCCATCGATGATTTCAAAATTCAGGCCAATTATAAACAAGGTGATTATCGTTTCACTGGCTTAAATTTTGATACGCCTTATTTTGGCTTAACGGCCCAAGGTAAAGGTAACTTGAAAAAAAGCAATCATATCAGTTTTGGTTTTGAGGCCAGAAACATAAGCCCATTGTTGTCCGAGTTTAATCTTCCAGGTATTGAATTGCAG
The DNA here is from genome assembly GCF_052400645.1 of Saccharicrinis sp. GN24d3. NCBI lineage: Bacteria > Pseudomonadati > Bacteroidota > Bacteroidia > Marinilabiliales > Marinilabiliaceae > Saccharicrinis > Saccharicrinis sp. GN24d3. The sequence continues at coordinate 175,828 of NZ_JBQTGI010000003.1, forward strand.
GGAACACTGAATGGTCAGATAAACGGAAAAGCAGAAGATTTTAACGTTGATATTAACCTGGCACTGGATCGGGCTAAATACGATTCTTTGCGGATAGGCAACAGTAATGCGCATATCCTGTTAAATGTTTCGGATAAAATATATCAGGGTGAAGTAACCCTTAAATCAACAGATTTAAGCCATACTTCCTATCACCTTCAAGCATTGGATTTAACCGGTGATTTTACCAAGGATATAATAAATACCCAACTTACACTGGAAGTAAACGATTCGTTAAACGCATCATTTCGTGGAGGTTTGGTGAATTTTCAAAGCCCCACACTTCAGGTGGATCAATTAGACATTAATTATAACGGGGTACAATGGGCCAACAACCAGGATTCTACCTATATCAATCTTAATCCCAAAAACATTTATGTACATCAATTCAATTTAAATTCAGGAATTCAAAATATTGGCGTACACGGCGTTTTCTCTTTTGATGGAGCACAAAACCTGAAAATCGATATTCAAGACTTTGATTTAAGCCATGTGCCGCTGCAAAGCCATGTACCCTTCCGGTTATCAGGAAGCTTATCTTCCTATTCCCATCTTACCGGAACCGCTCATTATCCTATCATCCACAATCAAACCTCTATCGAGCAACTTAATATTAACGAATATAGTATTGATAAAATCACCACCAACCAGCATTATGAAAACCAGCTGCTGACGCATACCGGTATATTTAACAAAAAAGACGGTCAACCTATCCGAACATCTTTTAGCATTCCACTGCACTTGTCACTCAGCGATAGTATCTATTTATTACGTGATACCCCTTTGTTTTCGGCATCCCTGCATGTAGACAGCCTTGACGTGAATGCCATGTACCGTATTAATCCTTTAGAAAATGTCATTATTAAAGGTTTTGCATTTGCCAACATCAAGGTTTCTAATACTATCGCTAATCCCATGATTAATGGGGAATTTAAATTAACGAAAGGACTATTTGAAGATAGTGAGTTGGGTGCCTACTATAAGGATATTCACCTAAACGCCAGTGTTTATAAGAGTTTGGTTACACTAAACGGATTGAGTGCCAAGACCAATAAAAAAGGCAAGCTTGATTTGAACGGGTACCTTAACCTGGAAAATGGGTTGTCTACCGATTCTAGCAATATTTTTATAAAATTAAAAACTACTAGCTTTCAGGCCTTAAGATCCAATAGGATGGATATGAACATGGATGCCGATATGGTGATCGTGGGTTCCAGTCAACACCCTATCCTGAATGGTCAGGTAACACTTAACCGTTCGCGAATAAACGCCGATTATTTAACGCAATATGCTAATCAAAAAACCGACGATCCCAACCCACCGTTACTGCTGGAGGCGATGGGTGAAGAACAAAACGATACCGGAATGCCCGACTCCATTAAATCTGATTTTATGATTTCATCCTCCACCATATTCAAAAACTTGCGGGGTACGATAGATTTAAAGATACCTTCCAACACCTGGGTTCGCGGAAAAAATATGAATTTTGAAATGAACGGTTCGCTGCGGTTCCTAAAAACCACAGAAGATATAGATATTGTGGGGAATATGATAGTAAGGAAAGGATCCTACAAAATGTACGGAAGAAACTTCAATATCAAGGAAGGTGAATTGACTTTTACCGGAGGGAAAGAGCTAAATCCATATGTGGACTTCACCATCCTTTATAAATTCAGGGATATAGAAATGGAACTGCGCACACTGAAAATTCATATTACCGGAAGAATGTTGCAACCAGACATGGAATTCGTATTGGATGATGACGAGATAGCTGAAAAGGATGCCATCGCTTATATTGTTTTTAAAAAGAGCTCAGATCAGTTAAGCAGCAACCAAAAAAGTAAGGTTTTCAGCGGTGAAGAATTGGCTATGGGCCTTGTCCTGGACCAACTATCATTTGTCGTTAAGGAATCGTTGAAGCAATCAACCGGATTAGACGTGATTGAAATAACCGGCGAGAACAATTGGAAAACAAGCAATGTGACCTTGGGTAAATATATCACCAACAAGCTTTATTTAAGTTATGAACAAGCTTTCCTTTTGGACAAAAAAACAAAAACAGTAAATACCGAAAAAATGATGTTGGAATATGAATTCCTTAGAAACATAGTTTTAAAGGCCACCAACCAAAACAGCAATTCCGGCTTTGATTTGATCTTTAAACGAAAATGGAAATAGGGGGCTGGTTCATCAATTTACACTATAGCGGAAACTGAAAGAAATATTTAACCAAGAATATATCGAAGGTAGTATGCATAAACAACCATTTTTACACCTAATATAATCATTCGATACCGATGGATACTGAAAAGGATAAAATGATAATTGCCCATAGGGGGGAATCATTTATAGCTCCGGAAAATACTTTAGCTTCTGTCCAACTTGCCTGGAACAAAGGAGTAAAAGCTGTTGAAGTGGATGTTCGATTAACGCTGGATAATCAAGTAATACTAATGCACGACAAAACCACAAAACGGACAGGTGACATCAATAATGTAATAGCCAAGTCGACACTTGATGAATTGAGAAAAGTGGATATAGGAGTTTACAAAGGAAAAAAATGGCGAGGAGAGCAAATCCCCAAGCTATCAGAAGTATTGAAAACTGTTCCTGTAAACGGTAAATTAATAATCGAAATTAAAAGTGATTCTGAAATTATTGGACCATTGGTGGATGTCATTAAAAGTTCTGGATTGGCTGCTCACCAAATCGAAATCATATCGTTTAACATTAAGATATTGCCAAAAGTTAAAAAGCTATTGCCTCAGAATAAAGTGCTATGGTTATTGGATTTAGACTATTATCTGCCGGCCTGGATGTTATACGTGAATACACAAAAAATTATTCGCAAACTCCAACAACATAAGCTGGACGGAGTGGATGTTTGGGCTGGTAAAAAAATAAATGCGCTTTTTGTGGAACAGGTTAAAAGATGTAAATTATTGGTTTATACTTGGACCACGAATGATATAAAATCTGCCAGGAACCTGCTTGCTATGCAAGTGGATGCTATAACTTCCGATAAGGCGGGCTGGCTCATTGATCAGCTTTAATAATTATCGTAAACAACAATTATACCTTAACCAAAAGCGTGGACTCTAGCAGATAAGTTGCTAATGGTACAAATAATAAGTATTTCTATATTAGTAATCAAATGAAGAAAGTAATCATCGGCATTCATGGTCTGGGTAATAAACCACCTAAATATTTGCTTCAGAAATGGTGGAAGGATGCCATTAACGAAGGATTAAAAAGGAATCATATTTCCAAAAGCCTTCCCGTTTTCGAATTGGTTTACTGGGCTGATATTTTGTATGAAAAACCACTAAACAAATGGGAAAAAGATGATGAAAGCCCATGTTTCTTAAATGAACCTTATCAAAAATCATTAGTAGGAAATAACAATTATAATAAAGAAGACAATTCATTTCGGGAATCATTTCTCGATTTTGTCACAGAACAGTTGAATAAAGTTTTTTTAAATGATGATAATACCTTAAATTATAGCTTTATATATGACGTAATACTTAAATCGTTTTTTAAAGATTTGGATGCTTATTATACTGTGGAGTGTAAGGATTCAAATGACATTACATGTAAAGCCCGCAATTTGATTAGGAAAAGATTAGTTGACTGTATAAAAAAATATCCCGACCACGAGATATTAATCATAGCCCATTCTATGGGATCTATTGTTGCCTTCGATGTATTAAGCTTTGTCATTCCCGAAATGAAAATAAACACATTAATCACTATGGGTTCCCCCCTTGGTTTACCTGTTGTTGTCGGTAAAATAGCAGCCGAACAAAAAAAAACATTGAACTACACGGCTGCAATAACATCCCCATCAAGCATCACCAAAAGTTGGTTTAATATAGCAGATGTGTTTGATAAGGTAGCCTTGGACAATAAGTTATACGATAATTTTACGACCAATAAATGGGGAGTTCTTCCGGTTGATTTTATCGTCAGCAATGATTATGAAATCAATGGGAAAAAAAATCCGCATAAGTCTTTTGGTTACCTAAGGACGGTGGAGGTGTCTAAAATAATAGCTGATTTTATTGGTGAAGAAAAACGAAACATATGGAATAAAACATTATATAGTGTTCAATCGATGGTTTATAATACCCGGGTAAAATATAAAAATGTGATGACCATTATAAAAACAAGAATCAATGGCAAGAGATAACCAATTATCCAAAATAAAGGACGGTTCAATAGTTTGGGATATTGTGGTCATTGGCGGAGGTGCGACAGGGGTAGGTACGGCCGTTGATGCCGCCTCCCGGGGTTATAAGGTTTTACTGGTTGAACAGTCGGATTTTGGAAAAGGAACATCCAGCAGAAGCACAAAGCTTGCTCATGGGGGGGTGCGTTATTTGCAGCAAGGTAATCTCTCATTGGTTTTAGAAGCATTAAAAGAACGAGGAATCATGCGGCGTAATGCCCCACATCTGGTAAGCGATTTAGAATTTGTGGTACCCATTTACGACTGGTGGGAAGGTCCATTCTACGGGATAGGGTTAAAGTTGTACGATATGTTGGCCGGGAAAGAAGGTTTGGGTGCTTCGGAATTTCTTTCGAGAGAAGAAACCATTGCGCATATTCCTACCGTGGAAGCTATAGATCTGAGGGGAGGTGTCAAATATCATGATGGACAGTTTGATGATGCCCGTTTTCTTATAAATTTAGCGCAAACGGCACAGGAGCAAGGTGCCACGGTCATGAATTACATGAAGGTGGTTTCCCTGAGAAAATCGGAGAATATAGTTGGCGGTGTTGTTCTTGAGGATCAGGAAACATTTGAAAAGTACGCTGTTCGTTCAAAAGTGGTTATTAACGCAACAGGTGTGTTTACCGACTCAATAAGAACATTAGATGATGAAAATGCTATTCCCATAATGACAAGTAGTCAGGGGGTACACATTGTATTGGACAGAAGTTTTTTGCCGGGCGACAGTGCAATTATGGTCCCCCATACCGATGATGGCAGGGTTTTGTTTGCCGTGCCCTGGTACGATAAAATAATTGTTGGAACTACCGATACACCAGTGGATGAATTCCCTTTGGAGCCTGTTGCCAAGGCTGAGGAAATTGATTTTTTAATCACACATGCCGCTCGATATCTTACCAAAGACCTTATGCAGAGTGATATCAAGTGTGTTTTTGTTGGTCTTCGGCCTTTGGTGAAGGATAGCGGAGAAACCAATACGGCTTCCATTTCAAGGGAGCATACCATCAATATTTCACGCAGCGGCTTATTGTCCATTGCTGGCGGAAAATGGACTACTTACAGAAAGATGGCACAGGATGTTGTTGATCAAGCCATTTTAATCGGAGACTTAAATCCGAAGCCCTCGGTAACGGAACATTTGCAAATGCATGGATACCATCAGCATGCAGAAATATTCGGGTCTTTGCATTACTATGGCTCGGACGCCCCGAGGCTTCAGGTTTTGTTAGAAGAAAAAACAAGTTACAGGAATCAACTGCACCTTGATTACCCTTATTTGGAAGGGGAAGTGGTGTGGTCGGTTAGGCATGAGATGGTAAGGTGCATTGAGGATTTTATTGCCCGACGAATACGGCTCTTGTTCCTGGATACCGAAGCAGCCATGATCATTGCCCCAAGAGTAGCTCAATTGCTGGCGCAAGAACTGGCATACGATAAAACATGGGAGCAAACGCAATTGATTGAATTTAATAAAATAGCCCATAATTATTTACCTATTTAAAAATTAACACGTATGACTGATTTTAATTATATGATCGGAAAATTCATTGAGGTGATTCCTAAAATTGGCATCGGAATATTGATATTACTGATTTTCATGTTTATATCCTGGATGATTAAGAAGTTAGTTACCAAACGTGTTAAGCCAAAAACCAAAAACCCCTTGTTGGCAGATTTCTTAGGTAAAATCGTTGCTTTAATTATAACCATTATAGGTTTTGTCCTATTCCTGAATACTGTCGGACTGGGCGGTATCGCAGCGCATATAATGGCTGGAGCAGGCATCACCACCTTTGTTATAGGATTTGCTTTTAAGGATATTGGCGAGAATTTTCTCGCCGGAATTTTGATGGCGTTTAAAAGTCCGTTCAAAATAGGCGATTTAATTGAAACGGTTGGTACGGTAGGGTATGTAAATGAACTAAACATGCGCGAGAGCATTGTGAAAACCCTTGATGGCAAGGATGTCTACATCCCTAATTCGCAAATCATCAAGGCTCCCCTTTTTAATTATACCATTGATGGCTTCATGCGTTATGAGGTGGTATTGGGCATTGATTATTCCACGGACTTAACAGGGATTATAAAAATAATTAAAGATACCCTTGGTGATATTACAGAAGTGTTGCAAGGAGAAAAAAAACCGGTGGTAGTAGTGGATGAGTTAGCCGCCAGTACCATTAATGTCAGGGTTCAGTACTGGATAGATACCTTCGAGTCAAAATCAAGGGCATTTCATCTAAACATAAAATCCAAAGTTATTATAAAAATGATGGAAGATTTAAATAAAAACGGTATCTATTTGCCAGCAGATATTGTTGAAATAAAAAACTATAAGGATAACGCTTTTGTTGCCAGGTAACATAACAAGAAAAAAAATAACTTTAAAATAATAAATCCAATGTTTGATTTAATTGATAATCAATTGCTCGCCGAACAGGCTTCGAAAATTCAAAAATGGTTGATCATGGAACTCCCTGTCATCATTGTCTTATTGATTGCTCTTTTTGTGGCCATCAAAATCATTAAGTTTACCTTCAAACGTTTAAAGAGGACATTAATTCATCGTGCAGAAAAAAACAAGCATATTGATTCAAACGAAGCTGAAAAGAGAATCAATACCCTCGTCGGAATTATATACGGGGTCACAAAGGTTGTGTTAATCACGATAGTTATTATGATTATCCTCCAAAAAATTGGTGTCAATATAGCGCCAATATTAGCTAGTGCCGGTATTATTGGCTTGGCGGTTGGTTTCGGCGCGCAGGAACTGGTCCGTGACGTAATATCAGGGTTCTTTATACTGCTTGAAAACCAGATTAGAACAGGTGATGTAGGCATCATTAACGGTACGGGTGGTCTGGTTGAAAAAATTGAGTTGCGGACTATCACCTTGCGCGATTTCTCCGGAGTGGTTCATGTATTCCAGAACGGAAAAATTAACACCTTATCAAACATGACCAAAGAATGGTCGGCCATGGTATTTAATATTGGGGTAGCTTACAAGGAAGATGTCAACCAGGTGATGGAAATCATGAAGCAAACCGGAAAAGAATTACAGGACGACCCGGAATTTAAGGAAAAGATTATTGAGCCTATTGAAATTATGGGCCTGGATGATTTTGCCGACAGTGCTTTGGTTATCAAGGCAAGGTTTAAAACAAAACCGATTATGCAATGGGCGATAGGCAGGGAATACAGAAAAAGGCTAAAAATTGCTTTCGATGAAAACAATATTGAAATTCCGTTCCCACATACCACAGTTTATTGGGGCGAGGAAATTGCTCCGCTTCAGCTTCATCTGGACAAAGACCAAAAAAATAATTTGTAAATTAATAAGAACATGGCACGATTTCTTAAAAGTAGGGCTAAAGCTAAAGGAGCCGCACCCGGTAGCCTAATATTTATGGGTTATCAAAAAATGGAGGCCACCAAGATACATTTGATCAAATTTAATACAGACCAATCATCTGAACATGAATTCTCCGATATCGGGGAGGCACTTAAGGCCATTGACAAAAAACAAATTAACTGGTTGAATATTGATGGCATTCATGAGGCGGAAATTATAAAGCAGGTAGGCAACCACTTTAATATATCCTTTCTGGGATTGGAAAGTGTTTTAAATACAGGTCAAAGGTCTAAATATTTTGAAGATGAGGAGGCTATTATTGTTATTTCCAAAGCGGTATATTATCACAAAGAAGAATGCAAAATATCCGTGGAACAGATTTCCTTTATTCTTCTGGACAAGGTGGTGATAAGTTTTCAGGAAAAGACCGGTGACCATTTTAATCCTGTCCGTTCCCGAATCAGAAATAATGTGGGTAAAATAAGAAAGTCACAGGCTGACTATTTATTATATGCCCTGATGGATACATTGGTTGATAATTACTTGATTAACCTGGAACAGCTGGGGAATCAGATCGAGAGTGTTGAAGACAAGCTTTCTAATCCGCAGAAAGAACTCAGTAACCTGTTGTTTCATTATAAAACGGAAATTTCTTATTTCCGTAAAACGATACGGCCGTTGAAAGAGGTCCTTATACGCTTATTACGTTCTAAGACCGAAATGATCCACCCTGAAAGCATCCCGTATTATCAAGAGTTATATGACCTGGTGGAACAATCTATAGATGCAGTGGAAAATTATTTTGGCATGACAAACGACCTGCTAAACTTATATAACACCAATGTAAGTAATAAGGCCAATGAGGTGATGAAAGTATTGACTATTTTCGCTTCCATTTTTATTCCGCTAACATTTATTGCAGGCATTTACGGTACCAACTTTGAATACGTTCCGGAGCTGCAATTTAAAAATGCCTATTTTGTAATGTGGGGAGTTATGTTTTCTGTAGCCGGGGTGATGTTGTATTTCTTCAAAAGGCATAAATGGTTTTAATATGGATGATATGATAATTTGGATTGGAATACTATTCTGTATCACACAGTCCGCCATGTTTTCTGGGCTAAACCTGGCTTTCTTCAGTTTTACACGGCTCCGACTTGAAATTGAGGCAGATAGTTTAACATCCATTGGAGCACAGAAAGTTCTGAAGATGAGAAAAGATTCTAACTTTTTGCTCACCACCATCTTGTGGGGGAATGTGGGAATCAATGTGTTGTTGACTTTGTTATCTGATTCTGTAATGGCCGGTGTTGCATCATTTCTGTTTTCCACTGTCATCATTACCATGTTTGGTGAAATTATACCTCAAGCTTATTTTTCGCGCCATTCCTTAAAAATGGCCTCATTATTAGCCCCGGTACTTAAATTGTACCAGTTCTTGCTGTACCCGGTTGCCAAACCTAGCGCTTTGTTGCTGGATGCCTGGTTAGGTAAAGAGTCTATCGAGTTTTTTAAAGAGAAGAATGTCAAGGTTTTCCTGAAGAAACATGTGTATGGGGGAGAAAACGAAATTGACCTTATTGAAGGTATAGGTGCCATTAATTTCCTTTCGTTGGATGACATGCTTGTTGCTGAAGAAGGGGAACGGGTAAACCCCAAAAGCATTGTCCAGCTGGATTCGGAAAATGATCAGCTAATATTTCCTACTTTCGTTCAAAACACCGAGGACCATTTCATACAGAAAATAAATGACTCGGGAGAAAAGTGGATCATTTTAACCAATAAACAAGAAATGCCCATAGGGGTGCTGGATGCAGATGGTTTTTTACGTTCGGCCGTGTTCAGTAAAAAACCTACCGACATCAAAGAATACTGCCATATTCCAATCATTATCCGACAAAAAGATACCAACTTAGGAGTTATCATAAAAAAAATGCGCGGAGAGATGGATAAAAACATGGATAACCCAATTGAAAAAGACATGGTGTTATTCTGGACCAATGATCAAAAAATAATCATAACAGGTGCCGATGTCCTGGGGCGTTTGCTTAAAGGGATTTGAAATTGAATTTATATGAATATTTAAAACTTTCTAATTTTTATGGTATATTACCTTAGGCTTTAATCTAATGTATGATTACCAGCTATAATAGTTTATTAAATAGGCACATATAATTATCTTGATTTATGCAACATTTATTTACATCAGCAATAGTCGATTTTGAAAATCTGTACAATGACAGATTTATGTCTTTTATTGAAAATAGAATTAGCGATGTTACGAGCCTGTTGGAACAAATAAGTCTTATCCATGCCGATTATCATCATCAGGTTGAAAAAATAGATGCCGCCAATATGGATATGCAGCATTTTTTAAAGTTGCACAATCAATATCTTAATAGTGTTCTGGCATACAACAAAAAATCATATCCTTTAGGGTCTGAATTAAATAGTAAAAACGAGATAAAACAATTTTATTCAGAACGAGATCAATTAATTTCAAAATTGGATAAAAAGATCCGCGACAATGAACCGGAAGAAAACAGAATACCTCAAACAGATAATAGCCCAATAATCAAGAGTGTTAAGAAATTAAAGCAATTCAGATATTGGACAAAATCATTGTTCAAAAAAGACAAAACAAATATCCAAATTAAAAAATGGATACCGATACGTCATTACCTAACCAATGAGTTGTATATAAGCACCTTTCCTCAATTGTGGCTGCACTACCAACAAGTAGTTAGTATCGAAATTGAATTATTGGAATATTATAGTCAGTCATTTACACGTATCAACAACTGTATTCAATTTAATCAACCCGTTAACCTTGAAGACATTAAAAGGTTACTCGTTGAAATTTTACAAAAATGTTCTGATACCCAATCTACCTTAAAGGGTTTTCTTGATAACACCAAACAATCCATCATTAAAGTTATTACTGCCAAAACAAATCATATTACCACCCAATATAATCAATTGGGAACACTCGAAGCAAAAAGTCTTAAAAACAGCAAATGGTATACCACCAAGGCCTTAAAAAAAATATCCTCAAAGCAACAAAAACAGATACTGGCATGGGAAATTTCTTTATTTAGTATATCGGAGGATTGGTGTTTTAATGCCGATTTGTATATCGTAAAAAACAAAGCCTTAATGGCTTATCAATCTAACGCAATTAAATCAAGTTCGGGAAGAATTGGTACCACAATTGCGCAATTACAACAGGCTAAAGAAAAGATTATTGCCATCTACAACCATACAAAGAGTAATTTAGGCTTCAACAAAAAGAATAAGGAATCGCTACTGCTGCAAAGCAAAAAAATAACGGAAGCACTATCGGCCGATGAATTTTACTTGTCAAAAGTGAATCAATCACAAACCATTCTTTATGCCTTAAATGAATTACAGCAGGTTATCATTACCGAGATTGACAATACCAATGACAAACGAATGATTACCAGCAAAAAGGTGGAATGGAACCAAATGGAGCTTTCTGATCTATCCGCTGTATATCTCAGAGAGTTAATTCAATTTGAAATTCTCCCTTTATTTTCTGCTGAATTGGACACTTTAAAGCAAAAAGTTTTACTGCAAATTGCAGGTTATGAAACCGAAATTTTGAACCTGATACAAATATCGGAATATAATTTCGAAACCATCACATCAATTCTGGATAATCCGGAGTCATCCCAAAGTAAAGATAATGTTGCAACGTTATTTGACGAGGGAAGTGTAAAGGTGACTAAGAAACTGGAGGTAATCACTGGTCAATTGGAGAATTTACAACATTTAATTAAAAAAGGAATTGACCAAATCATAGAAACATTATTGAATGCATTAATCGAGTTGACAGAAAATGAAAAGGTTGGAGAGTTAAACATCAGATTACTCAAAGCCAAGGCCATCCGCAAAACAACACATTTTAAAACCCTTGCACTGGAACATTTAAATAAAATGCTTACCAAAGGGTTATCGCAATGGTCAGTTCTTCAAACAAAAGGATTTATAATTACGAAGCAGTTAACAAAAATATATTCACAAGAGGAAGTACAGGCGCAAATTAACAATGAGATCTCTGTTTTTTTAAGCGATATTGAAAGCTCTACAGAAAAACTTCCCTTTTTATACCAACGGCTTTTTAAACTGGAAGCCATTGAAGGTGGTTATTTGTATTTCAAAAGAGCTAAGGAGATTGGCGATTTCGAATATATTTACCTGAATTGGCTGAAAGGTCGATTTGCCACACTGGCCATTACCGCAGAAAAAGGGGCAGGTATCACATCTATAATAAACTATGTGCTTAAAAATAAAAACCTACCTACAACCATTATAAATTTTCAGCAATACAATAATATATATCAAAAGGAAGAATTCATTTTTACGCTTTCTGAAATATTAGATTTAACGCCATTAAATGAAATTGATTTATTTATTGATGAACTTAATAATACCAAAGGAATTATTGTTTTAGAAGGCTTGCAGTTTGCTTACCTCAAAAAAGTAGATGGTTTTGAAACCTTAAAACTTCTTTTTGAAATTATGTCTAAAACCAACAAGTCCATTTTCTGGATTTGTACGTGCACTTTACACGCCTGGAACTATTTAAACAAAGCCATTTTTATAGAAGAATACTTTGGGCACGTCATTAAGTTGGGTGAATTTTCGAAAGACGACATGGTTGATATTGTTAAAAAAAGACATACAGTAAGCGGCTACGATCTGGTTTACTTAAAAAGCAAAGCAGATGTTCAGAACAAAAAAATGTCAAAATTAAGTCCCGTAGAGGTACAGCCCCTATTGGAAAAACAATACTTTCAGGTACTCAATTCGCTGGCGAAAGGTAACCTGAGCGTAGCCTTTATTTTTTGGTTGAAATCCATTAAGCGCATCGAAAACAATACCTTATATATAAGTTCTATGAACGATTTCAATATTTCTTTTATTAGAGGTTTAAGTCAGGAGAAACTTTTTTGCCTGTATGCCATTTTATTGCACGACGGTTTAAATCTGAATGGCTTTTGTAAGGTGATGAGATACCCACCTGAACAAGGAAGAATGAAACTATTTCAAATGGTTGATGACGGCCTATTAATGGAGATCAATAAAAGATATGTGATTAATTTATTATTGTACCGACCTACAATAGAGGCATTGAAAGCGAGAAACCTGTTACATTAAATTTTAAACGAATAGTATAACCCGCTTAACCGAAACAATTCATTTATTCGTAGAAAAGTATTCTTAAAATTCATTTAAAAGTTCCATGTGGCAAATTGAGAAAAAGCATAAAAGCATGAAAAAATTCATTATACTAACTATTTTTTTGTTTATCAATAGCATATATGCCATTGGTAATTTGTCTGTTCAAGATACCATAAGCACCAGCAAGCCTGATACTTTAATTATTCAAGAACAGACAAAAGAACAACCCATAGCCGAAGAAAAAGTAAAAAATACAAGTTTGCAGGAAAAAATAAATCAATTAGGCGCGCCTCCTGTAAATAAAATTATTACAACGGGAAAAATAGTGTGGTCAATGATCATCATTTTAATCGGGGTTTTAGTTATCAAGATAATTGAGTTGTTACTGAACAGGTTTGGCAGAAAAAGTGCTCAATACAGAATTGTAGTTAAACGATTGATACCTATCATTAAAATTCTAGGTTGGACCTTTGTGATCTACATTATTATTCAAGGTGTTATAAGGCCACCTTTAGCCACAGTGATAGCCTTTTTTACTTCAATAGGCGTGGCAATAGGTTTCGCAGCCCAGGACTTGCTAAAAAACATTTTTGGAGGTCTAATGATACTTTTTGACAGGCCTTTTCAGATCGGTGATAAAATAGAAGCTGCAAGTGCGTATGGAGAAGTGATAAAAATAGGATTGCGCTCTACGCGCATTGTTACTGCGGATGACTCTGTAGTGACTATTCCCAATGGAGAAATGATGAACCAATCCATCTCTAACTCAAACAGTGGTGAAACCAATTGTCAGGTAGTGGCGGAGTTTTTTTTACCTTTGGACGTAGATACACAAAAAGTAAGGAGGATTGCCTTGGAAGCAGCCATGGTTTCGAAATATATTTATTTGAACAAACCTGTGGCAGTGCTCTTTTTTAATGAAATGAAAGATAGGCGTAGTATCATTAAGATGCGCTTAAAAGCATATGTCTCTGATATACAAAACGAGTTTATTTTTAAAAGTGATATGACTGAAATTACCTTACGGGAATTGATAAAAGAAAAGGTGATCAATAAAGAATATTATCAATAAATTTACACGGATAAGCGCGAGGGAAAGAATCAATTGGATGTTTTATAGTTTTTTAGTATCGCACCAAACTTATTTAAGTCTGTTTTTTTACTAACAGTTCCACTGAAGATAAACTAGTCTCTTTTTAAATCACGATTTTTCCATTTCCAACCTTATAGTAAAAGGTTTACCCAACAAAGTAAAAGCAGGAAAGGGAGAACAAGGTGTTTTAAAGTTCAATAAGTACGTTCCTCGTTTTTAAACCCGGATTATGCGATAGAACCTCGTCGTGGACATTGAAAGTGCAATAAAACAAGGCATTACTGAAACGAGGCATAACTTGTCCCGATTACTTTCGGGAGCATCGTTATGGTGAGTTGAAAGTGATGCAACGAAGTGTCTTGTTTTAAAATAATTTCAATGTGTAATAGAAATTCTAATGCATATTGCGGGTTTAAACTACTGCTTTATTTCTTTTTTTGCCAATCTTATGAATTTTGTTCATTTTTGTAATTCTCAAATTATATTTCAGTAAGGTAAATCGATGGAATGAAATCTAATCCCAATTATACGATTAAAGATATTGCACAAATGGCAGGTGTTTCCAGAGGCACAGTCGACAGGGTAATACATGGAAGGGGTATTGTATCAAAAGATACATATAATAAAATTAAACTGATTTTAGATAGAATTGATTACCAACCAAATTTAGCAGCACAGTCGTTGCGTAAAGGTGCATTGTTTAAAATAGCGGTTTTGGTTCCTGATGGAGATTTGGATAGTTACTGGAAGCGCGCAATGACTGGCATTGAAAAAGCCATTAAAGAACTCTCTTTTGTTGGTGTAAACGTAAGTATGCATTTGTTTAATTCTTTAAAAGAGGTAAGCTTTACTTATAATGCAAACCAAGTTTTAAAGGAAGGATGCGACGGAGTTTTGGTTGCGCCTATTTTTTATAATGAAGCAATTGAGTTTTTCAAAAAGTGTGAGGAAAGAGGTATTTCATATGCAACATTTAATACGGATATAAAAGAAATTAACGCACTTTGTCATGTTGGCCAGGATTTGGTGAAAAGTGGAGAAACCGCTGCCAGTCTCCTAAAGAAAGTAGTAGGTAAAGCGGATGAGTATTTGATTGTTCATATTGATGTGGATATTTCGAATGCACGACATATTCAGGAAAAAGAGAATGGATTCGTCAATTTTATGGCCCAGAATAACATTGGGGCAGATAAGATAAAGAAGCTTACAATTAACAATCCCAAAGTCATGGAAAAAGAGTTGATGGCTTTGTTGGATAAATTCCCGAAAATTAAGGGAGTATATGTTACCACCTCTAAAGTTTATTACATTGCCGATATAATTGAAGCATATTCTCTAGACCTGAAACTCATAGGCTATGATTTGATTGATGAAAACAGAAGTCACCTGAAGAAAGGGAACATAGAATTCCTGATATATCAGAACCCTGGTCTTCAAGCCAGTTCTGCCTTATCACTTTTGGTGGACTACCTGGCTTTTAAAAAAGACGTGCCCAAACAGAAACTGTTACCTATTGAAATTGTGATTAAGGAAAACTATAAAGATTATACCGCATGGGTATAATGTGGTAAATTTCTGGAGTAATTAATACGAAAGCGTTATTTTATATATCTTAATAAATTTATACTGCGTCTTTTTACTGCTGACCAAGTTCTGTTTTATACTTTTTACTTTCTATTTTAGCCCCATTCCATTATATTCTAAGCGCATATTATAATGAATACCATTATGTGCTCGAGCCAATTGAGTATAGAGGTTTCTAGAAAAAATATTTTAGCAAAAGAGTGCCATTATGATTTTTATATTGTGTTAAAAGACACATATTGAATGATATAAGATTGTATTTGCCACCAAGGATATAGTTGTTTAACCATATTTTCATGTTAATAATTAGTAAAAAACATAAAAGTGCACGTGCACATCTATGTTTTTTACTAATTTTGTGCTGTTCTTAATCAAAAATAGTTCACATGAATAGGATTGTAATCGCAGAAATAACTAACGCGGAAAATAATTGGCCACATTCATTAAAAAACGAGCATCGTATTGAAAATAATAATTGGAATTATGCCAGCGACGTCCGCGTGGGTTTTAATATCGGTTATGACAGCGGAAATATTTATTTAAAATTTTTCGTAGAAGAATCAAACACCAAAGCAGTATACAGAGCGTTTAACGAACCTGTATATGAAGACAGTTGCGTCGAGTTTTTTATATCCTTGGATGGGGAGAACTACTATAATCTCGAGTTCAATTGTATCGGAAATATTTTGGGAGGTTACGGTTCGGAAAGAAATAATAGGGAGGTTATACCAGCCTCTGTCCTTCAACAGATTGTAACGAAGCCATCGCTTGGTTCCAATCGGATTGAAATAATCGACAGGAAAACCGACTGGACCTTGGGCGTAAAAATACCAATTTCCGTTTTTATTCACGATAAGATAGAGAAATTGAATGGAGTACAAGCCAGTTGTAACTTCTACAAATGCGGAGATAAACAGGTGTTTCCCCATTATCTTTCCTGGAATCCTATTACGGCAAGGAAACCGGATTTTCATTTACCTCAATTTTTTGGGGAGATTATTTTCAACAATTAATACAGAAAAACCAATAAAACCAATAATAATGGATGCAATAAATTTTTCAGAAGTAGAAAAGAATTACTTACAAAAATCCGGGGTTAGTAAAACTACCACAAAAATACCTTATATCCCGGTAGACAATTTTCCGAAATTGGGTATGTTTACCGCATTTCGGTTTCTGGAATGGGTGGCAGAAAACCCCGAAGGAGTCATTAGCCTTCCTACAGGAAAAACTCCGGAATATTTTATTCGCTGGACGCAATATCTTTTAGAAAACTGGGACAATGCCAAAGGTAAAAAAGTAAGGGAAGAAAACGGTCTGAAAGTGAATAAAAAGCCTGATTTGAGCAAGTTGCATTTTGTACAGATTGACGAGTTCTATCCCATTCGATCAAGTCAAAAAAACAGTTTTTATCACTATGTGAACGAATACTATATTAAAGGATTTGGCTTGAAGCCCGAAAATGCGCTACTAATCAATTCCGATGAAATCCCATTGGTTGATGGAAAACACTTTTCAGAAGTATTCCCGGACAGTACCGTTGATTTGTCTTTAAGATATCGCGAAGCTAAAACAGCAAAAGAAAAAGAGCAGCAAAAATCAATCTTTATGATTGATGACTGGTGTGTTGAATACGAGCGTAAAATTAGGGAGAAGGGAGGTATTGGTTTCTTTCTTGGAGGTATTGGCCCGGATGGTCACATAGCTTTTAACACCCGGGGTGCCGATCATTTCTCAACAACACGTTTAACCAAAACCAACTTCGAGACACAGGCGCAGGCCGCAGGTGACCTGGGAGGCATTGAGATTTCCAAAAACAGGTTGGTCATAACTATTGGCCTTGAATCGATAACCTATAACAAAGAGGCCGTAGCCATCATTTTTGCGGCGGGAGAGGCAAAAGCAACAGTGGTTAAAAATGCCTTGGAAAGTGATGCGTCGGTATTGTATCCTGCATCAGTTCTGCAAAGTCTTAAAAACAGCCGTTTTTACCTGACTAAAAGCGCAGGGGTTAAGCTCAACGACAGTGTGAGTGCCTATTATAGCAATGGTGAATGGACACACGAAAAGACGGAGCGGGCAATTATTGATCTCTGTAAGCGTATTAATAAGTATGGCCCTAAGCTAGAACTATCCGACTTAATGGCGGATCCTTATTGTAGGCAGATTCCGAATCTTTCTCTGGATACAGTGAAGGAGGTTATTAATTCGGTAATTGCTAAGATTGAAACAGGATTAAGAACCGAAAAAGACCAGGTGTTTTATCACACAGGCCCTCACCACGATGATATCCAACTGGGAATACAGCCTCATGTAAATAGTACCTTGCTCGAAAAATCGAACAAATCTATTTTTTCGGTACTCACCTCCGGTTTTACTGCTGTAACTAATCATTTTGTTACAGATACCTTAAATAGTACCAAAAAACTGTTAGATGAGGGTCGTATTCAGATGATTAATTTTCCCGACTTTTTTGAGTCAGGATACAAATATAA
Source organism: Saccharicrinis sp. GN24d3 (assembly GCF_052400645.1). Classification (NCBI taxonomy): domain Bacteria; kingdom Pseudomonadati; phylum Bacteroidota; class Bacteroidia; order Marinilabiliales; family Marinilabiliaceae; genus Saccharicrinis; species Saccharicrinis sp. GN24d3. Next base: position 193,833 of record NZ_JBQTGI010000003.1, read on the forward strand.
ATGGGACAAGGATGTTTATCACTTCTTGCTGAATGTAGCATCGGATGAGCCATTGGAAAGAGTCAGGGGCTTATGTCACCGTGTAATCAGAGCTATAGTATCTATTTGGGAAGTAAAGTCTTATGATGACTTGCGTAATACGATCAATGCTATCCTGGCTAATATTAGAGAAAGTTACGACGGACAAAAGAACCCACCTAAGATTCAAAAACTGAAGGGGATGATACGTGAATTTGAAGAAGAGCTGGTGTGGGCTCACTCCGGTGTTCAGGTGAAAAATGTCCGTCATTTGCGCCTGGGCTTTTATACCGGCGATATCTTTACGGAGCAACCTAACCGCGAACGCGATGTGCTGCCTATCCTGGAGGAGTTCAGGAAAGAAAAACCTACCGTTATTTCACTGGCCCTGGATCCTGAGGGGAGCGGACCCGATACACACTATAAAGTACTGCAGGCAATAGCCGATGCAGTGCGTTTATGGAGCAAGGAAGAAGATTTAAGCCAACTTAGAATCTGGGGATACAGAAACGTTTGGTTCAAATTTGCGCCTTCGGATGTTAACGTAATGGTGCCGGTAAGTATCAATGGTTTAGACGTATTGGATAAGTCGTTCTCAGATTGTTACCTGAGCCAGGTTAATGCATCATTCCCAAGTTATGAACACGATGGCAAATTCAGTACCTTAGCCAAGAATATTTGGGTGGAGCAGTTGGATAATGTTCAGTATTTGCTGGGTAAAGATTATTTCTATACCAATGAAAATCCGAATATACGAGCCAGTCACGGACTTATCTTCATTAAAGAGATGAATGTGGAGGAATTCCTGGATCAAGCTCGCGAACTGGAAAAATCAATGGAGGGATAAAATTAACAGGGGCTGCCTTCAGCGTTGCAGACAGCCCCTGTATTGGTTTATGCCAACTATATAATTTAATTCAGCACTTAAAAAATGAAAAAATATATTTATAATTGCAAAATCATTGTAAAGTGAAGTGCTAAAAATGTTGCAAATATCCCTGTGCACTTTTTTATAAAAACGATTAAAAAACAAGTATTCTGATATATGCCAAATAGTTCCCGGGATAATATTTTAATAGAGAAGCTGTTAAAAGATGACGTGTATGCTTTTGATAAACTTTTCGAAATTTATGCGAAAAAACTGTTTGCTTTCTCTTTTAGGTACCTGAAGTCGGAAACTGAGGCTGAAGAGTTGGTTCAAGAAGTTTTTATTAAAGTATGGGAAAAAAGAAAGACGTTAAAAATTAATACATCTTTTAAATCGTACCTTTTTACAATTGCGTATAACGATATACTAAAATACTTTAGAAGCAAGTCTTATCACCGGGCTTATGTGCGCGAGGCTATTGCGATAAGCGATGTTGAAGATAAATCTGATGAAAGATTGTACTACGCTTCTGTACTGGAACACGTTAATGAATTGATCGAAAAATTGCCGCAACGTCGTAAAACCATCTTTGTCAAGAGCAGAAAGGAAGGATTAAGTGCCAAAGAAATAGCCGAAGAATTAGGTATTTCTCCCGGAACGGTGGATAACAATATCTCTGAGGCCTTAAAGTTTTTGAAGAGCAGATTGAAAAACGAAGCATTGGCCCTTACTTTGTACTTTTCACTTTTCCTGCAATAAACATGAAGTAAACGCTTTGTTTACGTATCCAGACCCTAATATTCTGACACTATTGGGTAGTGTATAATAAGATCCTATTTTGACAGCAGCTTATTATTTGATTGTCCTCCCCCCAAAAAAAATAAAAATAATCTATTTAAATTTACGTAAAAAGCTTGTAATAAGCTATGTAGGAGTGTAGTTTCTGTTAAACCTTAAAGAAATGCAAAAAAATATATAAAATCATCATGAGATTTGTTTTAACTATGGATATAGTAAGTAGAAGTTATTGTAAATTCATGGATCAAATGATGGAAAATCAATTGATGTTCGGAATATTACAAGCAATTATATAAGAACAGCATGCAACAAAAGGATAAAGAAGTATTAAACAATTATATGAACGATCTGGACGGTGCGATTGAACAGATTAGGGCTGAAAAGTGGCTAAGTTCGAACAAAACTATTGGGATTAAGGAATCTATGAACAATGACTGTGATAACATTGTTAATTTGATTGGCGGTAATACAAAGGTTTTAAATTTTATATTAAATAAGGTTCGACATAATGTACATTTGTGGCCAAAAGACAATAAAACTAATTTGGCGTATAGCATATACAAGTGTTTTTACGCAGCTTCTGCTATTACTATTGTAGCGTTAATAGTAACAGGTGTGTTTTCCTTAATAAAACTTAAAGAAACAAATAAAATGTTTTCGAAAAGCGCTTCGGTCGTATTTATTGAGGCACCCAACCGAGGAGGACTATTCGTCTTTTGAGGCGACTTTCCAGAATGATTCTCTGGAAGAAGTATTAAGCCTGCTTAAGTATAGCTCTTCAATTGATTACAGAATATTAGCACGTAAAACGCAAACCGATGGAATCTTTACCAAAAGAAAGTGCTTAATTATTATAAACGCTAAGGTTTTAAACAGAAAAACCAGTAAATTTAGGTCAACGGATCTATGTATAGTACATCAAACGAATATTAAAAATCTATTGTTATGTGAAAAAACAGGGAGTCGCGCCAACGGCCCCCTGAAAAGTAAATTTTTTTAATAGTCATTTAAACATTACAAATTTATGAAAAAAATTAATTTTTTATGGACATGGGATAACCATGCCCTAACAAAAACTCTCAGAATTATGCGTATTTCCATATTCTTGATGATGGTTGGAACGCTTCAGATTTTTGCAGCTTCCACATATTCGCAAACAACCAAAGTTTCTTTAGACCTAAGCGAAATTAGTGTTGAAGAAGTGTTGGACAGGATTGAAGAAAAGAGCGAGTTCTTTTTTCTTTATAATGAAAAGTTAATCGATGTTGAACGCACGGTAGATGTCAAAGTAAAGGAGAAGCCAATCCACGAGGTATTGGATATCGTTTTTAAGGGTGAGGATGTTGATTATCACGTAGTGGACAGGAAGATCATCCTTTCACCCGGGTATATGAACGAACAAACAGTTCAGCAGGAAGGAAAGACTATTAAGGGTAAGGTAACCGATGCCGCGGGAGAACCCTTACCAGGTGTAAGTATAATTGTTAAAGGAACATCTATCGGTACTATTTCGAATATCGATGGTGAATTTTCTTTGAAAGTACCGGCTAATGCCGCTACAATTGCTGTATCCTTCCTGGGTATGGAAACACAGGAATTTGCCTTGGCGGGTCGTTCGGTATTTAATGTAGTTATGCAGGATATGATGGAGGGACTCGATGAAGTGGTCGTTGTGGGATATGGTACCCAGAAAAAATTAACAATGACTGCTGCCGTTTCTCAAATTGGATCGGAGATCTTTGAAAACAGAGCAACAGGTAACGCCGTGGAATCATTACAAGGTTCTTTACCTGGTTTAGTAGTTTCAAACTCAGCCAGTGGTGGTGAACCTGGAGCTGCTCCTAATATTAATATACGTGGTTTTATAACAAGTGGTGGTAGTGGTAGTATTAGTGATGCTGATCCATTGGTACTTGTTGATGGAATTCAGATGAGTTTAAGTGATATTGACCCGGAAGATATAGAATCAGTTTCTGTTCTTAAAGATGCTGCTGCGGCGTCTATTTATGGGTCGCAAGCTGCAGGTGGTGCTGTTATAGTAACCACTAAGAGTGGTAAAAATATGAAAGGAAAAATTAAAGTTTCGTACAGTAATAACTTTTCATTTACAAAGCCAACTACATGGCCCGAAAGTGCCAGTGCCATAGACTTTGCTTATGCCATAAATGATTCTCGCATTAACAATAACCAATCCGCCTGGCATGACGAAACAGATTTGGCTAACATTATGGCAAACATGGAAAATCCGGGTAGTGCACCAACAATTTCTGCAAATAATGCAGGAACAGATTGGGCTTATGGTACGCTGGGTATTCAAGGAACTGCTGCTACCAATTGGGATGATATTATTCTTAAAGATTGGGCAAGTAGACAGAAACATAATGTAAATGTATCTGGTGGTGATGAAAAATTGAATTTTTATCTTTCTGCTGGTGCTTATGATGAAGGTGGTTTATTAGCGGTTGGAAACGAATCTTTTCAAAGATATAATCTGGATGCAAAAATTTCAACAAAGGCCAATGAATGGTTAACACTGGAGTTAGCAACTAAATTATTAAAAAGTAAATCCGATTTTCCAACGGAAGCTACCAGCGGAAGAACTGTAGCCTGGAACAAGTCAAGAGTATTGGATTTAATTTCCAAACTAAAACCAACATTGCCTGTGGTAGACCCTATTTATGGTTCAGAATTGATATCGCATAAATATTATCCATTTTGGGATTACCAACGTGCACAAACAGAAAATAATCAGTTAGTGTTACAACCTAAGTTTGTTATTGAGCCTATTGAAAACTTAAAGTTAACAGGACAGTTCAATTACAGAAGAAATAATAATTTACAGGAAATAATTATTCTGGCAAGTGAACAAATAAAACCAACAGGTTTAATTGACAAAGTATCTCAGGAAAATACATCTTATAGTCCAACCATGATTACCAATGAGTATTTTTCTCCAAACATTTATGCAACTTATGATAAGTCTATCGGGAATCATAACTTTCACGCGACTGTAGGATATCAAAGTGAGGAAAATGATTACCGTTCCTTAGGGGCTACCACAGACTATTTAGTAACCAACAACGTAGTTTCATTAAATGCTTCATTAGATGATGATCAACTAGTGTCAGAAGCGATAACACATTGGGCAACGCAAAGTTTGTTTAGTAGGTTTAGGTATAATTATCAAGAAAAGTATTTATTTGAATTTAGTTACCGAAGAGATGGTTCTTCGAGATTTGCCCCGGATGATAGATGGGCTGGGTTTCCTTCGTTCTCAGCAGGTTATAACGTGGCGAAAGAAGATTTCTGGCCTTTGAAAGACTGGATCAGTACGGCTAAGTTAAGGGCATCCTATGGTACTTTAGGTAATCAAAATGTTTCTAATTACTTATATCTTTCAAATATTGACCTGGCTACTACCAGCTTTTTATTCGATGGAGCCACAGAAAATCGTGCCTTAACACCTGGTTTAGGTAGTGAAAGTTTAACTTGGGAAACAGTAAAAACCACAGATATTGGTTTGGATGTAAATGCTTTTAACAACAAGTTAAGTACGGCTTTTTCCTGGTACCGTACAGATATTGAAGGTATGGCTGCCCAGGGCTTAGATCTGCCAGCACAATTGGGTACAAATGCCCCGCTAACAAATATTGGAACCTCCAGAGTTCAAGGGTGGGAGATTGAAGCTACCTGGAAACAAAAGCTTGGAGATTTTGGTTATAGCGTAAGGGCTGTATTGTCTGACTATAAGAGAACTATAGTTGAATATCCTAATGATGCCTTGTCCTTAAGTCAAGCTCATTACCCGGGAAAAGATCTGGGAGAGATTTGGGGACTTCAATGGGATGGTTGGTTTATGACCGATGATGAGTATGATTCATATGCAATTGACCAATCTTTTATTCATAGTGATTTTGAAGCTGGTGATACAAAATACAAAGATTTAAACGGTGACAATGAAATTGACAGAGGAGATTGGGTAGTTGGAAACACAGGGGATTTTAGTGTTATCGGTAATACCACACCTCGATATCAATTTGCAATTAACCTAGGTTGTAATTACAAAAATTTTGATTTTAACGCATTTATCCAGGGAGTTGGTAAAAGAGACGTATTAATGTCCAATCACATACGTTTTAGAGGTCCTGCATCTGGTCCGTTCCATGTTAATGTTTGGCAAGAACATTTAGATTACTTCCGACCTGAGGACACCACAAGCCCACTTGGACCAAATGTCGATGCTTATTTCCCGGCTCCATATATGAATGGTGCAGGAAGAAATAACAGAAACTACCGTTATGCGGTTGATCGATATATCCAAAATGGCGCATATATGAGACTTAAGAGTATCCAAATTGGTTATACTATACCTAAACATTTAACAAGTAAAATCAAGGTAAGTAAATGTAGGATATTTGTTTCGGGAGAAAATTTATTTACTGTAAGTGATATGATGTTCTTTGATCCAGAGGTTGTAACATCCGGAGTGACTGGTAGTGCACAGTCTTATCCATTATCTAAAATGATTTCAACAGGATTAAACGTGTCATTTTAATTTTAAAAAATTAAAGAATTATGAAGAATATATTAAAGTTATTCATTTTAAGCTTTGCGATATTTTTATCGTCTTGTGAGGATTTTTTGGATAAAACACCTTTAGATACGATATCTGAAGCTGATTTTTATAAAACAGCGACTGATTTAAGAACTGCTCTTAATAATAATTATCAAGACCTGCCTGGTTGGGCAGCTCTGGCTGTTGGTAGCAGTGTGTTACCGGATAGCTATACCGATATGGGAACATCACAAAGCCCAAGTAATAGGCTAAGTGGTTTAAGTTATGAGGTTCCTACTTCAGCTAGTGCTTCTGTTTGGAGTTTTGACGAAGTAAGAGAAATGAATTGGTTTTTAGACCATGTGGATCAGGCTTCTGGCGATGAAACAGAAATTAACCACTATATTGGTGAAGGTTACTTTTTTAGAGCTTATTATTACTTCGAGTTATTGAAAAAATATGGTGACTTACCTATACTTGATAAATATTTTGATAATCTTGATGAAGAATATATCTATAAAGCCAGGGATCCAAGAAATGAGGTAGTTGACTTTATGATTGCCGATTTGGATACTGCCATTGCTAAATTAAAATCTTCGGCAGATATCTCTATTCAACCAAGAATTAATAAGGAGGTTGCCCAATTATTTAAAGCCAGGGTGGCGCTTTATGAAGGAACCTGGGAAAAGTATCATGCAGGTACCGATTTTGGCGTGGATGGATCTGATGGGTCTGCTTACTTGCAAATTGCAGCAGATGCTGCGGAGGCTGTAATTGATGGAGGCGTATTTTCATTACATAGCGATTATGGTTCTTTGTTTAATCAGATTGGATTAAAAGGGAATAGCGAAGTCATGCTTTGGAGAGATTATGATAATTTCGTTTTAGGAATTGGTAATCCATTGCAGATTTCCTGGCCGAACAGTTCTGCTTATACCAGATTTGCTGTTCGTAGCTATTTGTGTACCGATGGCGATCCTATATCCGTAAGTCCTCTATATGTAGGTGATAAAGATTTATCTACCATTGAAACCAATAGAGACCCAAGATTAGCAGCAACAATAATGGTGCCTGGAGATTTACTTTTAAAAGATACGGATGGTTCAGAAGTTCTCTATTCTCATCCGGCATTCTCTGTGTTCGGCACTGGAAATACTGGTTATGCCTCGCAAAAATATAGAGATCCAAATATAGATCCAAATACCCCTGGTGTGTTTACGAAAAGTACTTCTAAGATTATTATGCGTTATGCAGAAGCATTGCTAATTTTTGCCGAAGCAAAAGCTGAATTAGGTACAATATCACAGGCAGATTTAGATAAGTCCATTAACTTGTTAAGAGCTCGTGTAAGTATGCCTGGAATTACATTAGGAGCTATTACTGTAGATCCCGATTGGCCAAATTATGGCTATACGTTAACCCCCATATTATATGAAATACGCAGAGAGCGTTCCGTGGAATTAATAGCGGAAGGTTTTAGAGACGATGACATATACAGATGGAGAGCGCATGAGTTATTCGATGGGGATCAGCCTAGAGGAGCTTATTATGATGATGGAATTATAAGTGTAGAACTGGCTGCAAGTGATGCAAATCTGGATGCTGATGGTTATCTTTTACCGTTTTACGATTCAGGTAACTATAATTTTGATGAATCAAAAGCATATTTGCAACCAATACCATTGGATGAATTAGTACTTAACGAAAACTTGGAGCAAAACCCAGGTTGGTAGTCTTTATAGGGTGATAGGTTAGAGTGTGAAAGGCTGCTTAATAAGTTACTTATTGGGTAGCCTTTCTTTATTAAAATTAAGATATCACAATTTCCATAAGTAGTGGCTATAAGAAAAGGCAACAATTCTCTTTTAAAAACCCTCTAACGCTCCCGAATACGAGTTCGGGACAGGCTCTAAAGGGAGAGCCATAACTCCCCGTAGAGAGCTAATTCCCCTATAGGGGCTAGAGGTATTCACAAAGGAGAATTTATAAAATAGAGAGTTTTCATAGATGCACTAAGTAGGTATCTAATAATAGAACGAGCCTGAAAATTCAGTTTTCAAAAAACATTCAGTATCGTTCTGTACCAACAGCAAAAAGATATTCTATCCAAACCTGTGAGAATCGACTGTAATCAAGATTCTATTGATCAATTCCGGGAGGAACAATCAGATACAAAAGGGTTAAGTTTCGGGTTTAAAAGCCGATCAAACGGATAATATAAACCAAGATCTGTAGTTAGAAATTTGAAAAATATTTTAATGTCAGCAGGTATCAGCCGCCCCGATTACCTAACAGGATTTGTAATGCGTATTGCGGGTTTAAGTAATGTTTAGTTTTTGTTCATCGAATGGGTATTTTCGATAAAGTCTAATGACGATTTTGGGATAAAACCAATTCCCAATAAATGAAACTCCAACCTAACTGCCATTCTATTGTCGGATACCTTTGGCGAGGTATGGTTATTTAACAAAATTAAATAGTAGTTTTGATATAAAATGAGTTCATAATCTGCGTGTATCCAGTTTGATATGAGTGATGCCCTAATGGATGCATAAAAGACTGTAAAAAAAAATGTAATATTTCATCGTGAGATTTATCATAGCTGTGGATATATTATATGGATGTTCCGTAAACTCATTGATAAAAAATAGTAAGATCATTGGTTGTTTGCGAACATGACAAGCAAGTAAAATATAACAATAGAATGCAACAAAAGGATAAAGAAATATTAAGCAAGTATATTAACAGTCAGGCTGGTGTGGATGAACAGGCCCGGGCGGAAAAGTTGCTAAGCTCCAACAGTACTATCGGGATTAAAGAATTCATGAAGTCAGATTGGAAGCAACGTATCGAAAATGATGAGAATCTTAACAAAGATTTAAGCTCTGTTTTAGATAAAGTTCACCACGCTATTCGTTTACGTCAAAATAAAAATAAACGTAATTTATCGCATAGCTTATACAAGTGGTTTTCCGCAGCGGCTGCTATTGTCATTGTACCATTAATAGTGACAGGTGTTTTTACTTTAATAAAACTTAAAGAAACGAATAAATTGTTGTCGGAAAATGCTTCAACCGTATTTGTTGAAGCACCCAAAGGAGCAAAAATAGCTTTTAAAATGCCTGATGGTTCCGATGTGGTGTTAAACGGAGGTTCATCGATGGAGTACGCGGTGCCTTTTTCCAATAAACGTGATGTTAGATTAACCGGCGAGGCTTACTTTGATATCAAGCACGACGAAGAACACCCATTTTTTGTATCAACACAAAAAATTAAGGTTAAGGTGTTGGGTACCAGGTTTAATGTACATGCTTACGCCGACGAAGATTTAACGGAAGTTATCCTGGAACAGGGTAAGGTGGAATGCTTCATTGGAGGGTATGAAATCATGATGAGTCCTAACGAAATGGTGAGTTTGAAAGGAACAAAATATTCAAAAAAAGAGGTAAATGCGAGTAAATATATCGCATGGAAAGACGGTAAATTGGTTTTTCGTGGTGATTCCATGGATGAAGTGGCCAGAAGGATTTCCCGTTGGTATAATGTGGAGGTAGAAATTAAAGGGGCAGAACTGTCGATGTATTCGTTTAGGGCGACATTTCAAAACGATTCTTTGGAAGAAGTATTACGCCTACTGAAGCTGAGTTCGCCGATCGATTACAAAATAGTGGCACGGAAAAAACTAACGGATGGAAGCTTCAGCAAAAAGAAAGTGATTATTTATAATAAAAGTTAGTATCCCTTTGTATGCGCATGGCCTGGTTTAGCAGATCATTGGTGTGATGATATGTGAAACGCTGAAAATGTATTAAGAAGTAATCTTTTCCGTGATACTCATATATAATGCGTAGGCCTGAAACTATATTATTATAAGCTGAGGTTAAGTAACAAATTGTCTTGTTTTGAAGTAGTTTTAATGGGTTATAGCTGCCTGTTTTGTCAGGCTGGAGTTTTTAATGTTTGAATGCAATAGCGGTATTAAGGGCTTAAAATATGATTCTTGATTCTAATTAATTCTCTTTCTATGAAATTAATAAAGCTACATATTTTAAATTGGTATTGTATCGTGCTGTTATTTGGCACAAATTGTTATTCGGCAAATGCTCAAATTGTAAATACTTCAACAACATATCAATATTCAAGCACAGTAAATTATCCTCAAAAGATTAAGAAGCTTGGGAAAAATCATTATCTCATAGATTTTGGTAAAGCTTATTTCGGCACGGCTGTTCTCAAAGCCAATAAAAGCCAAAACGATACAATAACTGTTCATGTTGGGGAAAAATTATCCGATCTAAACTCTATAGATCAAAACCCGGGAGGAACAATCCGATACCAAAAAATTAAGCTTCCTCAGCTACAAGCCGATCAAAAGGAAATTATAAAACTTATTCCTTACAAAAGAAATTCAAACCCTCCGGCAATTCTATTACCCGATTCCTTTGGCGTAGTAATGCCATTCAGATATTGCGAATTGGAAAACCTTCAGATACCTATTGAGGATGTCGAAATATACCAAAAAGCATATCACTACAAGTTTAATGATGATGCAAGTTATTTTGCATCCTCTGATACCATACTAAACCAAGTGTGGGATTTATGTAAACATACCATCAAAGCAACTACATTTACAGGTTATTATGTGGATGGCGATAGAGAGCGCATACCTTATGAGGCAGATGCGTATATCAACCAGCTAAGTCATTATAGTGTAGATAGTGTTTATGCTATTGCACGTAGAACCAACGAATATTTTTTAGGTCATGCCACCTGGCCAACCGAATGGTTGTTACACACAGTAATGGTATTCTATCAGGACTATATGTATACCGGCGATGTAGAACCACTCAAAAAACATTACGACAAACTAAAGCTTAAAACACTACATGATTTAGCGCGTGAAGATGGATTAATTAGCGTAAAATCGGAGAAGTTAACCCCGGAATTAAAAATGCAACTGGGTTATAAAAATCCCCAAACACAGGTTAAAGACATTGTTGACTGGCCACCGGCAAGAGGGAATACTGGTAAGAAGTGGTTACCGGAAAAAGGTGAACGCGATAAGTATGATATGGTGGATGTAAACACCGTGGTAAACTCGTTTTATTACTACAACATGGTGTTGATGTCACAAATTGCTAAAGTGGTAGGTAACTCGGTGGATGCTGCTATGTTTGAGAAAAATTCTGAAATTGTTAAGAAAGCAATCAATACAAAACTATTTGATAAGTCTCGAGGAGTGTATATTGATGGTGAAGGTTCCAAACACGCTGCATTACATGCTAATATGTTTCCTTTGGCCTTTGGTTTAGTGCCTGAAGAGCATGTTGCATCGGTGGTTGATTTTATTAAAGGCAGAGGAATGGCTTGTAGTGTATATGGTGCTCAATATTTATTAGAGGGTCTTTTTAAGGCCGAAGAAGCCCAATATGCTCTGGATTTAATTACAGATATATCCCATGACAGAACCTGGTGGAACATGATAAAATCAGGATCAACCATGACTTGGGAGGCCTGGGACAAAAAGTATAAACCCAATTTAGATTGGAACCATGCCTGGGGAACAGCACCTTTAAATGTGATTACCCGTTATATGTGGGGAATAAAACCATCAACTCCGGGATTTAATAGTGTACTGGTAAAACCTCAAATGGCTGATTTATTGTCTTCAGAAATTAAGGTTCCTACGCCTAAAGGGTGTATATACGCCAAATATAAAAGCAAAAATAAAGTGGCTGTATTTCAAATTGAACTACCCAATAATATGGTGGGTGAATTTATCTTACCTCCTAAATGGAACCAAGTTAAGCGTTCCGGTAACTCCGGTAATGTGGTTGAATTAAAAGGAGGTAGTAATCTGATTAAATTAAAATTAGTAAGAAAATAGTAATAATGAAGAAAATAAATAAAATGAAAATATTCGCACTTATAATTTTAATGTCTTCTGGATTCTTAGTTCATAATTTGTTTGGACAAATTAATTCTGCTGAAACATTAATATTAGATATGGTTCACCACAATCCAGGTGAGGAACCCTATAATTCAGCCTATAACGACCCGGCAGTGATGAAAGAGATGGGCTATAATGGTAAAGTGTATTTCCTTTTTGAATCGCCTGCCTTAGCTATTAATTGGGAATCGGTAGATAAAGATATCTTACCAAAAGGTTCAGATGATCGCAAATGGGTAGATGCAAAAGCAGCACAAATTAAAAAGATGCATGCAGCTTGTAAAGCGCAGGATATGGATATATATGCTATGTCCGATCTGGTTTTGTTTCCAAAGAGACTGATACAAAAATACAATATGGAGGAAACATTTGGAGATCCAAATAATCCGCAAACAGTTAAGTTTATTAGAGCTCAAATAGATGAAATATTTACTCAGTTTCCTGCTATGGATGGCTTAGTTGTTCGTATTGGAGAAACCTATTTGCACGATGCTCCCTACCATAAAGGTTCTATTCTTGATCGACAGGATGCTGATAATACGATTATACCTCTAATCCAAATCTTACGCGAAGAAATTTGTGTTAAGAGAAATAAGAAACTGATTTTTCGTACCTGGAGATCTTTTGATGTGAAATTAAATACGTATATTAAAGTGAATGATGCCATTGAGCCACACCCTAATCTAACAATAAGTATTAAGCATTGTGAAGGCGATTTTCATAGAGCGAATGCTTTTAGTAAGGTAATTGGGCAAGGTCGTCATAAGCAAATCATCGAAGTGCAGTGCGCTCGCGAATACGAAGGAAAGGGAGCTTATCCAAATTACATTGCTAATGGGGTAATAAATGGTTTTGAAGAGCACATGCGCATGCCGGAAGAAAAGATAAACAGCCTTTCGGAATTTGTTGAGAAGCGACCTGATTTATATGCCGGTGTTTGGACCTGGACAAGAGGTGGAGGATGGGATGGACCATATATAAAGGATGAAATGTGGTGCGATGTAAATGCCTGGGTAATGGCACAATGGGCCAAAGATCCTAAACAAACAGAAGAAAGCATCTTAAATAGATATGCCAGCGAACGTATTCATTTAAAAGGTGGTGATGTGGCAAAATTTAGAAAGTTGTGTTTGCTTTCTGCAGAAGCAGTAGTAAGAGGCAGGAATTCTACCTATCGAGACATGATGCCTTCCTGGACCCGTGATCAGGGAATGGCCTGGCCTGGAACTCCTAAAGATGCTGTTGCTCAGCAACGAAACTTACATCAAAAAAATGAGTCTATAGTTCAGTGGAAAGAGATCGTTAAGCTGGCAAAAGCGATCCATTGGGAAAATGACGAAGCGGCTAACCATGCTGTTGGATCTGCTGAATATGGTTTGTATCTGTTTAAAATATATCGTTCTTTAATTTACATGGCTTATGCGGACAGTAAAGGGGATGGAAAAGGAGTTGAAAAGTGGATTAAAGCATATGATAAAGCCTGGGCTAAGTATAACGCATTACCGAAAAAATATAGTTCACTGGCCACTTTATATACCAAAGAATACAAGCGTCACACCAGAAATTGTGCAGATGATAAGGTGAATGAATTAAGAAGTAAATATTAAAATTATTTTAACAGAAAGACGCTTCTTGATTTACTGTTATTATGTCGTACCTACAGTTCTGATCGACCTGTATGGGGACAAAATTAATGAATAGGATTTTAATAGACTGGCATCCTTGGCCGTTTTTATCGGTAAGGTGCTTAATAAAAAAAAATGATGGGGAATTTTAAAAACATTGCAATACTTATTATTGCCATAGTTTTATTTGGCTGTAATGAGGTAGATAAAAAAAAGGTTGAAAAGCCAAATATATTATTTCTTTTTACAGATGATCAGCGTCAGGGAACGATTGGAGCCTATGATCACGATAAGGTAAAAACGCCAAATATGGATAAGTTGGTTAAACAGGGAACCAGTTTTACCAATTCATATATTTTAGGGGCTGCAACTGCTGCGGTATGCTCTCCTAGCAGAGCTATGTTAATGACCGGAAGACACTATTTTAACATAGAGCCAAACGTATATGCGCAATTTGCCTTTCCAAAGGAGGAAAGGGGGAAAAGTGATTTGTTAACTTTTCCGGAGTATTTTAAAGCCAATGGTTATACCACCTTTGCTACCGGAAAGCAACATAATGGTTCTATTTGGTTAGAACGTGGATTCAGTCAAATTAAGTCTGCCTTTTTAGGCGGGATGACAACACACTTCGGAACCAAAGTTAAGGACTATACGCCAGAAGCGGGTTGGTCTGAACCTTATCAGCAAAAAGAGAAATTTAGTAGTGAGGTTTTTGCTGATGCAGCCGTTGGTTTCCTTGAGAATTATAATCAAGATAATCCTTTTTTAATGTATGTTGCTTTTACAGCACCGCATGATCCAAGAACAGCTCCGAAAGAATACCAAGAACTATATCCTGCTAATGCTATTGAATTACCAAAAAACTTTATGCCAGAGCATCCTTTTGAAATTGCAGACGATAGAATTAGAGATGAAGTGTTAGTAGCGTTTCCTAGAACGGAAAAAATAATTCAGCAGGAAATTTCTGATTATTATGCCATGATAACTGCAACAGATACTCAAATAGGACGAGTATTAAAAGCGTTGGAAGAAGCCGGAAAAGTCGATAATACCATCATTGTTTTTTCCGGAGATAATGGTTTAGCACTGGGTCAGCATGGGTTGTTGGGCAAGCAAAATGTATATGAGCATAGTGTTGGCGTTCCATTAATCTTTTGTGGTCCAAATATTCCTGAAAACACAAAGGTGGATGCTTTAGCTTATTTGCATGATGTTTTCCCGACACTTTGTGGTTTAACAGGATTAGAAATCCCTGAATCCGTTCAAACAAAAGATTTAACGCCGGTAATAAAAGGCGAAAGCAAGTCTGTAAGAAACAGCATGCTTTTTGCTTACAACTCATGGCCTGGTGATCTTTTGCACGGACACAGCCTTAAACATAATCCGGGAGGTGGGCATAGGGCAGTTCGCAAAGGTGATTATAAATTAATTGTGAGTGCAAAACACGATGTGTTTACGTATCAATTATTTAATTTGAAGAACGATCCTTTAGAGCTGGCCAACTTAGTTGAGGACGAAAAATATGGCTCAATTAAAGAGGATCTGTTAAAAGAATTACAAGAGTTAATTGAGGAAACCGGCGATCCTGCCGATTTAAGCAAAAAAGAATTTGGGTTATACGATAATCCGGAAGACTATAATTTTAAAGAAAAATAAATAAGATATGATGAGAGTGAATCTACGGTATAAGTTATTAGCATTTGTAGTTTTTTTTGCTATAGTTGTTAATGCGCAAAAGAAGGATTTAACATGGGATGAAATCGTCAAGGAATACGAATGCCCTGAATGGTTTCGAGATGCAAAATTTGGAATCTGGTTTCACTGGGGACCACAAGCCGCACCAGAGCAAGGAGGGGGGTGGTATGCCCGCCATATGTACATGGAAGATGTGGGTAGGCAAAAGTTCGGTAAAATGGCAAGAGCATATCATGAAATGACCTATGGACATCCATCGGAGTTTGGCTTTAAAGATGTGATCAACTCCTGGAAAGCCGAAAACTTCGATGCAGAATACTTAGTTAACTTCTCAAAAAAAAACGGGGCTAAATATATTGTGGCATTGGCCAACCATCATGATCATTTCGATTTATGGAACTCTACTTACCATGATTGGAATTCGGTAAATGTAGGGCCTAAAAAAGATATTATTGGAGAATTTAAAGCAGCAACTCAAAAAGCAGATTTGAAATTTGGTGTTACCAGTCACGACGATCGCTTTTTAAACTGGTGGAAACCAGCTTTTGGTGCTGATAAAACAGGTGATAAAGCCGGTGTTCCTTACGATGGACGATTAACTAAAGAAGACGGTAAAGGTCTTTGGTGGGAAGGTTTAGATCCAAAAGATTTATACGGTCCTGCTCCAGAAGATCGCACTCCGGAGATGATTGATTCCATTAAAGAAAACTGGGAAAGGAGACATCTTGAATTAGTAGATAAATACGAGCCAGACTTATTGTATAACGATGGATTAAAATTTACTTATGGTGACCACGGCAAAGAAGTATGCCGCAGAATGTACAATAACAGCCTAAATAAAACTGGACAGATTGATGCTGTAATGCTTCTTAAAAGGAAGGAGAAAGGTACTGTTGAGGAAGTGGAATCAGGAGGTAGCAATACCTTGCGCGAATATCCTTGGCAATCTGAAATTACTTTTACGGATTGGTTTTACAAGAAAGACCGTCATTTAACACATGATGCCACAACTATTTTGGAAATGTTGGTTGATGCAGTGAGCAAAAACGGTAACCTGCTTTTAAGTATGGAATTGAATCCGGATGGAACAATACCTCATGAAATAAAGAAAACGGTTAAAACGGTTGGTGACTGGTTGAAGGTAAATGGTGAAGCCATTTACGGAACACGTCCGTGGAAAGTGTATGGTGATGGCAAAAGCGTACGTGGGGAGCAAGTAGAAACAGTTGATGCTGAGTTAAGAAATGCCGTAGCAGCCCAAAAGAAAGGCGAGCATTTTAACCAGCGAACCACAGCTACTCCGGCCTTTGCTCACGACGAGGTACGTTATACCACCCAGGGAGATGATTTTTATATTGTTGTTATGAATCCTGCAAAAGGAGAAATCTTAATTCCTTCTTTGGGTGTTTCTAGCGAGGTAAATCCTGGTAAATTGAAAAGCCTGGCGCAATTATACGATGGTAGATCAATCAGGTTTAAACAAAGCAAAGAAAAACTGACAATTAAGATACCTGCGGTGAACGGGAAAAGTTTTCCGTTTGTGCTTAAAGCCAATTTTGTAAAGTAAACAATAAAAAAACGATATGCGAAAGTTTATATATTCAATAGTTGCTGTTTTGGCAATGGCAATATCTGTAGGCGCTCAAAACGATGCAAAGGTATATTATATTGAGCTGACTGAAGGGAAGGAGATTGCATCAAATCCTATCAAAGTAATTGCGGGAATGTCAACCAACGATGGAATATCGGTACGGGTTTATCCGGATATTACTTTTCAAACCATTGAAGGAATTGGAGGTGCGTTTAATGAAATTGGTGGGGAAGCACTGATGTCCTTAAATGATGCGGAAAGAAAGGATGTCATGAAAAATTTGTTTGACCCAAATGCTTCTAACTTTTCAGTATGCCGTACCGCAGTTGGCGCTAGTGATTTTGGGATTGATGCTTATAGCTATAGTGAAACACCGGATGACTATAAAATGAAAAAGTTTTCTATCAAGAGAGAAGAAAATACGGTCATACCGTACATTCAGCTGGCTTATAAATATAACCCCGATATGGCCTTGTTTGCCTCGCCATGGAGTCCTCCGGGTTGGATGAAAGAGTCGGGCTTAATGGATAGGGGTACGGAAAACCCATCAAAAAACGTTTTAAAGGACGACCCTGAAATTTACAAAGCATACGCCCTGTATTTTTCTAAATATGTAAAAGCCTATGCAAAAGAGGGTATCAAGGTTGATAAAATCGTGATTCAAAACGAACAGGACATCACTACCAAATATCCTTCATGTAATATGCCACCAAAGCAAATGGGCGAATTTATTATTAATTATCTGCGTCCTCAATTTCAACAGGATAACATTGAAGCTGAAATTTGGGCAGGATCTTTTCGCACGGCTAAAAGACTAGACGGATTGGAGTTTGTTTCAAATAAGAGCTGGAGAGAAGCAGTTGATGGCATCGGGATTCAGTATATTAACTCAAGACAAATTGAAAATATGCAAGCCGTTTTCCCTGAAATAAAATTTCTGCATACGGAAGGTATTTGTTTTGGCGGAAAAAATAGTGTCAAGCAAGCATTCTCCCGCTTTGACGAAGTATCTTCATACATCAATCACGGGGTGCCAAACTTCTGCTATTGGAATATGATCTTAAATGAAACAAAAACAAGTGGTTGGGGATGGAAACAAAACAGCCTGATCAATATCGACCGTGAAAATAAAACGGTGACCTACAACCCCGATTATGCTGCGATGTCTCTTTTCGGTAAGTTCATGCGTCCGGGAATGAAAAGAATTGCGTCCGCCTCATGGTATAACGAAACGATAACGCTGGCAGATGAAAAGAACGTATATCTCTTTATAAAAAATGAGTCTGACAAACCAAAGACATTTGATATTTGGCTAAAAGATGAGCAGGCAAATGTAGTGGATATACCCGCTCAGTCCATATCGGTTGTAGTGGTAAATAAAGATTAAAACCATTTAAAAAAGCCAATAATAAATCTAATAAGAAAATAATCATGTTAAGTCTAAAAGCAAATATTTCAAAATTATTCGCCTTGTTCCTTTGGGTGTTTATATGTGTTGCAAGCCATGCTCAGGAAGAAGGTAAACCTGCCTATTTAAACGAATGTTTGAGTTTTGAGGAACGTGTTGATGACCTTGTTTCCCGAATGACCTTGAAGGAAAAGGTGGGGCAAATGATGAACGATGCGCCTGCTATTCCGCGATTAGAAGTTCCTGCTCATGAGTATTGGAACGAATGTTTGCACGGTGTTGCCCGGGCAGGTAAAGCAACTGTTTTCCCGCAGGCTATTGGTTTGGCTGCTACATTTGATAGCGATTTGATTTATCGTTCGGCAATGGCTATTTCCGACGAGGCTAGAGCCAAACATCATGAGGCATTAAGAAACAACTCATTTAAAAGATACGAGGGGCTTACCTACTGGACGCCCAATGTTAATATTTTTCGTGATCCACGCTGGGGTCGCGGACAGGAGACCTACGGAGAAGATCCATACCTGACCGGTCGCATGGGTGTGAGCTTTGTAAAAGGCTTGCAGGGAGATGATGAGAAATACCTGAAACTGGTGGCTACACCTAAACACTTTGCGGTACATAGTGGTCCTGAGCCTGAAAGACACTTCTTTGATGCTGCCGTAAACGAACGTGATTTTCATGATACCTATTTGCCTGCTTTCGAAGCTTGTATCAAAGAGGGTAAAGCTTATTCAGTCATGGGAGCATATAACCGTACCAATGGCGAGCCTTGTTGTGCAAGTCCTCGTTTATTGACCGATATCCTGCGTAAAGATTGGGGATTTGAAGGGTATATCGTTTCGGATTGTAACGCTATTCGGGATGTATATGACTACCATAACTTTACCGACTCTGAAGAAGAAGCGGCAGCGGTTTCTGTTCAGGCAGGATGTGACTTAAATTGTGGTTTTAGATATGCTTACCTTGAAGGGGCAGTTGAACAAGGATTGATTACCGAGGAGGAAATTGATGTGTCTTTGAAACGAATTTTTATGGCACGTTTTAAATTAGGTATGTTCGACTCGCCGGAGAATGTACCCTATGCTCAAATTCCGATGGATTTGGTGAGTTCTCCAAAGCATCGTGCGTTATCGTTGGAAACTGCCCACAAATCAATGGTATTGCTTAAAAATGAAAATAACACCTTACCATTGAAAAAAGAGATCGGATCCATAGCAGTTGTTGGTCCTAATGCCAATCACCTGGAAGTGTTATTAGGTAATTACAACGGTTTTCCTGAAAATTACATTACTCCACTTCAGGGAATTGAAGAAAAAGTTGCTGAGAATACAAAAGTTTATTTCGAAACAGGATGTAACCTGATTGATACAAAACAAGCATTTACGCTTATCCCTTCCTATTTTTTAAGTTATGACGGTAAACCAGGTTTGCAGACTACATACTATAACAGTGGAGATTTAACGGGGACAGCGCTAATATCAAGGATGGAGAAGGTGATTAACTCTAACTGGAATACCACTGAAGTCGAAGGTCTGGAGAAAGATGGAGAGTTCTCAGCAAATGTTAAAGGTATTTTAAAAGTAGATGTGTCGGGTGAGTATACGTTGTCGTTAACGGCAGGTAATGCAAGCAGACTTTCAATCAATGACGAAATATTGATTAATAATTGGGAGGAAGTCAAACGCAGAAGACAAACAGCAAAAGTTTTCTTGAAGAAAGGAAAAAAATACGCCATCAATATCGATTGTAAACATATTGGTTACCCAACAAAGATGATTCTGGAATGGATTAAACCTGAGACAAGTTCTTACGATAGGGCTATCGAAATAGCAAAAAAATCGGAAGCAGTAATTTTTGTGGGGGGTATCTCAGCTGCTGTTGAAGGTGAGCAAATGCGGGTTCCATATGATGGTTTTGATGGAGGTGATAAAACCAACCTTCAATTGCCTGCCATTCAAAAGCAATTAATCAAAGATTTACACGCCACAGGCAAACCAGTCGTTTTTGTCATGTTAAACGGCAGTGCTCTGGCTATTAATTGGGAAGACGAAAACCTGCCGGCTATACTGGAAGCCTGGTATCCCGGAGAGTTGGGCGGAACTGCCATTGCCGATGTGTTGTTCGGAGATTATAATCCTTCAGGAAGACTTCCGGTGACTTTCTATAAATCAGTGAAAGACCTGCCACAATTTGTCAGTTATCACATGAGAGGCAGAACCTACCGATATTTTGAAGGTGAAGCACTTTATCCATTTGGTTATGGTTTAAGTTATACGGATTTTGATTATAAGGATATAAGTGTTTCGGAATCTAAAATAAATGCGGATGAATCTGTAGAAGTAAGTGTTACAATAACCAATACTGGAAGAGTAGCCGGAGAGGAAGTAGTACAGTTATATGTAACCGATAAGGAAAGCAAAGAAGTAAGACCATTAAAAAGTCTTAGAGGCATTAAAAGAATATTTCTTGATCCTGGAAAATCAACCCAAGTTACATTTACGGTTTCACCGGATGACCTTTCATTTTTTGATGTAGCGCAACAGAAAATAATAGTAGAACCGGGAGAGTTTGAATTAGGCATAGGTTCATCATCCGCAAAAATGATTAAAGCACAGGTTGAAGTTATGGACTAAACCCCATAGGAATGTAGAGTAATAGCCTAGTGCAGCCCAGCGGAGCCCCAGGTATATAATATGAGTAAAACCGATGCATCTCCTTATGTTAGGGATACTTTGGAATACAAAGTTGAATGTATCGGAATGGAGATAATAATCAGCAAAGCACCTGGTTTCGATGTTTTGTGTTATAAAAAAGCCCTAAAAATTAGAATTAATATAATTAACAATGAATAAACAAATTAAATGGGTCCTATCACTAGCTATTATCGTTTCAGGATTAGCTAGTTGTACAAATGCTAAAAAGACCGACAACAAAACAATACCTAAACGTCCAAATATTCTTTATATCATGGCCGATGACCATACTGGACAGGCATGGGGTATTTATGGCGGTATTCTTAAAGATTATGTGCACACGCCCAATATCAGCCGGTTGGCGGATGAAGGCTGTGTGTTGGAAAACTGTTTGGTGTCTAATTCTATTTGCACCCCCAGTAGAGCAACTATTTTAACAGGACAATACAGTCATCGTAACGGAGTTAAAACACTGAGCGGTTCACTTTTCCCAAAGCAAAATAACATTGCCAAAGTCCTAACAGCATCTGGTTACCAAACTTCGATTATTGGAAAGTGGCATCTTAAAAAAGAGCCAACCGGTTTCGATTATTACTGTGTTTTGCCAGGACAAGGAAGATATTGGGATCCAATATTAAAAACAAAAGAAAACTGGGGCGATGGACATGAAGGGGGTATCCCTTATGAGGGCTTTAGTACAGATGTAATCGCGGATATGACCATCGACTGGATTGAGCATCGCGACCAGTCCAAACCATTTATGGCCATGTGTCACTTTAAAGCGACGCATGAACCATATGATTATCCCAAACGCTTCAGTCACTTATATTGTAATGAGGAAATACCGGTACCAGACTCATTTTGGGACAGAGGTGCGGAAGAAACAGGTCGCTCTTTCAAAGGTCAGTCTATTGATAATTTAAAAAAACGTTACCTTTTTGCTACAGAACACCCTGATGAGAAAGCAGATTATATGTTTTATCCCGAGCTGCCTTTTTCGGTCGATGGATTAACGCACGAAGAAGCCCGCATGAAGACCTATCAGAAATTTGTAAAAGATTTTATGCGCTGCGGGGCAGCTATCGACGATAACATAGGTAAACTTTTAAAGTATCTGGATGAATCAGGACTGGCAGAAAACACAATCGTTATTTATACAGCGGATCAGGGATACTTTCTGGGAGAACATGGTTGGTTCGATAAACGAATGATTTATGAAGAATCCATTCATATGCCGTTTGTTATTCGATATCCTAAAGAGATTCCGGCAGGAACCCGTAATACAGATATTATTGAAAACGTGGATTTTTCAGCCTTATTTGCAGATTATGCAAAAGCGAAGTATCCTTCGGAAATGCAGGGGCATAGTTTCCGTTCGAACTTACGAGGGAAAACGCCAAAAGATTGGAGAGAATACGGCTATTACCGCTATTGGGAGCACCAGACCAACCGTCCGGGACATTTTGGTATCCGGGGCGAACGCTTTAAGCTGGCTTTTTTCTACGGTCATGGGTTTAAAGATAATGAGTATGAGGAAGGTGCAAATACAGGTAAATACTGGGATTTCTTTGACTTAGAAAAAGATCCGAACGAATTGCATAACGCCTACGATGATCCCGAATATCAGGAAATCATCAAGGAAATGAAGGAGGAAATCTTAAGGCAAAGAATCGCTCTGGGCGATACAGATGCCGAAAACCCTGAGATACTTGATATTATTGCCAGGCATTGGGATGATTAAAAATTTGACATGATTAACATGTTGAAAAAATAATTTTAGGAAATGTGTATTTTTCCAATAATCTAAAGGCCCTTCCCCTTAGCCTAGATGCTAAGGGAACTGACGCACCAAAAGTGCGGGGATGGGGATGTTAAAAAACTGTGAATAAAACTGTTTAATAAAGTGGATCAATGATAAAATGTCATTTTATATTATTTTGTGTGTTTTTAGGGGTAATTTTTGTCAATTGTTCGCCTAAAAAAACAGAGCAGCCAAATATTATTATTATCATGGCCGATGACCTTGGTTACGGTGATTTATCTTGTTACGGAAATAAGTACATTAATACGCCAAATCTGGATAAAATGGCTCATGAAGGAATTCGGTTTACTGACTTCCACTCTAACGGACCGGTTTGCAGCCCCACACGGGCAGCATTGTTAACGGGTAAATATCAGCAACGTGTGGGTATTGACGGTGTGGTAACGGCAAAGCATCACCGACATCATGGTTTGGAAACAAGCGAAAAAACATTTGCAGAAAGTTTTAAAGAGGCCGGGTATGTAACCGGAATGTTTGGGAAATGGCATGTAGGTTACCAAACAAAATTTAATCCTGTTCATCAGGGATTCGATGAATATATAGGTTACGTTTCAGGTAATGTGGATTATCACTCGCATATCGATCAGGAAGGTTATGAGGATTGGTGGTATGACGATACACTAAAGAAAGAATCGGGGTATTCAACCGATTTAATTACAAAACATTCCGTTGATTTTATTAAACGTCATAAAGACAAACCTTTTTTACTGTATATCCCGCACGAGGCTCCACACGGTCCTTTTCAAGGTCGAAACTCAAAAGCAGAAAGGTCTATTGGCTGGAAAAACGATCCGAAATTAAAGGTTAATATACCGCAAGAAGAACTAGACTTGATTTACAAAGAAATGGTAGAGGTGATGGATGAAGGTATTGGCAAAGTTATGAGTACCTTGAAAGACTTAAACCTGCATAAGAACACCTTTGTATTCTTTTGTTCCGATAATGGCGGAATTAAAAAAGTAGGAAGTAATGGACCTCTAAAAGGATATAAGTCAAATCTTTGGGAAGGTGGGCATAGAGTTTCGGCCATGGCATGGTTTCCGGGTAAAATTGCCCCCAACCAGGTAAATGACCAGACTATTTTAACCATGGATCTTTATCCTACCATCGTGGATATGATAGGTGCAGAAATGCCTAAGGAAATTGATGGGATTAGTATTAAAAATCTTTTATTCAAAGGAGAAGATTTGCCACAACGTGAACTATTCTGGGGGTATGTTAAAAGAAGAGCAATGCGCAAGGGTGACTGGAAATTGATGTTGCCAAATAAGGAAGCTGAACCTATGTTGTTTAATCTGAAATCGGATATTGGAGAAACCAACAATGTGGCCAATGAAAATCCGGAATTGGTTAAAGAGATGGTTGAAAAAATAGATTTGTGGGAGAGGGCTATAAAAAACAATATTTACTAACGAAACTGTGATGAGAAAATCCATCGATTATCTGGGTATATTTCTGATATTAGTTTTGGGAGGTTGCACTCATGTTAATGAAACTGGCAAGTCTTCAAAACCTAATGTCATTTTAATCATGACGGATGATCAGGGCTTTGGCGATTTGGGTTATTATGGAAACCCGCATATAAAAACACCTGTTCTGGATAAATTTGCCGGAGAGAGTGCCCGATTCAGCGAATTCCTGGTATCTCCGGTTTGTGCTCCAACACGCGCTTCTTTATTAACGGGGCGTTATTCTTTACGAACAGGAGTACACGATACCTATCAAGGTGGAGCTATCATGGCAACCAGTGAAATAACCCTTGCCGAAGTATTAAAAGATGCAGGATATAAAACGGGTATGATTGGTAAATGGCATTTAGGTGATAACTACCCATTTCGTCCGGAAGACCAGGGGTTTGGCTATACCTTGCGTCATTTGTCGGGTGGAATTGGACAATGGGGAGATTGGCCTAACCATTTAAAATTTAATAAGAGCTATTTTAGTCCTACCTTATGGAGTAACGGTAAAATAGTAGAGCGTGAAGGATATTGTTCCGATGTGTTCACAAATGCCGCTATCGATTTCGTTGAAGAAAATAAGGAAGAACCTTTTTTCCTTTACCTGGCATTTAATGCACCGCATGATCCACTGCAGGTTCCGCAGGAGTATTACAATAGGTATCAAGATATTGATCCGGCATCGGGCTTTGAGAATGATGGCAGACCTTTTCCTGAAATGACAGAACCAATGAAGGAAAAGGCCAGAAAGGTATATGCTATGGTAAGCAATATTGATGATAACCTGGGTAGATTGTTTGCTAAAATTGATCAACTAAATCTAAAAGAAAATACTTTGATGATTTTCATGACCGACAATGGACCCATACCTTATCGATATCTGGCCGGAATGCGAGGTCGTAAATCATCGGTGTACGAAGGCGGGATTCATGTGCCATGTTTTTGGCGATATCCGGCAGCATTTAAAGGAAACAGGGATATTGAGGTAACAGCATCGCATTTCGATATTTTTCCAACTATTGCAGCCTTGTGTGGAGCGAAAATTCCAGATGATAGAAAGATTGACGGTGTAAGTTTATTGCCATTGTTAAAAGAGGAACAAAGCGATTTGCCCGAACGTTCCATTTGTCGCTACTGGACGCGAAGAGAACCTCAACGATATAAAAACATGATGGTTCGCAGGGGGGAACATAAGTTTGTTGGGAATTGTGACCAGTCGTCAGGAATAGAGGAGTTTGAATTGTATAACTTAGCTAACGATCCTTACGAGCAGAACAATATTGTAAACAGCAATACAAAGGTAGCTATACAATTGAAAGAAGAACTGGATACCTGGCTTACAGACATGCAGGCTTCTCCAAACATTGTGCATTCACCACGAATGGTGATTGGAACTGAGTTCGAAAATCCAGTCTATCTTAATTTAAACGATGTGCACTTCACAGCTCACAAGGATGCAGAAAAGGAAGTTGTATATTGGGAAACGGAAATAGCACAAGCCGGCAAATATGAAATTAACCTTTATTTTAAGAAGGTGATTGAAGGTAATGGCGAGGTTCAGCTAAAAATTGGAAAAGAGGAACAAAACTTTTCTTTTGAGCATGTTTTGGATCGAAAGCTTTCGTTGGGTCAGTTTGACCTAGGTAAAGGGGAAGCAGATATTATTCCGGTAGTATTGATAAAAGAAAAGGATAAAATAAAGTACCTCATGCCTTTTTACGTAGAGGTAAAAAAGAGTAAGGAATAAAATCAAAGTTTCAGGCAGCCTTAAATTAGGGTAATAAGGGAGTGCAGTACCAGGCTTGCTTGAACCTGCTGAAGGTAGCAATAATCTTGAAAGAAAAAATGGAGAGCGTCTCCGGCTTTAATAGAATAGAGAGGGTCAATAAACAATGAGGATGTTCCATTATAAAAAAAATAAAGCATCATAGTTTTTCCTTTAGTCTGTTTTTGTGATGAGGAAAATATATCTTTTAGAATTAATTAGTTTGATACTAAATTTGAAAATCATGATAAAAAGTAAGTTAATAATTGCATTTATGTTGGGTTTTGCAGGTGTAATATCCGGCGGTGCAACTGAAAACCAAACTGCTTTTCGTTTGTTCTACAATCAGCCTGCCGATAAATGGACTGATGCCTTGCCCATTGGAAACGGTCGCATGGGAGCCATGATATACGGAGGAGTTGAAAAGGAACATATCCAGTTTAACGAAGAAACCTTATGGACCGGGCAACCTCATGATTATGCCCATAAAGGAGCACATAAATATCTGGCTCAAATAAGACAGTTGCTTTCAGAAGGAAAACAATTGGAAGCTACACATCTGGCTTCGGATGAATTTATGAGTGTGCCACTCAAACAAAAAGCTTATCAACCTTTTGGTGATGTATTTATCGAATTTCCGGGGCACGAAAACTACACAAATTATTCCCGTACTCTGGATATTGAAAAGGCCATTTCAAGCGTTTCGTATAAAGTGGGTAAAACCAACTTTAAGCGAGAAGTATTGGCCAGCTTTCCCGATCAGGTCATTGCCATTCAATTATCGGCTGATAAGAAAAAAGCCCTCGACTTTAAATTATTTTTTGATGCGCTGCATGAGCAGAAATCAGTGAGTATTGCTGAAAATGCAATGATGTTGGAGGTACAAGTAAAAGATGGTGCCCTGAACGGGATCGCCAGCTTGAAAGTAAAAACCAATGGTAAACTGTCGGTTGAAGATGGGAAAATACGGGTAAGTAAAGCCAGATATGCCACCATATATCTTACAGCAGCTACTAATTACATTAATTTCAAGGATGTTAGTGGGATTGCTAAGGATTTGGCAAACTCAGCAATGCAACAAGTAGAGGATAAAAAATTTGAAGATGTAAAAACGGCTCATATTGAAGATTATCAAAAACTGTACAAACGCTTTAATCTCGATTTTGGTGATAACGGTAAATCTAAAATAACCACCGAAAAGAGAATTGAAGCTTTTGCATTAAATCCTGATGATCCTCAACTGCTTGCTTTATATGTTCAGTACGGTCGTTATCTGATGCTAGCGAGCAGCAGGCAGGGAACTCGTCCCGGAACCCTTCAGGGGATCTGGAATGATAACATAAGGCCACCCTGGGAAAGTAAGTATACGGTAAATATCAATACCGAAATGAACTACTGGCCTGTCGAACTGACTAACCTGTCGGAGTGTCATGAGCCTTTATTTACTATGCTTGAAGAGGTAGCTCAATCAGGAAAAATTGTGGCTAAAGAACATTACGATTGTAACGGCTGGGTCCTACATCACAATACAGATATTTGGCGGGGAGCTGCACCTATTAATGCTTCCAATCACGGGATTTGGGTAACAGGAGGGGCGTGGTTATCCACACACATATGGGAGCATTATTTGTTTACGCAGGATAAAGATTTCTTAGAAGAAAAGTACCACCTGATGAAAGGGGCTGCACAATTTTTCACGGAGTTTCTGTATGAAGACCCCAACACAGGTTATTTGATTAGTTCCCCTTCTAACTCGCCTGAAATTGGAGGATTGGTGGCCGGACCAACTATGGATCATCAGATTATAAGAGCATTGTTTGAAATATGTATAGAAGCTTCCGAAATCTTAGGCGTGGATAAAGACTTTTCAAATAAGTTAGCGGCCTTGATTCCGAGAATCGCACCAAATAAAATTGGACAATATGGTCAGTTGCAAGAGTGGTTGGAAGATAAAGATGATCCTAAAATAAAACATAGGCATGTATCTCATTTATGGGCTGTATACCCCGGTAAGGAAATTAATCCGGTTGAAACACCAGAATTCATGAAAGCGGCAAAACAGTCTCTTGAATTCAGGGGCGATGGCGGAACCGGTTGGAGTCTGGCCTGGAAAATTAATTATTGGGCCCGGTTTCTAGATGGGAACAGATCTTATAAAATGATCCATAAACTGTTAAGTCCTGCGGAAAGGCCGGATGGGAAAGTGGGAGGAGGGTCGTATACAAACTTGTTTGATGCACACCCGCCATTTCAGATTGATGGTAATTTCGGAGGAACATCAGGTATTATCGAATTATTGGTTCAAAGTCATTTAGATCATATTGATTTGCTGCCGGCTTTACCGGATGCATTGCAACAGGGTAATATTTCAGGAGTATGCGTACGAGGAGGTTTTGAACTAACTTTTAGCTGGAACGACGGTAAGCTTGAAAAGCTGAATGTGCTGTCTAAAGCAGGAAAAGTCTGCAAGTTAAAATATAAAGACAAGCAAATAGAATTGAATACCGAAATGGGAAAGACGTATTCCTTAAATGGCAGTTTAGAGGCTTTGTAAGTTATAGGAGTAAATATTATAAGGTTTTTTTAAGAAAAAAAATACTAACCACTGAGAATCAAAAAAAACACAGGGAACCACAACGATTTATTTTTATAATCGTTTGCCGTGGGTAGTATTAAAAAATAATTAAGTATGAATATTTTATCAAGGGGTAGCGGAATAATAAAAGGATTATTGTTTTGTATTAGTTTAATGATGATGGGGTGTACACAAACGCCTCAACCACCCAATGTAATCATTTTTTTTACCGATGACCAGGGCTATCAGGATGTGGGATGTTTTGGCTCACCGTTGATCAAAACGCCTAATCTTGATCAAATGGCCGAGGATGGTATGCGTTTTACAGATTTTTATTCCGCATCGTCAGTGTGTTCTCCTTCCAGAGCAGCTTTATTAACAGGTTGTTATCCTCCAAGAGTAGGGGTGCCAAGAGTTCTTTGGCCTTATAGCGAGACTGGACTTGACACCAAAGAGGTAACCATTGCAGATTTGCTTAAACAACGAGGTTATGAAACTGCCTGTATTGGAAAATGGCATTTGGGCGATAAGCCTGAACACTTGCCTGTTTCACAGGGGTTTGATCGATATTTTGGAATTCCCTTTAGCAATGATATGTCGGTCAACCGTAATTTCAAAGTGGCTTCAGATATTGTTTTAAGGGAAGGAATGACCTTGGATAGCCTTCGGGAAGAAAAATGGCGGGGGGGTAAAGTTCCGTTAATGGAAAATGATGAGGTAATTGAATATCCTGTCGATCAAACCTATTTAACCAAACGATATACCGAAGAAGCGATAAAATTTATTCAGGATAAACGTGATAAGCCATTTTTCTTATATCTGGCTCATACCATGCCACACATTCCATTATATCCATCTCCTGATTTTAAAGGGAGAAGTGAAAGAGGATTATATGGTGATGTCATTGAGGAACTGGATTGGAGTATGGGGCAAATCCTAAAATCGCTTGAAGACCTTGGTTTAGATAAAAATACCTTGGTAGTGTTTACCTCAGATAACGGACCCTGGAATTTAAAGAATGGTCACGGAGGAAGCGCGTTGCCTTTGCGGGGATTTAAGTTTCAAACCTACGAAGGAGGTATGCGCGAGCCAATGATCGCGCAATGGAAAGGAAAAATACCGGCTGGTACCGTCTGTTCCGAAATAGCTTCAACCATTGATCTAATGCCAACTATCGCTAATCTAACCGGATCCTCCCTGACGGAAAAATCGCTGGATGGTAAAGATATCTGGCCGCTTTTATCAGGCCAGAAAGGTGCGAAAACGCCCCACGAGGCTTTTTATTTTTATAAGGACACCGTATTGGAGGCTATTCGTAATGCGGAATGGAAGCTAAGGGTTGTAAACGAAAATGTGGAATTGTATAATCTGAAAAATGATATTTCAGAAACGACCAATAGGGCCGATGAGAATCCTGAGGTGGTTCAAAGATTGCAGAAGATGATGGAAGATTACGATAATGATCTGAAGAATAATCTGCATTAATAGAAGAACTTAATCATCTGGAAAAATGTATAACAGCGTCAATAGAATAACCATGATACGGATTTTATTTATAATTTTTTTATGCGTTACTACTTGCTATAATATATGTGCTAATAGAGGAGAGAAATACAAACCTAATATCATTTACATATTAGCAGATGATTTAGGTTATGGAGATGTCTCTTGTTACAACAATGCGTCAAAAATATCTACTCCCAATTTGGATAAACTGGCTTCGGAAGGAGTTATGTTTACAGATGCACATACCAGTTCATCGGTATGTACCCCTACCAGGTATGGTATTTTAACGGGGCGATATAACTGGCGAAGTAAATTAAAACAAGGGGTATTAAGCGGTTATTCAAAGTCGCTTATAAAACAGGACCGTACAACGGTTGCTGATCTTGTTAAAAAAAATGGATATAACACAGCCTTTATTGGCAAATGGCATCTGGGTTGGGATTGGACTTTAAACAACAGTGACTCTATTGACATTGACAAACTGAACGCCCGTCCGGAAGTGGACTTCACCAAACCAGTTAAAAATGGCCCGAATACTCACGGCTTCGACTATAGTTACGGTTTTTGCGGATCTTTAGATATGCCTCCTTATGTATGGGTGGAAAACGATAAGCCAACAATGGTGCCCACCCACATCACCGTAGGAAAGGTTAAACAAGCTACCTGGCGAAAAGGCTTAACATCTGATGATTTTTCGCACGAACAGGCACTTCCCGAAATAACAAAGAGAACAGTTGATTACATTGGCGCTCATGCCAGTCGGGATAATCCATTTTTTATCTATATGCCGCTGCCGGCACCCCATACACCAATTTTACCGACCAAAGAGTTTCAAGGTAAAAGTGGTTTGGATAATCCTTATGGCGATTTTGTTTTAATGGTGGATTGGGTGGTTGGTGAAGTGATGAATGCTATAAACGAAAATGGCATCTCCGAAAATACACTAATTGTTTTTACCAGTGATAATGGCTGTTCTCCGCAAGCTAATTTTAAACAATTGCTTTCAAAAGGACATGACCCAAGTTATGTGTTCAGAGGTTATAAATCCGATATTTTCGAGGGCGGTCATCGTGTGCCTTATATCATGACTTGGAAAGGAAATATCAAACCAGGTAAATCTGAACAACTGGTTTGTACTACCGATTTTTTTGCAACGGTAGCTGATTTACTGGGAGAAAAATATGAGGATAATACCGCCGAGGACAGTTACAGTCATTTAGGAGCTACAGGAATTTCAAGTACAGCTCCACTTCGAAAAAGTATAATTCATCACTCCGTAAGAGGCGATTTTGCTTATCGCAAAGGAGATTGGAAGCTAATATTATGTCCAGGTTCAGGAGGATGGAGTTATCCTAATGTAAGTAGAAATAAAGCTGTAACGGATACCATGCCCAAAGTGCAACTTTACAATCTGAAAGACGATGTTGAAGAAGTAAATAATTTAGAAGCCGAACATCCTGAATTACTTGAAGTATATCGCAATGATTTATTACAAATTATCGAATTCGGCAGAAGCACCAAAGGAAAAATACTAAGCAATGACGGGGTAGAAGAATGGCAGCAATTAGAGAATGTTAAAAAAGACAAGATACGGGAGTAGGTTCTCCTTCTTGCACAGGAGGGCCTGTTCCGCTCAAACGGAAAGTACCTCGACGCAGGAGAGGGGAGGTGGTTTTAGTACCTTTATTAAGTATATTCTTATATGATGGAAAATAAGTATTTATACCACCTCTCGGTTCGTACCTCACCAGACTCCTCTTGTTAAGGAGGAGAACTGATTTACATGACTTAAGAATGATTTGTTGAAATGATAGAAAAAAGAAATATGAAGAATCTTAAAAGAATATTGAAAGGCCTGCTAATTTGCGGATTGATATTAAGCGCACTTACTGCATCAGCTAAGAAGAAACATCCATATCAAACTCCTAAATTACCCTTGGAAGAAAGGGTGGAGGATCTATTGAGCAGGATGACCCTGGAAGAAAAATTCTGGCAAATGTTCATGATTCCGGGTGATTTGAGCGACGATATGAGCAAATACAAAAATGGTTGCTTTGGTTTTCAGGTAGCCAGTAAAGGGAAACAGGGCAATGCCGCCGAGCAGATGATGGATTATGGTTCCTCAGGTACAGCGTTTGAAATGACCCAGAAAATGAACAAGATTCAACGTTTTTTTGTGGAGGACACTCGTTTAGGTATTCCTTTAATCCCTTTTAATGAAGCGTTACATGGTTTAACGCGCGATGGAGCTACGGCCTTTCCGCAGGCCATAGCATTAGCTGCTACCTGGGATACCACTTTGGTGGGCGATGTAGCCAGGGCTATCACACGGGAAACAAAAACACGAGGCATCAGGCAAATCTTATCTCCCGTTTTAAATATCGCACGTGATGTTCGATGGGGAAGGGTTGAAGAAACTTATGGAGAAGATCCTTATTTGACCACGCAAATGGCTATGGCTTTTATCAGCCAGTTCGAAAACCAAGGAGTAATAACTACGCCAAAACACTTCGTGGCCAATGTGGGAGCAGGAGGACGCGACAGTTATCCCATTAGTTTTAGCGAACGCTTGTTGGAGGAGATTTATTTCCCGGCCTTTAAATCGGTATTTCAAAAAGCAGGGGCAAGATCTGTGATGACTGCTTATAATTCGGTTGATGGCAGTCCATGTACGGCCAGTGAGTGGCTACTGCGTGATAAGCTTAAGAAAGAATGGGGTTTCAAGGGATTTGTAATCTCGGATGCAGGAGCAACAGGTGGATCTAATGTATTGCACTTTACCGCAAAAAACAATGCGGAATCAACTAAAGAAGCAGTGGAGGCCGGGTTAGATGTGATGTTTCAAACCAACTACGATCACTATCCATTGTTTTATAAAGCCTTTAAAGAGGGAATAATTAACGAAGAAGCAATTGATGAAGCAGTAAGTAGAATCCTTAAGGCGAAGTTTGAATTGGGTCTGTTCGAAAACCCTTATGTAGATCCTGAAAAGGCAGCTCATTGGAACGGACACCAAACACACTGGGAATTGGCACGTAAATCAGCTGCCAAATCGATGGTGTTATTGCAAAACAACAATCAAGTTCTTCCCTTAAAAAAGTCAAACATTAATAAGATTGCTCTTATAGGCTATGATGTTAAAGCGGGCCGTTTGGGTGGTTACAGTGGACCGGGCAACAATATTGTGAACATCTATGATGGTGTAAAAAATGTAATAAGTGAGGATAATATTCATTATGCAAGCGGTGTTCCACTCAATAGCAGAACATATCAAGTGGTTCCTTCCGGGTTTTTATCCACAGTAAAAAATGGCGACAAAGTCAACGGATTGACAGGAGAATATTTCAATAACATAAAATTGGAAGGTGAACCTCAAGTAAGTCGTAACGACAAGAAAATTCAATTTGGCTGGACGCTGTTCTCTCCCCATAAGGACTTGGCCTATGATTGGTATTCAGTGCGTTGGACAGGAAAGATCAAGGGGCCTGAAACAGGTGCTTTCAAAGTTGGTATTGAAGGCAACGATGGATACCGTTTATATATTGATGGTAAGTTGTTGATTGATAACTGGAAAAAACGATCGTACCAAACCATTCTTAAAGATTTTTATTTTGAGGAAGGTACAGAGTATGATATAAAAATAGAGTTTTTTGAGTCGGCCGGAAATGCCAGGTTTAAGCTAGTGTGGGATGCCAATGTAGTGCAGGAGTGGGAACAACAAATTGCCGGCGCAGTTGAAGCTGCACAGAAAAGCGATGTGGCTGTCGTTGTTGCCGGTATTCACGAAGGAGAATTTCAGGATCGTGCCCTATTGGCGTTACCGGGTCATCAGGAGGATATGATCAAAGCAGTAGCTGCAACAGGAAAACCTACCGTTGTTGTTCTGGTTGGTGGAAGTGCCATAACCATGAGTAACTGGATGAATCAGGTAGATGGCATCATCATGGCCTGGTATCCGGGTGAAAATGGAGGTAATGGTTTAGCAGACGTCTTATTTGGCGAAGAAAATCCCGCTGGTAGGTTACCGATAACTTTTCCTGTGGATGAAGCGCAGTGCCCGTTGTATTACAACAATAAACCAACAGGTAGGGGTGATAACTACCATAACCTGACTGGGCAGCCATTGTTCCCATTTGGTTATGGCTTAAGCTATACGTCATTTGAATATTCTGATCTAGGTTTTAGTAAAAACGGTATCCACACCAATGAATCAGTTACCATAACCTGCAATGTAAAAAACACGGGTAAAGTAAAAGGAGATGAAGTGATTCAACTTTATATTCGCGATGAATTGGCTTCGGTTTCACGACCTATTAAAGAACTAAAAGGCTTTAAAAGAGTTACATTAGATGCCGGACAGCAAAAGCAATTATCATTTACACTGACTCCCGATGACCTTTCAATGTTAAATATTGATATGGAAAGAGTTGTTGAACCGGGAGACTTTAGAATTATGATTGGGGCTTCTTCTAAAGACATTAGATTAAGAGGTATACTGAACGTAAAATAATTGATTCATCATGATTAGAAGAACTGTATTAATTATATTTCTGGTTATTTGCGCACAAATCGTTAAATCTCAGAATCCAATATTGAATAAAAGCGATCCAGGTTTCTTGTATGCAGCTGATCCTGCAGCAGAAGTATTTAACGGGAAGGTATATGTGTATTGTTCACACGATCAGGATACGGCTGTAAATTTCAGCACGATGCAAGACTATCTGGTGTTGGAATCGGCAGATATGGTCAACTGGAAAAACCATGGTGTGGTTTTAAAACCTCGTGAATATGCCTGGGCACAAGGACAGATGAATGCACCGGATGTGGCCTATAAAGATGGCTGGTATTATTTTTATTTTCCATACGATAAAACACACATTGGTGTAGCAAAGAGTAGAACACCTGTAGGTCCTTGGGAAGAAGCAGTATGTGATAAAATCACCACCATTTTTGATCCAACCGTAATAGTGGATGAAGATGGACAAGCCTATATTTATGGCAATGACCATAAAGTAAATATAGGCGATAAAGGAGCACATATAATGGGAGCAAAACTCAAAGATAATATGGTTGAGCTGGATGGACCATGGGTTCGTTTAAGTAAAGAAACAGTTAGTGAAGCTGTGCACGTATTTAAACGCAATGGCATTTATTATTTTCATGCCAGGGTTGGTAAAGTAACCAAATATTGGATGGCAGATGAACCTTTACCTCAATATGCGACTTTAAAGGGGGTATTGGCGCCGGATGCTCCCCAGGCCCCTAATCATGCATCTGTTATTGAATGTAATGGCAAGTGGTATTTCTTCTATCATAGGGGAGATGTAAACCAAGGTTCTTTTCATAAACGATCAGCCTGTTTTGAAGAAATGTATTTTAATGAAGATGCTACCATCCAAACCATAAAGTATATATTAAATAGGTAATATTTGTACTGAAATAGATCTACGTAATAACAAAAACAACATTCACACTTTAAAAATAAATTAGTGAATGTTGTTTTTTTTCGTGAGTTTAGTCGAAGTTGTGGATATTATATTATGTAAGCGCGGATTGTTCGAGTCTCTGTTTAACCCGGATTAGGCATTAGAACTTCGTCGTGAACATTGAAAATGCAATAAAACAAGGCTTTACTGAAACCAGGCATAACTTGTCCCGATTACTTTCGGGAGCATCGTTATGGTGAGTTGAAGTGAAGCAGCGGAGTGTCTTGTTTTGAAACAATTTCAATGTGTAATAGATTTTCTAATGCATATTGCGGGTTTAAATCAGCATTGTTTCTATAATAAAAAATACATATGAAAACTATCAAATTAAGTCTGCTAGCGGTCATCTTTTCTTGCCTGGCCTGCACAACAACCCCAGATGTAAAATGGGTAAGTACAACAGATCAAGACCGTTGGGTAACAAATGAAATTTCTTCCCCATCGAAAGAAGGATTGCAACATGTAGTTGTAAATATAGATACGGAAAAGCAGCAACAAGAAATAGAAGGTTTTGGCGGTTGTTTTAACGAAATGGGTTGGGAAGCGTTGAATATGGTTACGCCTAGCGAAAAACAACAGCTATTAAACGACTTGTTTAACACGGAAACAGGGTGTAAATTTAACTTGTGTCGTATGCCTATCGGTGCTAATGATTATGCAGTGAATTGGTATAGTCATAACGAAACACCTGAAGATTTTGCAATGGAGAACTTTTCCATCGAACGCGATAAGCAACGTCTGATACCTTACATCCATGAGGCTCAGAAACTGAATTCGCAGGTCAGAGTTTGGGCTTCTCCATGGTGTCCGCCATCCTGGATGAAACATAACAAGCACTATGCTTGTAAAGCAAATCCTAATGTAAACGATTTGGATCCTAAATTAAGTTCAACAGAAGAATTAGTTTCCAGGTTTATTACTGAGCCGGAGTATTTTAGAGCATATGCACTTTACTTCTCCAAATTTATAAAAGCCTACGCAAAGGAAGGAATTCCAATTGAGGCAGTACATGTTCAGAACGAACCTAACTCGGCTCAAAACTTCCCTTCTTGTGTATGGAAACCCAAAGACCTGGGGATTTTTATAGCGGACTATTTAGCCCCACAATTCAATGAGGATAACATTGAATCTGATATCTGGTTAGGTACAATTGAGCGTCCGCATATAGAAAGAGTAGACAGTGTACTTCTCTATAAAAATGCACTGGATATCGTAAAAGGAGTTGGTTTTCAGTGGGCCGGGAAAGGAGCTATTGAAAAAGTTCATGCCAAATATCCTCAAATGAGTTTAATGCAAACGGAAACCGAATGTGGAGATGGTTCTAACGATTGGAAAGCAGCAGAGTACACCTTCAACCTGATGAAACATTACTTCGAAAATGGTACCAATGCTTATATGTATTGGAATATGATCTTGGATGAAACGGGAAAAAGCCAGTGGGGTTGGAAACAAAATTCGATGATTTCTATTGATAGCCAAACAAAATCAATCACTTATAATCCTGAGTTTTATTTGATGAAACACCTAAGCGCTTTTGTGATGCCCGGTGATGTGAAAATAGATACTGACGGTAACGACCAAAACACACTGGCATTTTATAGCTCACAAACAAACGAAGTTAAAGTGTTGGCATACAATCCTAACAAAGAAAAGAGCTTGTTGCAACTTAATGTTAACGATAAAGTTGTGAAGGCTGAAGTAGATGCTAAATCATTTAACACTTTTGTGGTCGGATTGTAATTTGTTGTAAGAAATGGAAAGACGAGAGTTTTTAAAATATATGGGTGCGTCCTCAGTAGTACTTGGATTAACTTCTAATTTATGGGCAGGAGGGAGTAAAAGGTGCAAAGAGGAGGTTTGTCGTGAGGCATGGACAAAATTATGTGATTATAGAATCAAAGAGGCAGCATATGCATATGTACATCCACAAAAACGATTGCCGAATGTTTTTTTATATGGCGATTCCATTTCAATTGGTTACACGTTAAAGGTACGTGAACAGTTACAAGGAAAAGCCAATGTATTTCGAACTTACCGCAATGGAGGTGCCACTCAAAATTTTATTCCTGGAATGGAAAAGATGAAAAAAGCCATGTTTCAGCCTTACCTTAAAAATGGTTGGGATTTTAAATGGGATGTGATTCATTTTAATGTTGGCTTGCACGACTTAAAATATATGTCGAAAGGCAAATTGGATAAAGAGAATGGTAAACAGGTATCATCCATCGAAGGCTACAAGGAAAAACTCGATAAAATTTGTACATATCTAATGAAAGAATTTCCTACAGCAACACTGATATTTGCCACAACAACTCCGGTTCCCCAAGGCGCAGCAGGTAGGTTGGCAGGCGACAGTGTAAAGTACAATAAAGCCGCGTTAGATGTATTGGCCAAATACCCTTCTATTATGATCAACGATTTATATGCCTTTACCAAACCCAATTTTAATGAATGGTGCATTGAACCAGGCAATGTGCATTATAATGAAACGGGGAAAAAGGCTCAAGGAAAGGAAGTAGCACGAATCATCGCAGAAAATTTATACAACTAAAATATCTTCTTCCCTCAGTTTGCATGGGCTGGGGGAAGTACCATGCCAATGCCTTTACCATAGGATACGGCCGTCGCTGTAAGATGTGGGATATTAATTAGCTGTATATACTATTCCAAGAGTTGATACATCTTTAATAAATTTAATTAGAATGAAAAAGATACTATCCATATTAGCAATTGCATTAATCGCTTTGGCGGTGAAGGCTCAGGAGAAGTCACCAGCCTTTATTCCTCAACCGGAATCAGTGGTGACGAAGGAGGGCAGTTTTTTGCTATCCTCAAATACCACGGTGTATGTGCCAACAAAGTTTAAAAGTGATTTTCAGCCCTATATTGGTGAAAAGTTATTGAATGACACTGGAATAAAGTTTCAGGTTAAGTCAGGAACGCGAACACCTGCATCCAATTATATTCTATTTGATTTAACCAAAGACAAATCAATTGCCAAGGAAGGATATCAATTAGATGTTTCTTCTCAATCAATCATTATAAAGGCAAATACTTATGCCGGTTTGTTTTATGGTTTTCAAACTTTAAGGCAAACTATCCCGGTTAACACTGAAAGTTTTGAGCTTCCATGTTTGGTAGTTAAAGACCATCCTCGTTTCGAATGGCGGGGAATGATGTTGGATGTATCGCGCCATTTTCAATCCAAAGAATGGGTGAAGAAACAGATTGACATTTTTGCTGCCTACAAAATGAATAAAATGCACTGGCATTTAACCGATGACCAGGGGTGGAGAATAGAAATTGATAAGTACCCGAACTTAACTAAAAAAGGAGCCTGGCGTGCTGATAGAAGTGGTATTGCCTGGTGGAGTAGAGAATTAGCCTCACCTGAAGAGCCCAAAACAATAGGTGGTTTTTACACCAAAGAAGATATTAAAGAAGTCATTGAGTATGCACGTGTTCGAAATGTTGAAATCATTCCTGAGATTGATGTGCCCGGACATAGTAAGGCGCTGATTGCCTCCTACCCACATTTATGTTGCGTGGATTCCGCGAATTTTGAAGTGGCTACCGGAGGAAAAGCACCTGACAACGCCTTATGTGCAGGTAAAGAGACTACTTACGAATTTTTGGACAATGTACTTACGGAAGTCGCGGAATTATTTCCATCAGAATATCTTCATATTGGTGGGGATGAGTGTAACAAGACGAACTGGAAAAAATGCCCGCTTTGTCAGCAGGTAATGAAGGACAATGATTTGAAAGACGAAGAAGAACTGCAAAGTTATTTTATCCAGCGCATAAATAAGCTGGTAACTTCCAAAGGGAAAACCATGATTGGCTGGGACGAGATCTTGAGTGGCAAAGGAGCCCAGGGAGCCACCATTATGGCCTGGAGAAGAAATAAATACACGCCACATATTGATGCGCCTAAGGGAGGTTATCCAACCATTCAGGCATCATACAATCATTCCTATATCGCCCAGGTTCAAGGGCCAACCGATATGGAACCCGAAGGGCCTAAAGTAGTGTTGCCTCTATGGAAGGTATACAGTTATGAGCCTATACCGGAAGAGTTGACTGCCGCAGAAGCGAAATTGGTAAAAGGTACCGAGGCTTGTCTATGGGGCGAGTTTACGCCCACCGAATCGCACAGTGAGTACATGTTATACCCGCGCTCATTTGCCAATGCTGAAGTGGCCTGGAGTCAGCCAGAGTTAAAAGATTGGGCGAGGTTCCAGGGTGCTCTAGAGGCACATTTTCCACGTCTCGATCGCGATAAAATCAATTATTCGACAAGCATGTACACAGTGTATGCTCCTTTTGCAATCAATCAACTTAAAAATGAGGCCATAGTTTATCTCGAAACCGAGATGGTGGGTTACGATATTTATTACACGTTGAATGGAGATGAACCTACAACGGATGCCAGCAAATATGAAGGTGTGTTCAAAACAAAGCCAAGAACATTACTTAAAGCCGGACTGTTTGATAAGAAAGGCAACCTGTTAGGAAAAGTAACAGAAGTTAGGTTGAAGTAGAAAAGAACGCAGGGAAGTACCAGGTGAGAACATTTATAATTTACTTGAAAAGTTCACAAGCGTACATTTAATAGAGATGCAAATCAACCCCTGAGGGGTTAAGATGAATAGCACGGGGTTTTATTCCCGGTAAGAATAAGAAAACCAAACTGACGCATCATAGTCTTATTTAACAGGCAACGTGATTTTACATCGGAAAATAGATAAATTAAAGAAGAGAACTAGTGATATGCTTAGTAAAATAAATAAAAGTCTTCAGGGAATACTTCTAATACTACTGATAGCAAGTTTGGCAAGTTGTAGCCAGGAGCCGGAAAACAAGTTGCCAAACATTGTTTACATCATTTGCGATGACTTAGGTTATGGCGATGTGCAATGCTTAAATCCTGAAAAAGGAAAAATTAAGACGCCACAAATTGATGCGTTATCAGCTGAGTCGATGACATTTACAGATGCGCATTCTGGTTCATCTGTATGTACGCCAACTCGCTATGGTGTGCTTACAGGACGTTACGCCTGGCGCTCGAGATTGCAAGATGGTGTACTTGGCGGAGGTCAGGAGTTTGAGCCCTTAATTGCAGATGACCAGTTAACTGTACCGGCATTACTAAAAAAAGCAGGTTACCAAACCGCTGCCATGGGAAAATGGCATTTGGGTTTCGCGGTGAATGATGCAGAGGGTAATCCGGTCGATGTATATCAGGGTAAAAGGAGACCGGGTCCGGCGCCTGTTGGTTCAATAGTTCCTAATGGGCCAATTACCCGCGGATTCGATACTTATCTTGGATTTCATCACTCGGCATCCATGGAAACGGTGATTAAAGATGGTAAAGTCATTAAAAACATGCCAACCATTAAAATGTTGCAATTCCTGGGTAAAAACGCCAGTCAATATATAGCCGAAAAAGCAAAAGAAGACAATCCATTTTTTTTATACCTGGCACTGAATTCACCTCATACACCTATTGTTCCATCAGAAGCATGGCAGGGTAAAAGTGGAATGAGTCCTTATTGCGACTTTGTAATGGAAACGGATGACGTGGTAGGACAAGTTATTGATGCCCTAAAAGAAAATGGTGTTGACGAGAATACCCTTGTATTCTTTACCAGCGATAACGGATGCTCCTATCCTGCAGCAAGGGGAGGTAAACTGGAGAAAGAATTTGGTCACTATCCAAGTGCCCAATACCGAGGTTCTAAATCGGATATCTGGGAAGGTGGGCACCGAGTTCCTTTTATCGCAAAGTGGACCGGTAAAATTGAAGCAGGATCTAAAAATGACCATTTGATCTGTCTAACCAGTTTGTTGGGCACTTGTGCTGAAATAACAGGAATACAAATTCCGGAAGACGCAGGAGAAGACTCCTACAGTATACTTTCAATGCTGAAGGATAAGGAGGTAGCAAGTCCTTATGAGGCAGTAATCCATCATTCCATTCAAGGAAAGTTCTCCATACGCAGAGGAAAATGGAAACTGGAATTGTGCCCTGGTTCTGGCGGTTGGTCGGGACCTAACGATAAACAAGCCAGAAAGCAGGGGTTACCTGAGATACAGCTCTACAACCTGGAAAATGATGAGGCAGAACAAAACAATGTATTCCAGGATTATCCTGAAGTTGTAGAGGAATTAAAAGCGGAACTTGTTAGCCTGGTAGAAAATGGACGAACCACCAAAGGAGCCGTGAAACAAAATGATGTTGAAGTAGATATCTATAAGTCAGATAAATAATATCCTAAGATTATGGTAGCGGTAAGAATGAGCAAATTTATAAGTGTGGGCTTTTTATGGGTGATGGTGTTGAGTTGTTCACCAAAACCGGATAAAGAAGCTGTTGATTATATCGACCCGATTATCGGGGCCATTACTTACGGAAAAAAAACAAAGGATGCACACGGTTTCGGTAAGACCTTCCCGGGGGCAGCTACACCATTTGGATTGGTTCAGCTAAGTCCGGATACATATACAGGTGGAGATAATGGAAGTGGTTATTCGTACGAACACCCAACCATGGAAGGTTTTAGCTTTACTCACATGAGCGGTGTGGGC
The DNA here is from genome assembly GCF_052400645.1 of Saccharicrinis sp. GN24d3. Classification (NCBI taxonomy): domain Bacteria; kingdom Pseudomonadati; phylum Bacteroidota; class Bacteroidia; order Marinilabiliales; family Marinilabiliaceae; genus Saccharicrinis; species Saccharicrinis sp. GN24d3. The sequence goes on from NZ_JBQTGI010000003.1 coordinate 236,239, forward strand.
TGGTTTGGCGATCTGGGTAACTTTTTGGTTACACCAACGGTGGGAGAACTGATTACCAACCGGGGAATTCCCGCCGAGCCAGAAGGAGGATATCGTTCCAGATATACTCACGATACGGAAGTAACGGAAGCAGGATATTACGCTGTAACCATGGATGATTATAAGGTTAGAGCCGAACTCACCGCGGCTCCACGTGCCGGAATCATCCGTTTTACCTATCCCGAAAGCGACAGTTCGCGAATTCAAATAGATTTGTCGCGCAGGGTTGGCGGTACATCCACAGAACAATATGTTAAGGTTGAGAACGAAAATACAATTTCCGGTTGGATGAAATGTCCACCTGAAGGAGGCGGTTGGGGTGCCGGAGCCGGTAAAGCTGATTATGTCGTATATTTCTGGTGCCAGTTTAGCAAACCTCTTGAAGATTATGGCATCTGGAGCGCAGATATTCCTGACGAAGGAAGGAAAATGCGACATATTCGCAAAGAAGCCTATCAAAATGCGGTTAAAAATGCTCCCCGTTTTGAAAACGCAAAAGAAATGCAGGGAAAACACCTTGGCTTTTACTCCAACTTTAAAACCACCGAAGGGGAACAGGTTCTTGTAAGAAGTGGAATATCCTTTGTGAGTGTTGAAGGTGCCAAAGAAAACCTGGAACACGACATCAACCACTGGAATTTTGATAAGGTACGTCAGCAAGCAAGGAATTTATGGAGCGATGCGCTTAAAAATGTGAAAGTTTCAGGCGGCAGTGAAGATGAAAAAACCATTTTCTACACGGCGCTTTACCATACCATGATCGATCCTCGGACTTTCTCCGATGTAAACGGAAAATATATAGGTGCAGATAAACAGGTACATCAAACCAATGATTTTACCTATCGTACCATTTTTAGCGGTTGGGACGTGTTCCGATCTCAGTTTCCGCTTCAAACCGTCATCAACCCTTCCATGGTGAATGATGAAATCAACTCCTTATTGCAAATGGCCGAACTGAGCGGCAGAGCGTATCTGCCCCGCTGGGAAATGCTCAATTCCTATTCAGGTTGTATGTTGGGTAACCCTGCGGTTTCTGTTATTGTGGATGCGTACGAAAAAGGAATCAGAAATTATGATATCGACAAGGCTTTTGAATATTGTAAAAATTCCGTAGATACATTTACAAATGAACCTCTTGGATTTATTCCTAAAAAAGTATCTATGACTATGGAATACGCGTATTCTGACTGGTGTATGGGTAAGTTTGCCGAATCGTTGAATAAACCAGAAATTGCTGAAGAATATTATAATCGATCTGAAGATTATAAGAATTTATGGAGCGACGAGGTAAAATGGTTCAGAGCAAGAACTGCTGATGGAGGGTGGACCGAATGGAAAGGGAAAACTACTCACGGACAAGGATGTATCGAGAGTAATCCTTATCAGCAGGGATGGTTTGTTCCTCATGATATTGAAGGTTTAAAAACTCTTATGGGTGGGGAAGCGGCTTACAGGGATTCGTTGATTTCTTTCTTTGAAAAGACACCGGGCGATTTCTTGTGGAATAACTATTATAATCATCCCAATGAACCTGTGCATCATGTGCCTTTTATGCTGAATACAGCTGGAGTGCCATATCTTACACAGAAATGGACACGCAGAATATGCAGTGCTGCCTATGGAACAGATGCTTATGGACTTTGTGGAAATGAAGATGTAGGTCAGATGTCTGCCTGGTATGTGTTAGCAGCCATGGGTATTCACCCTATTTGTCCGGGAGATAATATTTATCAGATAACCAGTCCTGTATTTAATAAGATTGAAGTACAGTTGGATGAAAAATATTATTCAGGTGAAACTTTTACTATTGAAGCGAAAAATAATTCACCAGAAAATATCTATATCCAATCCATGAAATTAAACGGTGAGCTGTTAAATCGTTTCTGGATAACACATGAAGAAATTGTTTCAGGTGGAGTATTGGAAATGGAGATGGGACCAGAACCAAAAATTTAAAAAATAGAGATGTCACTCTGTACGGGAGAATGGTGTAAGGAACGGGGAGAAGGGTATCAACATGTGAATCAAAGAATAATACAAGCTCCAACAGAGCGTAGTCTCATAGCCAAGTCTGATAGGAGTGTATATAAATAATGTCAATTTAGCATTTATTGGTGTGGTGAAAAAAATATTAAATGGCTATGAAAAACCGGCATTTTATTCTTACACATAGACTATGGCTCTATTTTTCATAGGAATTTTTAGATTAAATGATAAAACAACTATAACATTATAAAGAAATGAAGAATTTAATTTTAATTGCGGTATTCTTGGTATTGGGATTTACTGCACAAGCACAGCAGTATTCATTTCCAATGGATGAATATACGCCAACAGAGGGGAATCTGGAAGCCCGTAAAGAATTTCAGGACATGCGATTTGGCATGTTTATCCACTGGGGTATCTACAGCATCCTTGGCGATGGCGAGTGGGTAATGTTGAACCAGAAAATACCTTACGACAAATACAGTCGTTTGGCCTCGTTCTTTAACCCTATTGATTTTGATGCCAAGGAGTGGGTAGAGATTGCCAAGTCGGCCGGAATGAAGTACATCACTATTACATCCCGCCACCACGATAGTTTTAGTATGTTCGATACCGAAGCTTCGGATTACAACATTGTGGATGCAACGCCTTATGGTAAGGATCCGTTAAAAGAGTTGGCCGAAGAATGTAAAAAAGAAGGCATTAAACTAAACTTTTACTACTCGCTTTTGGATTGGGCTCGTGACGATTATGGTTTCGGGAAGAAGATTGTTGATGGCAAACCTGTTGATACGGATTGGGACAGTTACATCGAGTTTATGAAGAAGCAGTTGACGGAGTTGCTGACCAATTATGGCGAGGTAGGCTGTATCTGGTTCGATGGCCACTGGGAACGTAAAACCGTGGATTGGAGATATAACGAAATCTATCAACATATTCATCAGTTAAGTCCAAATACCTTAATTGCCAACAACCATCACTTGACACCGATCCCGGGAGAAGATATTCAAACATTTGAAAGGGACCTTCCTGGTGAGAACAAAGGTGGCTACAGTGCAGGTGTAAAGGTGAGTGAACTTCCTTTAGAATCTTGCGCCACTATGGCTAAATTCTGGGGTTTTGGGTTAAACGACAAGAACTTTAAATCCACGAAACAAATCATCCACTTCTTAGTAAAAGCAGCCGGTAAAAACGGAAACCTGTTGTTGAATGTTGGACCTATGCCAAACGGCGAAATTCAGCCCGAATTTGTGGAGACCTTAAAAGAAATTGGTGAGTGGACCTCAAAATATGGTGAAACCATTTACGGAACACGAGGCAAAGTAACAGGAGCTCAGGAATGGGGAACCATCACGGCTAAAGATAAGGATCTGTACGTCCATATTCTAAATCCAACATATAACGACTATATCTTTATTAAAAATCTGGATCTAAAAGTGTTATCTGCACAAACTTTCGATGGGCAAAAAATCAGGTTCAAGCAAATTAAGGAAGGTGTATTCCTTTATCCGGGAGAGATTGATGCAGATGCTCTTGATACAATTATCAAGCTTAAAGTAAAATAAAGAGCAAAGGGCAGCGTGCACAAAACAACCGCATTTACAGAATATTTCACCTTAAATCGCATCAAGCACTGAAAAATGAAATGGACACGCCTATTTGTTTCAGTAGATTAAGTGGTTAATAAGGAAAAATGAAGTGTTTGTTTATTTAATACTTTTACCCTTGCTGGGGGCATAGAGTAAAAAACTGTGGTATTATTTATATACTAAGCAATATACGCTCTGAATTACTCAAATAGAAAGATACCAAAATTGATAGAAATGCTGAAGTTTAAACTTTTACTCTGTGTATTAACCTTTATGATCTTGCATAACAGCTTTGCACAGGATACAATATCTTTAAAAAAAGGATTGGTTGTGGGAGCCGTTGATATAAGTTCGCGCTCAGTAGTAAATACCGATCCCGTTTTTTATCAATTGATTACCAATAACGATTTTAAGCCACAGTTAAACGATTCTGTTGGTGTTAACCGTCACGGAGATACTGAACGTTGGGACACAATTTCTGCAAACGCAGAAGGATTGTTTAAAACACCTAAACTGAGGGGAGGTTATTTATTCCAGACCTATAACTCTCCTGAAGAATGTATCCGTATTCTTGAGATTTCAGGCCACAGAGAGGTATTTGTAAACGGGAGTCCCCGAGGTGGCGATATATACAATAAGCACCTGACTTTTCATCCGGTTCAACTGAAAAAAGGCAAAAATACTTTCCTGGTAAAAGGCTCCAGGGGTCAGGTCAAAATTCAATTATTTCCGGTCGAAAAAAACATCTCCTTTATGCAAAGGGACTTAACTACGCCGGATTTTATCACTACGGAAGACAATGAGAAAGTGGGGGCTGTTCGAATTTTAAATGCCTCTTCCCAGACCCAAAAAAGTTTAAAGATTGTTGCCGAGAGTAATGGAATTAAAATAGAGACGAATGTGTCAACAATCGTTCCATTGACCATGCGAAAAGTAGCTTACTGGGTTAAGGATGCTTATACCCGGAAAGATACAGTGGATGTAAATCTGAAGCTGTACGACGGAAATGAGCTGCTGGATGAAACAACAGTTCGCTATAAAGTTAGAGCCAAGGATCAGTTTTATGTGCGAACGTTTATTTCGGATATGGATGGCAGTGTGCAGTATTTTGCTGTTCGCGAAAGTAATGTTGATACATTGACAAATCCGGCCATGTTCCTATCCTTGCACGGTGCTGCGGTGGAGGCACGCGGTCAATCGGCAGCATACCAGCCAAAAGAATGGGGACATATAATTTGTCCAACCAACCGCAGAGATTACGGATTCGATTGGGAAGACTGGGGACGTTGGGATGCCATGGAAGTGCAAAAGATTGCGGAAAACATGTATGGCACGGATCCCGAAAAAACATATTTAACCGGACATTCAATGGGTGGTCATGGAACCTGGCAAATTGGAGCTACCTTTCCTGGAAAATGGGCTGCCCTTTCACCAATGTCGGGCTGGTATTCATTTTTTTCGTATTCAAATAAGGAAAAACTGGAAGAGCCAGATCCTTTACAGAAAATGTTTGAAAGAGCAAGCCATTCAAGCCATACGCTGGAATTGTCCAGAAACTATCTGCATCATGGGATTTACATTCAGCATGGGGATTCAGACCACGTAGTCCCGGTGGGTCAGGCTCGCTTTATGAGGGAGCACCTAAGTGCCTTTCATCCTGATTTTGCCTACTACGAACATCCCGGAAGAAAACATTGGTTTGGGATAGATTTTCCTATGATATTCGATTATTTTAAGTGGCACAGTATCCCTGAAAATGAAAAGGTAAAAACATTTGAATTCAGAACGGCAAGCCCCGGGGTTTCTGCAAGTAGCCGTTTTATCACGCTGTACCAACAGGATAAACCCTTTGAGTTTTGTGGGGTAAAAGTGTCTCAAAGAATCCCGACCGAAAAAGAAATCAAACAGGGCATTGTTCTTAAGACTCGTTGGATTGATATTGAAACAGAAAATCTATCCAAGTTCAAGCTCGATATTACACATTGTGCCCCATCGGATACAGTTGAAATTAGAATTGACCAAACAAGCTTTGAGCATGCTGTTGCTGATGTGGGCGAGGTTGTTTGGTTTGAAAAAGAGAATGATAACTGGAGAATACGCCAGGCACCAACGAACACCTTTGAAAAGAACCCGGTTCGTTACGGGAATTTTAAGGATGGCTTCCGTAATAATATGATATTTGTGTATTCAACCAAAGGTACAGAAGCTGAAAACAAGTGGTCGTTTAATAAAGCCCGTTTCGATGCTGAAACTTTTTATTACCGTGGTAATGGTTCTATTGATATTATTTCCGATAAAGAATTTAAAGCATCCAAATATAAAGACCGTTCAGTAATTCTTTATGGAAATGCGTCTACCAATGCTGCATGGAAAACGCTATTAAAAGACTGCCCGGTACAAGTAAAAAACGGAGAGGTGATAGTGGGCGATAAGTTATTGAAAGGAAATAGCTTGAGTGCTTATTTTATTTATCCGCGAATGGATAGTGAAAAAGCCTCGGTAGTAGCAATTTCCGGTACGGGAATGGAAGGGTTTAAGGCAGCATCGCCAAATAGGTACTTTGTTTCAGGAGTGGGCATTCCCGACCTGATGGTTTTTACTCCATCACTTTATAACAACGGAATTAAAGGTGTGAAAGCTGCCGGTTATTTTGGAAATGATTGGAGTGTTGAAAAAGGGGATATTGTTTGGAAATAATGGAATTGAAAAATGATGGTAAGCTTTAACAATATTACTCGATTATTCGTTGGATGGCTATTTTTAGTATTATCGGGATGTAATAGCGAAAATCAAAATCAAAAACCCAATTTAATCTTTATTCTGGTTGATGACTTAGGGAAAGAATGGATTCCCAGCTATGGAGCAACCGAGATTGAAACTCCCAATATCGATAAATTGGCAGCCAATGGAATAAAGTTCAATAAAGCATATTCGATGCCGCAATGTACGCCAAGTCGAATAGCACTAATGACCGGGCAGTATCCGTATACCAGTGGATGGGTTAATCATTACGATGTGCCACGCTGGGGACATGGTGCAAACTTCGATGCGCAGAAAAATCCTGGTTTTGCAAAGGTGCTTCGCGAAGCTGGCTATAAAACTTGTGTTGCAGGGAAATGGCAGGTCAATGATTTTAGGATTGAACCGGATGCCATGACCAAGGCGGGCTTCGATGAATATTGTATGTGGACAGGTTATGAAAGCAATAATCCACCAAGTGAAAAGCGATACTGGGATCCATACATCCATACAAAAAAAGGGAGTAAAACATATACAGGCCAGTTTGGCCCCGATGTTTTTTCTGATTTCATTATCGATTTTTTACGCGAAAACAAAGCGAACCCAATGTGTGTGTATTACCCTATGGTGTTAACACATACCCCATTTGTACATACCCCACTCGAACCAAATGCAAAAACATTCTATGAGAAGCATCTGGCCATGGTTCGATATACCGATTTTATTATCGGTAAGATTGTTGATGCTCTTGAGGAATTACAAATTTCAGATAACACCTACCTGATATTTACAACCGATAATGGAACAACCAATAAAATTATTGGCAAACGCGATTCGGTTTATGTTAGAGGCGGTAAAGCATTCTTAACAGAAAATGGTGTAAATGCACCTTTGATTGCAGTTACACCCAAAAAGTTAAAAAAAGAATCAAATGCATTGGTCGATTTTACCGATTTTTACCCAACCTTGCTTGATTTAGCAAATATTGAAAATAATTCCGGGTTTATAACGGATGGGGTGTCGTTTGCAAATGTTTTAACGGACAGAACGTATGAAGGAAGCCGTAATTGGGCATTGGCTATGGGAGGACTACCTGCAGTGATTACCGAGGACAGTCTGGTACAGAATAGGTTTGAGTTTAGAGATCGCGTAATCAGAACCCCAAAGTATAAGGCCTATGTTGATACCGTAAAGCAGGTGGTGCGACTTTTTGATATGGAAAAAGATCCTTATGAAACGACTAATTTGATCGATCAAGAAGAATTAGAGTCAGTTGTTGGTCAGTTTAATGAGATACTAAAGGATATTCCATCTGTTGATAATAATCCGACCTATAAAAGGTTAGAATCCAATGGGAGCGATGTTTCAATAGAAATGCTGCAAAATGGAGCTAAAAGAACAAGAAAAAGGGGGAATATGCTTCCTTTATCCAATCACGAAGCATTTAAAAAAATGAAGGAAAATCGTAAATAATTTGTTAGTAACTTCCAATGAATTGCTGTCCCGATAGCTCTCGGGTATTAAAATTCATCTGGAGTTAAATCTAACAAATGAAAATAAATTAGAGTATATGAAAATAAAAGTTGCAATAGGTATATTGTTTGTCCTGCTATTCAATTCATGTTCGGATTCGAAAACAAAAAAAACAGAAAAACCGAATATTATTTTCCTTTTTGCCGATGATCAGTGCTATAACACTATCAATGCATTGGGCAATAAAGAAGTGATTACGCCCAACTTAGATAAACTGGCGGGTGAAGGGGTAACATTTACCCAGGCTTACAATATGGGGGCTTGGCATGGTGCAGTCTGTGTAGCCTCAAGGACCATGATCAATAGTGGGCGCTTCGTTTGGAACGCAATGACCATCGAAAAGCAACTGAAAGAACCGGAGGTACAATCGCAACTTTGGGGCAATTTAATGAAAGAGGCGGGTTACGATACGTATATGGCCGGAAAATGGCACGTAAAAGCTATAGCCGATAGCTGTTTCGAGACTTTGGGGACAGTAAGGGGAGGAATGCCCAAGCAGACCAAAGAAGGATACAACCGTCCATTAAGTCCCGAAGATACTACCTGGAAACCTTATGATACTGCCTTTGGCGGGTTTTGGGAAGGCGGTAAGCACTGGAGTGAGGTGCTGGGCGACGAAGCCATCGGATTTATTGACCAGGCTAAAGAAAAAGAGAACCCGTTTTTTATGTACATCGCCTTTAATGCGGCACATGATCCTCGCCAATCGCCCCGGGAATTTGTGGATATGTACCCTCTGGAAAATATCTCAACGCCTGAAACTTACATGGACAAATATCCTTATGAAGATCAAATAGGATGTGGAAAGGGACTTCGTGATGAGCGCTTGGCTCCCTTCCCAAGAACCGAATATTCGGTAAAAGTTAACCGTCAGGAGTACTATGCTATTATTACGCATTTAGACCAACAGATTGGAAGAATATGGGATGCCCTCGAAAAGTCGGGTAAAAAAGATAATACGTATATATTTTATACTGCCGATCATGGATTAGCTTGTGGTAACCATGGTTTAATGGGCAAACAAAATATGTACGAGCACAGCATGCGCCCTCCTTTAATGGTAATTGGCCCTGATTTGCCTAAAGGCGAAAAAGTAGATATGGATGTCTATTTGCAAGATATTATGCCATCGTCACTAGAGTTGGCAGGAGTTGAAAAACCAGCGTGTGTTGAATTCAGTAGCTTGATGGATCTGGCGCGTCAGAAAAATAACGAAAGTGCTTATCAAGCCATATATGGATGCTACAAGAATCTCCAGCGTATGATCAAAAAAGATGGCTATAAGCTGATTGCATATCCAAAAGCCAATAAACTATTACTGTTCGATTTGGAGAATGATCCTTTGGAAATGGAAAACCTGGCAGAGAAAGAGGAATATCAAACCAAAGTAAAAGAACTCTTTTTAGAATTGGTAGAATTGCAAAAAAGCATGAGTGATTCGCTTGATTTAGAAGAGGTATTTACGGCATTGTAACATGAACTCTTCTAATAATTTACCCTGTCGGAAGCGGACGGTACAATGGCTAAGAAATTATTTGTTTTATTCGGCCCAGGGGGCGGATAATAAGAACCAAAGATACCGAACTTGCTTCGGGATCAGTACGACTTGAGTATTTTAGGTTGCTATATTCCTAAAATATTTATTATTAATAACATAAAGTAACAAAACGTTTATTTATAAATATTATGAAGAAATTTACATTACTTCTGTTTATGGTTGCCTCCCTGCTGGCATCCTGCTCGAACCCAACCTTCAAGCAGGAAGAAATTTCGATTATACCTAAGCCTGTATCTTTTGAACTAAAAGAGAGTTCATTTAGGTTTGAGTCAAACACTTCAGTAACCATTCTTGATATAAGCGCCCAAAAAGCTGCAAACTATTTGGTTGGAAAATTAAAAATGGCAGCAGGTTACAATTTGGATATTGAAACTGATGCGGCTGTCAATGGAGTTGTATTTAAAAAGGTAGATATGGAGCCTGAAGCATATCAGCTGGAGGTTACTCCGGAGCAAATTGTTATAACAGCATCTGACGAATCCGGATTTTTTAATGGGGTTCAAACCATTCGACAATTATTACCTTCACAAATAGAGAGCATGGAAAAAACCAAAGCAGATTGGCTGGTTCCATGTTGTGTGGTTGAGGATGCTCCCCGTTTCTCATGGAGGGGCATGCACATGGACTTCAGTCGTCATTTTTTTGATGTGGAAGAGGTCAAAGAGTTTCTGGACTACATGTCATTGTATAAGTTAAACACCTATCATATGCACCTTACGGATGACCAGGGATGGAGAATTGAAATTAAGAAATATCCATTGCTAACAGAAAAAGGTGCCTGGAGAATTGAAAATAACCAGGACACCATTTGTAATGAGCGCGCGGTTGAGAATGAGTTGTACACTATTGATCCTAAAAACTATCGCGAAAAGGATGGCAAAAAGGAATATGGTGGATTTTTTACCCAGGAGCAGATAAAAGAAATTATAACATATGCCGATGAACGATGTATTACAGTAGTTCCGGAAATAGATATGCCGGGACACTTTAAAGCAGCTATCGATAACTATCTGTTTTTATCGTGTACCGGAGAAGCAGGGTGGGGTAGAGTTTTTTCTACGCCTGCTTGCCTGGGGAAGGAAACGACTTATGAATTTATGGAGAATATATTGGCTGAGGTGGTTGAATTGTTTCCATGCAAATATGTTCATATTGGTGGTGACGAGGTGAGAATTGAGTCCTGGGAAGAGTGTCCTAAGTGCCAAAAAGAAATTAAAAAGCACCATTTGGCCGATGAGCATGAGTTGCAGTCTCATTTTAACCGAAGAATAGAAAAGTTCCTGCAGTCAAAAGGTAAGCAATTGATGGGTTGGGACGAGATTGTTGAAGGTGGATTAAGTGAAGGAGCCACTATGATGTGGTGGCGTAACTGGGTTCCCAAAGCACCTAGAATTGCGGCCGAAAATGGAAACGATATGGTGATCACACCAACAGCAGCATACTATTACGATTACTTGAACGACCACAACCCAATTGACAGGACTTATGCTTACGAACCTGTTCCGGATGACTTTACGCCCGAGCAAACCAAGCATGTGTTAGGTATTCAGGCCAACCTTTGGTCAGAGTGGATCCCGAGTTTTAAAAGATTGCAATATCAAGCTTTTCCTCGTTTAATTCCTATGGCCGAAACAGCATGGACTGCAAAAGAATTAAAGGATTTTGATGACTTCAATGCACGTATTCAGCATCATTATAGTCGTTTAGACGAAATGGGCGTTTATTATTACATTCCTGCGGTTAAGGGACTGGACAAAGATATCGTATTTGTGGATAGTGTTTTGGTGGAGCTAAACCTGGCGTATCCGCACAATGGAGCCGAGATCTATTATACCCTGGATGGTACGGTCCCCACCAGGAACGCTTTGCGATATACCGAACCGATTGTTGTAAGCAGTGAAGGAGAAATAAAAGCCAGAACCTACAAAGGGGAAATATTTAATGATCTAATAACAGCAAAAATAGAGCGGCAAAGCTATCAGGAAGCCTCTGATTATATTCCCGGTAATAAGGGTATCAAAAAATACTTTTTAAAAGGTAAGTATAAATCGATGGATGACATCCACGTGTCGGATTCGAGTCCTTATATACAAGCAGATACAATTCAATTGGGACAATATGGCGAAGGAACCGATTTCGCAATCGTGTACAAAGGATTCTTAAATGCTGATAAGGATGGTATCTATGAGTTTGAAATGAAATCCGATGGAGAAAGTCTTTTATATTTGGGGAATGAGTTGGTTATCGATAAAGCAACTGAAGAGCGAAATCCCTATAAGAAGTATGAGAAGGTGGCGCTTAAAAAAGGGTGGCATGCTTTTACCGTGAAATACTTGCCAAGTACAAAGCCCAAGGCCATTGAAGTAAGATATGCCTTGCAAGGAGAGAAGTTGCAAGGGTTTAATACTGCGGTTTGTGCCTATTAAATATCAAAATTCTATAAAATGAAGAACCAGCTACTTTGGTGTTTAGTAAGTGTATGGATGCTAGCAAGTTGTTCGAAGCATTTGGTTACGGATACAAGTAAAAGAAACCAAATCCAAAAGAAGTTTGAGCAGCGTTGCGAGCAGTTATTACATAATAGGCAATCGCAATTGCTGCATGTTTTCGATGCGGATTTAAGCGTTACAGAAAGAGAAGCCCTTGAGTTTCTGTATGCCTACGAAACGTTGAGTGATTTAAGCAATTACGATTCGGATTACTATTTGCAACAAATTCGCTATGCATTTAAAGCGCGGGAAACATTTTCGTGGGGCAAAAAAGTAAGCAATGATGATTTCCTACATTTTGTATTGCCACCGCGGGCAGGAACCGAAAACATGGATTCCGCCAGGGCAGTCATTTTTAATGCGCTCAAAGACCGGGTTAAAGGTTTAAGCATGAAAGATGCTGCGCTGGAGGTGAATCATTGGTGTCACGAAAAAGTAACCTACACGGGTACCGATGCCCGAACCTCAGCGCCCCTGGCAACAATCAAAAATGCCAAGGGACGTTGTGGCGAGGAATCTGTGCTAACAGTAACTGCTTTAAGAGCAGTAGGGATTCCTGCCCGTCAGATTTATACACCTCGTTGGGTACACCAAGATGATAACCATGCCTGGGTTGAATTTTGGGCCGATGGACATTGGTATTTTATGGGCGCCTGTGAACCGGAGGCCGATGTGAATCAGGGATGGTTTGTTGAACCAAGCCGCAGGGCAATTTTAACGGCTGCGCAAACACCAGGTCACTATGCCGCATCCGATATTATTTATAGGCGTGAGAACTATACGCGCCTGAACCAGATTTCAAATTATGCAACCGCAAAAGATCTTTTTGTAAAGGTGGTGGACAAAGAGGATAAGGCTTTGGAAAAAGTCGAAGTTGGATTCCTGGTTTGTAACTATGCCGAATTGTATAACCTCGCATCCTTAAAAACGGATAAAAAGGGTATCTGCAAACTAAAACTGGGTTTGGGAGATGTAATCGTATGGGTTTGGAAAGAGGATGAGTTTGACTTTAAAAAAGTATCGGTTGCAGAAACCGATACCGCAATAATCGTTCTTAATGGAAGTGATTTTTCTGAAAGAGTGATGGACATAGACCTGGTTCCTCCTGCCAAAAAAATACCCTTAGAGGTATCGCCTGAAGGTAAGGCTTTAAATAAAATTCGCTTGGCATATGAAGATTCGGTGCGAATAGCTTATGAAAAAACCTTTATGACAAAAGAACATGCCTTTGCACTGGCTTCAAAAGAAGGTTTGGATAGCACAAAGGTTTGGGAAAAGATGAAAAAAGCCAGGGGGAACTGGAGAAATATTCAGCAAGTTGTTAAACAAACCACTGCTGAACGTAAAAAATGGGTATTACCCTTATTGGATAAGATATCTGAGAAAGATTTAAGGGACGCGCCTGCCCCGGTGTTGTTGAGTCACCTGCAGCATTCGCCGGCTTACGACCATCGATATAGTGAAGAAGATTATGCAGAGTATATCTTAAATCCAAGGATAGCTTTAGAGCAGCTATCAACCTACAAAGCTTTTTTAAAATCCCGGTTCAATAATGATTTTTGGTCTGGTGTCAAAGAAGACCCCGGGAAAGCGGAAGAGTGGATTCTAGAAAATATCAACATTGATAAATCTGAAAATTATATTTGGGTTCCTTCCATTCCACAAGGTGTTTTCGAAATGAGAACATGCGACCTTGGTAGTGCAAAAATTCTTTTTATAGCCATGTGCCGTACTGCTGGATTAGCGGCCCGAATAGATGGGGTTACAGGGATAGCCCAATACAAAACCCGTGATAAGTGGGTGAATGTGCATTTAGGAGAATCACAACCTGAAAAAGCGGAAGCGTTTGGAAGCATTCACTTGGTGGGTGTTGGATTGAAGGGGCAAACTTGCAGCTACTTCAAGCAGTTTACACTAGCCAAGTTTGAGAATGGAAGCTATAAAACACTTGAGTTCGATTTTAAAAGGATGTTGACCGAGTTCCCGGAGAAACTTGATTTAGCGGTCGGTAATTATCTGTTATTCACGGCAGAAAGAGAGAAGAATGGTACCCTTCTTTCTCGTTTGTCGTTCTTTACCATTAAAAAAGACGAGCACAAAATAGTGGAGCTTACGTTAAGAAATGATACCAAACCCATAGAATCATTAGGTAAGTTTTATTTCCCCGCAGATTTAATCCTTTCAGACCAACAAAAGGAAAAACTCCGGGATTGTTCAATAAACAACGGAACGGTATTGGTTTGGCTCGACCCGGATAAGGAACCTACCAAACATGTATTGAAGGATTTTGAAGGACTGAAACCGACTTTTGACGTGTTGAACATCCCATTCATTTTTATTTTGCCCAACGATGACAGGGCTAAAGTATTTAATCCGGCAGAATATCAACTGCCCGCAAATGCTGTTTTTGTGAACGATGATGTTTTGTTAAAAGATTTTGAATCGGCAACAAATAGTAATTTCGACGACCAATTACCCGTGTTAACGTTGTTGTCTGCCAACAATGATATATTCTATTTGTCTTCGGGATATAAGATTGGTGCCGGCGACCAACTTTTAAAAGTCATAAACAAATACCAGGAATAAAATGGACATTGCAATAAATTAAAATTTTATGATTAAATGTTAAAAACATAAGATGATCACTGAAACCGCGATGTCCCAACCTTTGCCATACAGGTCTGTGTCTTTCGGTTTATCTTGATATTTAAACTTTTAAGATATGAAAAATATAAAAATAGCCTTGTTGTTCACGTTGTTATTTGCAGTCGTGCCTTTGTACGCCAGTGGGGCTAAAGATATTACCAGGGAAAAGCCTAACATTATTGTCGTGATAACCGATGACCAGGGGATGGGAGATCTGGGATGTATGGGGAATCCTTATATCCAAACACCTAATATCGATCAATTTTACTCCGACGCAGTCAGGTTTACCAATTATCATGTATCTACCACATGTGCTCCTACACGCGGTGCATTAATGACAGGAAGGCATACCAACCGCTTAAATGTGTTTCATACGATTACAGGGCGATCAATTCTCTTTGAAGATGAAATCACGCTTCCTCAGGTTTTTGCTGAAAATGGGTATACAAACGGAATGTTCGGAAAATGGCATCTGGGAGATAATTACCCTAATCGTCCTGAGGACAGAGGCTTTCATGAAGTAGTACGGCACGGAGGCGGGGGCATTACCCAAGGACCTGATTACTGGGGGAACGATTATTTTGATGACACTTATTGGCATAATGGACAACCTCAAAAGTATGAAGGCTACTGTACTGATGTATTTTTTGAAGAAGCCTTAAGCTTTATCCAAAAAAATAAGGAGAATCCTTTTTTTTGTTACATTTCAACCAATGCACCACATGGCCCTCGTAATGTCCCTGGAGAATATTTTGATAGGTATATTGAAAATAAAAACCTTTCTGAGAAAGAGCAACGTTTTTATGGTATGATTACCAATATCGATGACAATTTTAAATTGTTGGAAGAAAAACTGGATGACTGGGATCTGACTGAAAATACCATTCTTATTTTCACAACCGACAATGGTACTGCCGCCGGACAAAAAGTCCATAATGCTGGTTTACGGGGACAAAAAGGCAGTGTGCTAGAAGGTGGGCATAGAGTGCCCTTATTTATCCGTTGGCCTAATGGTCAACTTACCGGCGGTAAAGATATTGATAAGTTAGTTGCGCATTACGACTTATTACCAACGTTTGTGGATATGCTTGACCTGGATTTTAATCCGGCAAAACCCCTTGACGGAAAAAGTCTTAAGCCCCTTCTGTATAATGAGGGGAGTAAATGGGAAAACCGTATTTTATATGTAGATACCCAAAGACGTCAGAATCTGATTAAATATCGTAATTATTCGGTCATGGATCAGGATTGGCGTTTGGTGAATGGCAGCGAACTATACAAAATGGCGGATGATCGAAAACAGAACAATAATGTGATTGATCAATATCCTAAAGTAGCAGAGCGACTATCTGAAGGTTATGAGAGGTGGTGGCAATCGATTATGAGTGAAGGCCCTAATGAAAAATATGCGTATATAAAGGTAGGTTCGTGCAAAGAGAACCCAAGTCGCATTTCGTCGCATGATATGTTTACAGGTAAGTTTGGGCATATGTGGCACCAGTATGGCGCTGCTTCCGGAGCACAGGCTTCTGGAAAATGGAAAATTGAATTTGTAGAGGATGGAGAATATAAAATTAGCCTTCGCAGATTCCCCCGTGAAAGCGGACTGGCGATTAATGAGACCTTCGCGGCCCAGGAAAAAACGATTGAGCTGGAGGCTGTAATGCCTGCCAGTACAAAAAATGATTTTGTAGAGGCTTATTTATACGTGGCTAATCTTACAAAAACACTGAAAATTGAAAATGGGCAAGCGGAAGTATCTGTTACCGGAAGAATACCTGCAGGCAAATACGATATGGAGGCTCAGCTGATCGATAAACAAGGAAGGGTGCATCCTGCTTATTATATTTATATTGAGAGATTAACAGAAGGTAACAGTTCAGGAACTTCATTATAAGAGAGGTGTTGGAATCTGGCCGTTATTGTTTGACAAAAAAAGACAGGATAATCATTGCTCCTCTGCCAGATTTGAATTATTGTTCAGGGGAAACATTAGAATAGATAATCAGCAAAAAGATAAAACAGTATTACGAATAGAAAATGAATTCAAAATTAAAACACATGAGAAATAAAGTTAATAAATGGTCAATTCTCCCATTTGTATTTTGTGGATTATTCGCATTGCAGACGTCATGCAAAACGACTAACGAGAGCTCAACACAGAGACCAAATGTATTATTTATAATGACTGATGATCACTCTCTGCAAACTTTAAGTGCTTATGACAACAGATTTACCGAAACGCCAAACATTGATAGGATTGCCAGGGATGGGGTGATATTTAGAAATAGTTTTGTCGGGAACTCGATCTGTGGGCCCAGCCGTGCCACCATGCTCACGGGAAAACATACGCATATAAACGGGCAAATTAATAATGATGTTGTTTTTGACGGGAGCCAGCAGACATTCCCTAAGTTATTGCAACAGGCCGGATATCAAACCGCTTTGGTGGGTAAATGGCATCTCAAAAGCGACCCAACGGGTTTCGATTACTGGAATGTACTGCCCGGACAGGGGCACTATTATAACCCTGATTTTATAGAGATGGGCGAGCAAAAACAATATGAGGGATATGTGACTACGGTGACTACCGATTTAGCTTTAAACTGGCTTGAAAACAGCAGGGATCAGAAAAAACCATTTTGCATGCTACTTCATCATAAAGCCCCACATCGTGTTTGGGAGCCTGATACGATGTACTTAGATGATTTTGAAGACCAAACGTTTCCTTTACCGGATAACTTCTTCGATACCTATGAAGGTCGCAAGGCAGCTGCTGAGCAAAAGTTGAGTATCCGATCTGGGGATATGGATTTAATATACGATTTAAAAATGGAAGACCCTAAGGGTGAGATAGAAACCCGTATGAAATGGTATCCGGGGCATACCTCAAGAATGAACGAAGCTCAAAAAGTAGCGTGGGAAAAGCACTATACCCCAATCATGGCCGATTTCAAAAGGCAAAACCTGTCAGGAGATGAGCTTTACAAATGGAAGTATCAACGTTACATGAAGGATTACCTGAGCTGTATTAAATCTGTTGATGAAAATGTGGGCCGTGTATTGGATTATTTGGAAGAAACAGGACAATTGGAAAATACGTTAGTTGTTTATACTTCAGATCAAGGGTTTTACATGGGCGAGCATGGTTGGTTCGACAAAAGATTTATGTACGAGGAATCATTCAGAACCCCCTTATTGATGCATTTGCCAAAATCGTATAGCAAAAGAGGTGACATAACCGAGTTAGTTCAAAATATTGATTATGCCCCAACTTTTCTGGATGTGGCAGGTGTAGCTGTTCCCGAAGATATCCAGGGGGTATCATTAAAATCTTTATTCAGCTCGGAAAAGCCTGAAAATTGGCGTAAAGGATTGTACTACCATTACTATGAATTCCCTAACGAGCATATGGTAAAGCGCCATTACGGTATCAGAACTGATCGATATAAATTGATTCACTTCTACCATGATATTGATGTATGGGAATTATATGACCTGGAAAATGACCCCCATGAGATGAACAATCTGTACGGGAAAGAAGGTTATAAGGATATTACCGAACAACTGAAAAAAGAACTTAAAGAATTGCAAACATTATATCAGGATACTGATAAGTCCACGTTTTAAATAAGGATTAGATTTTCCTATTCGAATTGGTGTTTAGATAAAGTCTAATGACCATTTTAGCATGATAGTTTTTCTTATTAGTCCCTGAGTTATTGATTCACATTACAATACTCAGGGATTTGTTTTTAATATAAAATTCTAACCAGACCTCCTTTGAGAAGATTCTAGCCATGATTGTTCAAGTACTCCTTAGGCGATTGATTATGTATCCTTTTAAAACATTTAGTAAAATAAGAGTGACTGTTAAACCCTGATTTAAATGCTATTTCGTCGATGGTATAATTACCTGACGATAGCATGGTAGTTGCTTTTTTAATCTTAACCATATTAATATACTCCGAGGTGGAATGATTGGATATTTGCTTTAATTTCCTGTGGAGTTGGCTTCTGCTCAAACCCATTTCGGAGGCTAAAAAATCAACGGAGAAGTTTTCATTACTAATATTGTCTTCGATAATTGAGTTTAGTTTGTTTAAGAAGTAGTTATCCAAACTTCCCACATCAATAGGTTGTTTTGAAATATATTTTTGGGCGTAACTCACTTGTAACCTTTTTCGTTGCGTGAGTAGGTTTTCAATTTGCGATTTTAATAACTGTTCATTAAACGGTTTCGAAATGTACGCATCCGCTCCTTTTTCCAGTCCGGTTGAGGTATTTTCAACAGATGACAGTGCCGTTAATAAAATGACGGGAATATGACTGGTTTCAATTTGCGATTTAATGGTTTGGCAAAACTCAAAACCGTCCATTTCAGGCATCTTCACATCCGATATTACCAGTTGGATATTATGGGCTTTTAAAGAATCAAGTCCCTTTGTCCCATTTACGGCACTATAAACAGTATAAAAATCTTTTAACAGGCCAATAATGAATTTTCGCAAGTCGTCATTATCTTCAACTACCAGTATCTCTATATCCTTTTTTACGCCTTCGGGTTGCTGCTTGGTGCTTGTAGGTGTTTCCATCGATTCCATGTTTTCAGCTTCATTGTCGACGGTGTAAAGCATTTTACGGGCCTTTTGATGAATAGGTAATTGAACCGTAAAACAAGTGCCTTCGTTGGGTGTGCTTTGAACAATGATGGCACCATGGTGCATCAATGTGTAGTCTTTACATAAGTTTAGTCCAATACCTGTACTGTATTCTTTGGATGTGTTTTTATCGGCTCTTTCAAAACGGTCAAATATTTTAGGTAAGTCCTGGGAGCTAATGCCCGGGCCATTATCTATTACGGCTATTTCAAGGTAATCGTCATGACCAATTGTTCCAAAACTTAATTGGTTGGAGTACTTATTGTGGGTTTGCTGACTGTCGTTGATAGAAACGGTAATTGTGCCTTTTGCGGGTGTGTATTTAAAGGCATTGGACAGGAGATTGAAAATAATCTTGTCCAATTTTTCTTCATCTATTTCAATACGCCAATCCCGGTTACCATATTCAAATGAGAAGCTGATACCTTTTGACCTGGCTTCATGAGCAAAATTGAGGATTCTCCTATCTATAAAATCAACCAGTTCTATTTCTGAGATATTTAACTTGGATAAACCTTTCTCCATCTTTCTCAAATCCATAATCTGATTGATTAACTGTAACAATCTGTTGGTGTTTCTTTTTACGGTGTCCAATTGATCAAGTTGATCATCTTCCAGGTTTTTCGATTTCAGTAAATTGTTAACAGGCCCGTTTATCAATGTCAATGGAGTTCTGAACTCATGCGAAATGTTTGTAAAGAATTTCAATTTTAATTCTGTTAGTTCTTCTTCCTGTTCATGTTTTATCTTTTCTATTAATAAGGCTTTTTTTAAATTCAAACTTTCGCGATAAAATCTAAAAATTAAAAAGGCTATCGTTAACAATAATAAGGTATAAAACGAAACGGCTATATTCGATTTATACCAGAACTGTTTTATGACGATAGAAATGGTTGCAGGTGTTTGGTTCCAGATGCCATCGTTATTGCTGGCTAGTGTTTCAAAAATATATTCTCCTGCAGGAACATTTACATAAGAGGCCACGCCGCGATTGTCGGTTTCAACCCATTGATCGACATAGTTGGAAAGGCGATATTGATATTTGTTTTTATCCGGTAACAGGTAATTGTCGGCTGAGAAATGAAAACTCAAATTTGTTTCTTCGGGGTTTAAAACAAGCTTCTCGTATCTGTTAATTCCTGATTGGATGGGTATCACATCACGGTTGTTAACGGTTATTTTATTGATAAGAACATTGGGTTTTCTTCTGTTTATTTTAATCTTTTTTGGCTCGAGCAGGCTAAAACCATTGGTGCCCCCAAAATATAGATTCTGCTCACGGTCTTTAAAAATCGCATTAGGATTGAATAGGTTTCCTTGGATACCATCCTGAATTACAAATCTTCTCGGGTTTTGTTCCTTCTTATTGTAGATAATTAAACCATCATTGGTGGTAATCCATATATTATTCCGGCTGCCTTCAACGATTCCGTATACTTCCTTGCCCTTTAAAAGGTTATTGGCATCAAAAAAAGTAAGAATATCATTTTTGGGATGATAGATTTGAATACCTCCTCCTTTTGAGCCTATCCAGATATTCCCGTCAGAGAGTTGCTCCACACAATAAAATGATGGAGACTTTGTTCTGTGTTTTGGAATAGCGTTAGAAGTGAAATGTGCCGATTTACGTGTAGGTAAATGTATCTTGTAAATGCCGTTTGATGTCGTCGTGACCCATAAGTTCTTTTCTGTGTCAATATGAAGTGAAGAAATAGAAAGCCCAATAGTTTGACTATACGGCGCTTCTTTTGAGGTGAATTGGATTTTTCCGGATTTGGAGTGATAGAAGTTTAGTCCCCCAAAAATGGTCCCAATCCACATTCCCGAGTCTGATTTACATAAAGCATATGCTTCTTTGGAAGAAACATGAAAGCCATCTTCGGGTCCTTCATTAAAATGTTTAAATTTACTCTCATTGGCAGGCCGATAAAAAACGCCGTTGAATGCCGTTCCAATCCACAGTCCTCCTTGATTGTCCACTTCTAAATCTTTTATGTCGATAACGCCTTTGTTTTCCAGGAGGTGGATTTGCTTGAAACGAGACGTTTCCGGATCGAATTGATTAAGCCCGCTAAGCTCTGTCCCCACATAAATATCTCCGTTGGGTGTTTGTGCAAAGGAACTGACCATGTTATCGGAAATGGAGAATGGTTCACTGGTGTGCCTGAAATTTATAAATTTATTGTCGGAATGGTGGACATAGGCAATTCCTCCCGACCAGGTACCTATCCAGATACCTCCCTGTTTATCTTCGTAAATATCAAAAATAGAATTGTGTGGTAATCCTTCTGAATTATCTGTGGTAAAATGTGCAATTTTGTCTCCAACACTTACAAACAACCCATAATACGACCCTATCCATATATTCCCCCGTGTATCTCTTATAATTTTGCGGATACTGGCCGATTGTAAATCTACTTCCGAACCGGAAGTATCACGGTATACTTTTTTAAGGTTTCCGTTAAAATCATATAACCTGGCTCCATGCTCCTGGTAACCCACCCATATGTTATCAGAACTGGTGCATATTGTTCGAACACGGGATCCGGTACCATCTACTATGTGAATTAACTTGTTTTGTTCATGGTTGATTTTGTACACGGAGCCGTTAAGGGTCCCTAACCAAAGTCGGTTTGCTTGGTCGTTATACAAGATGCAAGGAGAAGAAACAATACTATTTTTTATTCTGATCAAATATTTCTTATTATAATCCAAATACCCAACGAAATTGTCATCTGCAATCCATAATTTCCCAAAACCATCCAATTGCAGAGAACGTATGTTCATATTGGCGTTACTGCCATCTTCGTAGGTATACACAATCTTTTCAAATTCCTGTTTTTCCCTATTAAAAATGCACAGTCCTTTGTCAGTACTGACGCAAATATTATTGTCGCCATCGTTAACTATTCCTGTAATTATATTACTGGGGAGTCCGTTAGGCTGGTCGGGATCGTAAAAAAAACGGGTGGTTTCTTTTGAGTTATATCGGATGATACCGTTAAATCCCCCTATCCACATATAGCCATATACATCCTGGTTGAATGAATGGATGGCCTGAAAACTATACCCTCCGGGTGGTGAAAGATGCCTGAAGGTTATATCATCCATCTGTGACCATATATGAATGGCATTTAATAGTAATGCCAGTGCGATTGCAATAACTGTTCTCATTTGTTAATGAATTTTTACAAAAATAGAGTTTTCATCAACCTAATACTAATAATCATGTTGCATGGACGCATCATATGTTGTAGCATGCAACAAATATTCAAAAGATTACAACATTTTAACAAGCTGAGTGCCGGTTGTTAACATTATTTTAGTGATGGAAGAAATTTAGATAAAAAGTATTAATAATAACGAGTGTGAAAATTGAAACCCGATGCATATAATTAATAATAGTGTATCTCAATTTAAAACCTTAAAAACATAAAATAATTGTCCTATGAAAATTAAACTCGCAAGCCTTTTTTTGTTCATCGTGGTTATGTTAATTGGATGTAACAATCCGGCATCCAATGGGGTGCAAAACATTGTAGATAACGTAGAGGCTCAATTTGATTACGCTCTCGGAGAAATTGAAAAAGTTAAAACGGATAGTCTTCTGTGGCCCCGTTCTGTAGAAAAGGGAGCAATAACCATGGTTCCGTCCAAGGACTGGACGAGTGGCTTCTTTCCCGGAAACCTATGGATGCTTTATGAATTAACGCAGAACGATAAATGGAAAGAACTGGCCATGGATTATACCTTGCCGCTTGAACCCGAAAAATGGAACGATGATAATCATGATATCGGTTTTAAAATGTATTGCAGTTTTGGGCATGCCATTAAATATAGCGACGACCCAAAACTTAAGGAGATATTGATACAGTCTGCTAAAACTTTGTCTACCCGGTATAATCCTGTTGTGGGATGTATTCGCTCCTGGAACTCACTTACAGAACAATGGGCTTATCCGGTAATTATCGACAATATGATGAATTTGGAACTGTTGATGTGGGCGGCAAAAGAAACCGGTAACGAAGGATTCAGGGAAATAGCGATTAAGCATGCACAAACCACCATGAAAAACCATTTTCGCGATGATTATTCGTGTTATCACGTGGTGGGTTATAACCCTGAAACCGGTGCGGCAGAAAAGAAAAATACGCACCAGGGATATGCCGACGAAAGCGATTGGACAAGAGGACAGGGCTGGGCATTATACGGGTATACCATGATGTATCGCGAAACCGGAATGGAAGAATTTTTAAATCAGGCAATTCATGTGGCGCAGTATTTAATAAATGAAGCGGATATAAAAAACGGAGATGTGCCGTACTGGGATTTTGATGCTCCCAATATTCCAAATGAACCCAAAGATGCTTCGGCAGCCGCGGTTATTTCTTCGGCGTTATTTGAACTATATCAATATTCGAAAGACCAGGAACATTATGATGTGGCTAAAAAACTACTGGACACCATGAGTTCAGATGATTTTTTTGCTAAAACAGGAGAGAATGGAGGATTCCTTTTGAAGCACTCAACAGGCTCTAAACCTTATAACTCGGAAATTGATGTGCCACTGGTGTATGCGGACTATTACTTTTTGGAATCACTAATAAAATATAAAGCTATGCACAAAATTTAGTTAAATGAAAAAAATACTGGTAATACTTTCAAATCAGTAAAGCAATTTTAGAAATTTGATAAAATCTTTTTTTTATGAAAAACAACAAATTAGACTTGAAAGGGAAGGGTATATTGATGCTTTGTCTCTTTATTATGGTAACTTCTTTTAGTGCTTTTGCACAACAAAAGACGGTTACAGGAACAGTTGTTGACGAAACAGGTCAGCCACTACCGGGGGTAGCAATTATGAAAAAAGGAACTACCGATGGTACAATTACCGATATTGATGGTGTTTATTCAATAGCAGGTGTAAATGCAGAAACAGTACTTGTATTTTCATTTATTGGAATGACAAACGAGGAAGTTAAAGTTGGAAGCAAAACTAAAATTGATGTAAAAATGACTTCTGATATTGCCGACCTTGATGAGGTAATTGTGGTAGGTTACGGTACGCAGAAAAAAGAAACATTAACGGGTTCTATTGAACAGGTTAAAGCTGAGGTTTTCGAAGACAGAGCCGTATCTAACCCAGCTTTGGCACTACAAGGACAGTCGCCAGGACTTGTGATCACACGTTCTTCTTCAAAACCGGGTGATGAGGGTATCGATTTTAGTATTCGTGGTACAAACTCGATTAACGAACAGTCTCCGTTAATTATTATTGACGGTATTTCAACTATGGGAAACAGTGCTTTTACTTCTTTAAACCCTGATGATATTGAAAGTATCAGTGTGTTAAAAGATGGTTCTGCCGCTATTTATGGTTCTCGTGCCTCTAACGGTGTAATCATTGTAACAACCAAAAAAGGTAAAGGTAAAGTTAAAGTAAATGTATCTAGCCAGATGAAGATTAACACAGTAGGTATCAAACCTCAATTGGCATCTACTCCTCAGGAGTATGGACAAGCTTGGTTAGATTACTGTGAGCAAGATGAATTAGCTGGCTTAACGCCTTCACCATGGGCATTTACCCTTGAGCAATTTCAGTGGATGGCCGACGGGAACACAGGTTATATCAATACACCTTATTGGGGTGATACCTATATCGGTAATAACTACAATTATGATGATTTATATGATACCTCATATTCTCAAGCGCATAATGCTAGTGTTTCCGGTGGTTCAGAGAGTTCCGATTTCCGTGTGTCTACCGGTTATATTGAAGATATGGGGGCTATTAAACCTACTTATGATGGTAAAAAGCAATTTAACTTGCGTGCCAACTATAATTTTGATGTAAATAAATGGTTAAGTTTCCAAACCAGTACTTCTTATTATAAAAGAAACATTGAAGGTCCTTTATATGATGGATCCAGAGCCTTTACACAAGATCCACCTCTATGGCCTGTGGTAAACTCATTTGGTCAATGGGGATCCAACTTTGGACAAAAGGGGGGTGGTATTAACCCAATTGCCCGTATGGTTGATGGTGGTCAGGAATTAAGTAAACGTGAAGAGTTCCGTTTAAAAGTAAGTACTATTTTAAAATTAACTCAGGATCTAAAATTCCGTGGTGATGTGGCAATGGACAGAGCTTGGCAAAGAGGCCAATCATACCAGTTAATTGTACCTACCTACTCGTGGGCTGGCGAAAAAGCGAATTCCACAGTAAATAAAACTAGTTACATCCAAGAATCAAGTAACGAAGATCAACATGAGACCTATCAGGGATTTTTCGATTATAATAAGCTGATAGGTGCGCATAGCATTGGAGCTATGGTAGGTATGTCTGCTGAAAAGAGAACACGTAAAACGTTGTCAGGTTACAGACAGGATTTTGATGACTATGGGATTTACGATTTGAATTTAGGTAGTGAGGAAACCAAGATTGAAGCAGACGGTGGTGCATCTAACTGGGGTTTAGCATCCTATTTGGGTAGATTTAACTATGGATACAAGAATAAGTATTTGGTTGAACTTCAGGGAAGACGCGATGGTTCTTCTAAATTTGATGAAGGTTATAAGTGGAAAAACTTCTTTGGAGGTTCATTAGGTTGGATTCTTACCGAAGAAAGCTTCTTAAAAGACAATGAAATAGTTAACTTCTTAAAGCTTCGTGCAAGTTATGGTGAGTTAGGTAACCAAGGGGGTATTGGTAATCACGATTACGCTTCTTTACTTAGTTATGGTACAACCTATTTTGGTCAGCAAAGCCTAAACTTGTATACAACTGCAACTGCAAATACCATTACTACTAACGAAAGAACCTGGGAAACCATTAAAACCACCAACTTTGGTGTTGACTTTCGCATGTTGGACAGCAGGTTAAGTGGAGCCTTTGATTACTACGTTTCCAAAAATGAGGATATGTTAATCTCTATTACTTATCCAGATGTATTGGGAGGTAATCCTAAAACAACCAACAGTGGTACTCTTGAAACGAATGGTTGGGAATTCCAGTTGGGATGGCGCGATAGAATTGGCGAGCTACAGTACAATGTATCTGTTAATATGAGTGATTCTCGTAACGAGCTGGTAAGCATGGAAGGTGCAGATACCTGGAAAGAAGGATTGGTAAGTCGAAGAGAAGGCTATGCTTTAAATACTTATTTCCTATACAAAACGGATGGTTTCTTTGCTACACAAGAAGAAGCCGACGAATATTATGCTATGTATAGTGCAGGAGGAGGAGAGGTTCCTCAGGATGTTAACCTAAGAGCTGGAGATGTTAGAATTGTAGATGTAGATGGTAATGGAAAAATCGATGCCATTGGTGATGGCGTTAATGATATAGGTGATGTGGTTGACAGTGGTGATGCAGATCCTCACTATGTATATGGTATTAACCTTGGGTTCAAATGGCGTAACTGGGACTTTAGTACGTTCTTCCAGGGAGTATTACAAGATAACGTACTTAGGGCAGGTCAGGCAGCATATCCAAGAGATGCTCACTTTACCAACCAAAATATTTCTTATAACGATAAGACATGGACACCTGATAACACTGGTGCAGCATATCCACGTATGTCATCGTACAATTCTATTGCAAAATGGAATTACGAATACAACGACTTTATGTTGATGAAGGGACGTTATATGCGATGTAAAACCTTAACATTAGGATATACTTTCCCCAAAATTAAAATCAGGGATTTTGACATCAACAAGTTAAGAGTATATTTTTCGGGTAATGATTTATTTGAGTTTACAAACCTTGATTCCGGATGGGATCCTGAGTTTGGTAGTTCTGCGGATTCTTCATATCCATTTATGAGAACCTGGGCAATGGGAGTTAATTTAACATTTTAAATAAGTAAGTATTATGAAAATTATATATATCAGTTCAATTTTTGTCATGCTACTATTAAGTAGTTGCATGGATTACTTTCTTGAGTTAGAAGATCCTGATCAGCTTACTGAGGAGGTTTACTTTACAGAACCGGAGCATTTTAGAGAAGCTGCAAATTATCTCTACACCAGACTTCCTAGTTTTAGAATGGGAAGTTTAGGTGAAAACTTACTGGATTATGCTTCGGATTTATCTACAGCAGCTATTTCTGAAACTGATTATGGTTTTGGCAACATAAGTATACCTATCGATGACAGTAACTGGGGCGGAAGTTATACAAACTTGCGTACAGCCAATAAATTAATTGAGTTTGCCGAAGAGTATGGTGGAGATAAAGCTGAAATTGCACAAGAAGTAGCAGAAGCTAAATTTTTCAGGGCTTGGTTCCACTATAAATTAATGCAATATTTTGGTGGAGTACCTATTGTACTACGTTCTTTAGAAACAGATTCGGAAGAGCTTTGGGCTAAACGTAACAGCCGTTACGAGGTAACAGAACAAATTATTAAAGACTTAAATGAGGCTATTCCTGATCTTCCATTGGAAGGTGCTATTGCTGCAGATAATAAAGGTTTAGTAAGTCAGGGAGCTGCCAAAGCTTTTAAAGCAAGGGTATTGTTGCACGAAGCTACATGGATGAAATATGTAGGTACAACTACTGATGGTGATGGAACAAGCACAGGAGCCGGATCTGCCGGTTACGATGCCGCTAATATCGATGTTTATTTGGCAGAGGCAGCAGAGATGTGTGAAGATGTAATGAACGAAGGATCATATGAACTGTGGGATTATAGCAGTGAGTTAAGCGGTATGAGTCATTATTTTATGGTAAATATTGAAGCTTCAAATTCTAATCCACTTGGTTTGGATAAAACTTCAAATAAGGAGTTTATTTTATATCGCAAACATGATCTTGATTTATTCCACTCAACAAATCCTGCGCAGTCAGGTCGTGCAGCTCCTAACAGAAAGATGATTGATATGATTCTGTGCTCGGATGGTTTACCTATCGAAAAAAGTAGTGTATTCCAAGGATATGATAATATAGGTGATGAATACCTAAACCGTGATTATCGTATGAGAGCCTATTTTGGATCATTCCGTAGCTATGGAGACTATAATGACTTAACAAGTGGAGTTCCTACCAACGAAACAGTATTGTTACCGGGTTATTCAAATGCCGATGCAGGATCAGGTTATAAGTGTCAGAAATGGGAAAGATGGGGTAAAGACGATTCAAGTTTTGACATACCAGACAATGGTGGTGTAGATTTCCCAATCATCCGTTTGGCTGAGGTTTATTTAACTTATGCAGAGGCGTTATATGAATTAAACGGAACATTAACAGATGCCCAATTAAACGCTTCTATTAATAAAACACGTTCAAGAGCTGGTTTGCCTGCATTGACAAACAGCTTTATTACAACAAACGGTTTAGATTTATTGGAAGAAATTCGTCGCGAACGTGCGGTTGAATTCTATGCCGAGGCGAACCGCTTTATCGATCTTCGTCGTTGGAATATTGCAGTAGATGCTTTGGGTGAAGCTACTTGTGGTATGGTTGTAGGAGGTACAGCTATTGAAAACAACACGGCTGTTTACGATCCTGCTGATTATTCTAACGATCCATTGGCCATTACTTTACCGAACGGAGAAACAAGGGATGCTGTACAGTTGGTACGTGAAGATCAGCGTAATTTTGCATTAAAGCATTATTTGTACCCTGTTCCATCAGGTCAGATCTTACTTAATAATAACCTGTTACAAAATCCAGGATATTAAGAAGCTTAATACGATATCACTAAGAATACGCAGATGGTATTCTTAGTGTGTATTTAACTAATAAATATTTCAACGTATGAAAAATATTATAAAAAACAAGTATATATTGGCATCTTTTGTGTTGCTTACAGTGATGCTGTATTCCTGCTTCGATAGAGATTTTGAAAAGGAGGATTATATTATTGAGTACCCGGCAATTACCATTACCGACTTTAATCCGAAGACGGCACGTCCAACAGCTGAGGTAACTATTGAAGGAACTAACTTCCTGGGTGTTAAGGATGGTGCCAGTGTTTCTTTTGGTGGGGTGAGTATAGATCAGGATGATATTTTAAGTTACTCGGAAAACCAAATTGTTGTAAAGGTTCCTGAAGGTTCGGTTTCCGGAGAGCTAGTCGTTAGAGTATATACTCAAACAGCAGTGGCCGCTGATGCCTTCACTTATTTAGAAGGCGCTGTTGTGAATGATTTGGCACCGGCAACTGCCGAATTTGGAGAAACGATTACTATTTACGGTGAGCGCTTTGGTACGAACAAAGAAAGTGTTCAGTTTATCTTTTATGAAGATGTTGAAGCTGAGGTTGTTAGTGTAAGCGATACGGAAATAATAGTTACGGTGCCGGAAGGTATTCGTAGTGGAAATCCAACTTTAATTGTTGATGGTCAGAAAATTGAATGTCCTAAATTTAATATCCCTGTAATTGGAGCGAAATTTGCTTTTGATACAGATGGAGATGCAGAAGGTTGGATGGCTGATGATGCGGATGGTGCAACTTACGAAGTAAGCAATGGTAAGTTTAATGTGACTTATGGATCTGCTCAGGGAGCTGATTTTGAATTGTCGGAAGATATTAAAGTATTGGCTGCAGAGTTTCCAATTTTGGCGATTCGTATTGACGGTGCGCCATATGGTGATAATGCTGAGTTTACTTTCGAAACTGAGCTTGGTAAATACCAGAATATCAGTAATAACTGGGACGGTAAAATGAACGATGATGTGTTTTACTACGATTTACGTAAGAGCTTTGAGTTTGGTCAAACGATTGACCCTGACGTTGCAAGTGCCTTGAGTACTTTCAAATGGACTATCAGTGGAGCTGATGGTGCACAAACAGGATATAGCGTTGATTGGGTGAAGTCTTTCCAATCTGTTGATGACCTTAGAAACCTGGTTAAAGAAGAAACGCCTGCCGGATATTATGTATTTGAGTTTGATGATGAAAATCAAACCGAGTGGGCTGTAGGTGATAAGAATTATAACTATCAGGCAATTGAAAACGGTAAATTAATTGTACCTGTTGATGATAACTCAACTTATTGGGTAAGCCGTTTTACTTATACGCCATTTAGTGGAGAAAAATTTGTGTATTCATCGGAGTATCCAATATTTGCATTTAAACTAAAAATATTTGATACACAGGGTAATGATATTGGTTATTTGCCTTGGGAAAAAACTGCAACGACAAAAAGGAATAATATCAAGTTCCGAAATACAAATAACCGTGGACCTAAAGATACCTATGCTGAAGAGTATGATGGAGTTCTTTACTGGGATTTCCCGAATGCAAACTTGGGAGGTAACGCTCCAGTTGAAGGAGAAAATGATAGTTGGTATATACGTATTCCAAGTAGTTTAGGTCACCCGTATCAGGATTCAGATCCAACACATATTCCACATGGACATATTGAAGTTGACTGGATTAGAACATTCAAGAATACTGGCGAATTAGAAGCTTTCTTAGAAACGCAAAAATAGTCTATTTCCAATATTGGAGAGTATTGCCTGTAATTATGCAGGCAATACTTTTCGTTAAACAAAAATCTACGAATAAATAGGTGTTTTATTATACCTATCATAGCATGGCTTTGCTGAAGATACTAAAATGAATATAAGTTCATTTTTAAGAATACCCAATCCTTAAACGTTATTAGCATGGCAAATTGTTGTATTAAAACATTAGTTATGAACATTTTTACCTTTCGAATTAATAACCTGGTAATCACAATACTTCTTACAATAGTTTGTAATGTTTCCTTTGCACAGAGTTTTGTGCACCCGGGTGTTTCCAACAACAAAGCCGACCTGGACAGAATGAAGTATGCGGTCAAAAATAAAATGGATCCGTGGTACTCCTCGTATTTGCTTTTAATGGCCGATACAAAATCAAATTTTAACTACACGATACAAGGTAATCCGGAGTGGACTTATCTGAACCGAGAAAACCCAAAAGTTAACGGTAACGAATATGAAAGTGATATACAGGCTGCCTATGCCAATGCTTTAATGTGGTATATCACCGAAGATACCCGCCATGCCGATAAGGCGGTTGAAATTTTAAATACATGGAGTAACCTGCAACAAGTAGATGGTATTCCGTTAGGGCCAGGATTATTTGGAGGCCCCTTAGTTGATGCTGCCGAAATCATCCGTCACACCTATGAAGGATGGGCAGAAGAAGATATAAAGAAATTTGAGGATATGCTGGTATATCCCGGCTACTCTTCTAAAGTTGTTCCTGCAGGAGCATATAATGCAACAAACAGTGGTTCCGGTTCCTCTTTTTACTGGCGGACCTATTACGGCGACCCTGCCCGTGCCGGCAACCAGGATGCATCATGTTGGCGAACAGTGATGGCCATAGGGGTGTTTTTAGATAACGACACCATTTACGACAGAGGTTATAATTACCTTATTAGCCAACCTACACGTTCCGATGATGTAGATAACGAATCCGGTCCCTCTCCGCAAGGTGATGTATTGGATTCCTCAGATCAACATAAAACAGAATATGCCTATGTGGGACCACAAAACCAAATACAGGATTATGGTTACAACGGTGCCATTCAAAATTATATTTACGAAAATGGTCAGATTCAGGAAAGCTCTCGTGACCAGGTACATAGTTTATTAGGAACAGGATTGTTGGCCAATGCTGCCGAAATAGCATGGAACCAAGGGGATGATATGTATGGTTATTTGGATAACCGTATTTTATTGGGACTTGAGTTTACTTTAAAATATTGTTTGTCTTATTATAATTCTTACCCTGATCAGTTAACACCATGGGAACCAACTCAGGAAAATGGTCTATACATGGAAAAGGACGACCGCACAGGAAGGTCAACAGCTCATAAAATTAATCCTTATGTAAGTAACAATTATGAACGATGGTCGAGAAAAGAGCCTATTTTCATGAAAACTATAGAAGCTCCTTTGGCGCATTACAAGGGACGTCAACAAGCCGAAGCTAATGATTATCTGTGGTTGGAAAGAACAAGGGATTATGCCCATGAACAAATAGGTCTTGAAAATAGGACTGGTGTTGATTTTAACGGATGGGGTGCTTTGACTGACCGCCGCATTCCTCTTTGTCCGGGAGATCCGATAAAAGGATTTGATGAGAATGGTTTACCGGATTATAATTTGCCTGAATTGCCAGGATTAGTGGGTGCCGAAAACTTCGACTACTTTGTGATGAACGGAGGAGGAGGTCATGGTAAATGTTATTACAAAAACACAAACAACGAAATAACAAATACTTACCGACCCGAAAGTGATGTGTATGCCGATTTTAGTGAGAACGACAAAGGATATTACCTGGCTGATTTAAACAGTGGAGACTGGTATAACTACAGCATATCCTTACCTGAAGATGGAGCTTACGATATTTATGTGCATTATTTAGCCGATAACAGTAATGCATCTGTTAAAATGGATTTTAACGGAGAAGAGGTAGTTTCTGCTTTTACTTTAGCAGAGAGTGTACAAGACCTGGCAGACACCACCATATGGAGCACTGCAAAAATTGGTGATGCTATTCAGTTAAACGGGTTGGTTCAATCCATGCGTTTGCATATTGTTGAGGGAGATAATGAACTTAAGGTTGGAGATATTATTGTTGTGCGTGAAGGAACATCCGCAACAACCATCAACTACCTTCTTAATCAACGTAGAGAAGCCTATGAACTTAAAGAAGATGTTGGAATATTTTCCCCAAGCATAAAAAAAGAAGTTAAGGTTTTTCCTAACCCAACACAAGGTAACTTTAGAATTCAATTGCCTGAAAATAACCGAGCAAAGGATTTAGAGTTATGTGTATATAATCTAACAGGAATATGTGTGAAAAAAGAGCAGGAATATATTGAGTTTGATAATATTGATATTAGTGAGTTGCCCAAAGGAGTTTATATCATCAAAGTGAATGATGGTGTTTATAACTATGTAAATAAAATCACCAAGTTTTAAATAAGCTAAAATGAAAAAAATACGGATATTTTTGATTTCAACCTTGTTGGTTGTTGGAGTATTGGGAGTGATTGCACAAGGATTTGTTCACCCGGGTATTTCAAATACCAGATCTGATTTGGATCGGGTGAAATATGCAGTTAAAAATAAAATGGAACCGTGGTATTCGGCATACCGTAAGTTAATGGCTGATGGTAAGTCTAATTTTAATTATACGATACAGGGAGATCCTAGCTGGACTTATTTAAACAGGGAAAACCCAAGGGTTCATGGTAACGAGTTTCAAAACGATACCCAAGCTGCCTATCATTTGGCTTTAATGTGGTACATTACCGAAGATAGTCGCTATGCTGAAAAAGCAGTCGAAATATTTAAAACATGGAGCAACCTGCAACAAGTAGATGGTATACCATTAGGACCTGGTTTATATGGTGGTAAACTATTGGATGCAGCAGAGATTATTCGGCATACTTATGATGGTTGGGAAGAGGAAGATATTAAGAAGTTCGAGGATATGTTGCTTTATCCAGGATATTCATCAACTACCGTTCCTGCAGGAGCCTATAATGCTAATAACTCGGGTAATGGTTCCTCTTTTTATTGGCGTACCTATTTTGGGGACCCGGGTAGAGCAGGAAATCAGGATGCTTCATGTTGGCGAACTGTGATGGCAATTGGTGTGTTTGTAAATAATGATACCATTTATGATAGAGGTTTGAATTATCTTACGCGACAACCTACCCGATCAGACGATGTGGCTAACGAATCCGGACCAAAGGCACAAGGTGATATTATTGAATCAGGAACACATTCTTATTTAACCCAATATAATTCATTAGGTTCTTCAAATCAAATACAAGACTATGGTTACGATGGTGCCATAGAGCACTATATCCGCCCTAGCGGACAATGTTTAGAAAGCTCAAGGGATCAAGTGCATAGTATTTTGGGTATTGGTTTATTGGCCAATGCCGCCGAAATAGCCTGGAGTCAGGGAGATAATATGTATGGTCATTTAGATAACCGTATATTAAAAGGTTACGAATTTACACTTAAGTATTGTTTGTCGTATTATAAATCTTTTGATGATCAACTAACACCTTGGGAACCAACGCTGGAAAATGGATTGTACGAGGAGATGGACGCCAGAACGGGTCGTTTCAGAACACATAAAATTAATCCCTATGTAAGTACCAATTATGATCGTTGGTCGAGAAATGGTCCATTGACCATGAATGTTATGGAAGCAACGTTGGCACATTACAAACAAAGAATGCAAGTGGATAGTGAGGATTATAAATGGTTGCAAAGAACCAGGGATTATGCTTTTGAAGAAGAAGGTTACGAATCATGGGAGGAAGATGGATTTATTGGCTGGGGAAGTTTAACTGATGTTAGAGTTGATTACTGTCCTGGAGATGCCATTCAAGGATTTGAGGAAGCTGTTACACCTGTTTATGGAATTACTGAAGTTCCTCAATTAATTGATTTAGAAAATTACGATTATCTGCCTTTAAGTGCCGGAGGTGGTAATGGGAAAAGTTATTATAAAGCTTCTTCGAATACGGTTGTGAATACTTACCGTCCAGAAGAAGATGTGTATGCCGATTTTAGTACAAATGATAAAGGTTATTACCTGGCTGATTTAAATAGCGGAGATTGGTACAACTATACAATATCGGTGCCTGAACAGGAAAACTATGACATCTACGTGCATTATCTGGCAAATAATAGCAATGCATCGGTTAAGATTGATTTTAATGGGGAGGAAGTGATATCCGCTTATGCTCTGCCTGAAAGTATACAGGAAGAAGCAGATACTGTTATTTGGAGTACGGAAAAAGTAGCTGAAGCTGTAGCGCTTAAACCATTGGTGCAATCTATGCGCCTGCATATTGTTAATGGAGATAATACGTTAAAGTTAGGTGATATTATTATTGTACGTGAAGGTACATCTGAATCTACTGTAAACTACTTGCTAAACCAACGAAGGGAAGCTTATGAAACGAATGATGATGTTGGAATTTTTACCCCAAGTATAAGAAAGAAAGTAAAGGTATACCCTAATCCAACGCAAGGATCTTTTAGGATTCAATTGCCGGAAACTAATGGGGCAAAAGACCTTGAAATAGGTGTATATAACCTGATAGGTAGGTGTGTAAAAAAGGTAGTGAATTATTCTGACCTTGATAATGTCGATATTAGTGAGTTACCAAAGGGTATTTATGTAATTAAAGTAAATGACGGTACTTACGATTATGTAAATAGAATTACCAAGTTATAAGAAAATAGGATGAATAAGTTTCTTACTGTATTAATATCGATCATATTAATATCCTTAACATCTGAGGTGATTGCTCGTGAGTTCGTTCACCCAGGTGTTTTTGTTACCCGTTCCGATCTGGATAGAATGAAATATGCCGTTAAGAACAAGATGGAGCCATGGTATTCATCTTACCAAAATCTAATGGCTGATACCAAGTCGAGTTTTAAATATGCTACACAAGGAGATCCCTCCTGGACAGAAGTTAAAAAGACCATTCCCAATGCAGTGCATAAACACGAGTATGAGGCAGATATTCAGGCTGCCTACCAAAATGCGCTGATGTGGTATATTACCGAAGATACCCGTCATGCGGAAAAAGCGATTGAAATTATTGAAACTTGGAGTAACCTGAAACATACCAGTGGAATACCTCTTTCTGCAGGTTTATATGGTGCGCCTATAATAAGAGCAGCTGAGATAATCCGGCATACTTATGACGGATGGTCAGAGGAGAGTATCAAGAAATTTGAAGATATGCTCGTATATCCAGGTTACTCTGCTACGGATGCTGCTTATGGGGCAGAAGGTACTTCTTCATCCGGAAAAGCAGATGTATCTTTTTATTGGAAAACCTATTATGGTGATCCTGCCCGTGCTGGAAATCAGGATGCATCGTGTTGGCAAACACAAATGGCCATGGGTATATTTCTTGATAATGAAAAGATATATGATAGGGGATTTAATTATCTGACTAGTCAGCCTACCAGAGATGACGATTTGCCAAATGCACCTGGACCAACACCTTCTGGTCCTAAAATAGAGGAAAGCTCTACCATTTACAAAACGGCATTTGAATATGGTACGCAATTAAATCAAATTAAGGATTATGGTTACAATGGTGCCATTGAACACTATATCTATGAAAATGGACAGTGTCAGGAAAGTTCCAGAGACCAAACCCATACCGTTTTAGGAATTGGACTTTTAACCAATGCGGCCGAAATAGCTTGGAGCCAGGGAGATGATATGTATGGTTTCTTGGATAACCGAATCTTGTTAGGATATGAGTTTTCATTAAAATATATATTATCGTATAACAAGGCTTTCGATGACCAGCCTACCCCATGGGAACCGACTGTGGAGAATGGTTTGTATATGGAAAAACTGGATCGTACAGGGCGTAATCTGGCACATAAAATTAATCCATATGTGGATCAGGATTTATCTGAAATCCAACGGAAAGACATGCTTTTTATGAATGTTTTCGAGACTCCGCTGGCGCATTATAAAACACGCCAATCGCTTCCAAGTGAAAAATATCTTTGGCTCGAACGTTCAAGAGATTATGTTATTGAAGAAACAGGAACATATGAAACAAGTGGTGGAGACGGAGTTGCTTTTCTGGGGTGGGGGGTATTAACCTCTCGTCGTATCGCTCATTGTCCCGGCGATCCGGTTCGGGATTTTAAAAATGGGGTTACACCCGATTTTAGTTTACCTGAATTGCCAGGATTGGTAAGTGCCGAAAACTTCGATTATTTTCCGGTGAATGCGGGTGGAGGAAATGGTAAAACTTATTTTAATACAGAAACGAATAAAACCAATTCTTACCGGCCTGAAGAAGATGTAAATATTGAGTATAGCGATCAAGATGAAGGTTATTATATTTCAGGGGTAAGCACAGGAGATTGGTATAACTATACCATCTCTTTACCTGAAACCGGAGATTATGATATCTACTTGCATTACCAGGCAAACAGCTCTTCAAAATTAAAATTGGAGTTCAATGAGGAGATGGGAACGGGAGATATTGTGCTTTCTGAGACTACTTATGGAGAATCGGAAACCTGGCAAACTGTTCAGATAACAAATGGATTAACTTTGGAAGGATTAGTGCAGGCCATGAGATTGCATATTGTTGAAGGCGAAAGTTCGTTAAAAATCGGCGATATTATAGTTGTTCGTAACGGTACTCCTAGTTCTACAGTAGATTATTTGATTGAAAATCGCCGTAAAGCTAATATGGCTAAAAAAGATGTAAGCGTTAAAAATATATTGTCTTCTAACCAGGTAAAAGTTTATCCCAACCCAACTAATGGCATTTTTAGGGTTGATTTGAATAATAATATTGGAGAAATTACTCAGTTGGATGTATTTAACTTATTGGGCCAACTTATTAAATCAGGTGTAGATGTAAACAACTTAGGTTCTTTTGATATAAGTGATTTGCCTAATGGTCAGTATATTATTAAAATTAGTATAGGGAATAACTTATTTAATACTAAAATTTTGAAGAGTTTATAGTTTAAGTTTTATTAGAGATATATCAATTGTCTGTTAATGGATAGGATATATCAAAAATAATAAATGGAATATACATATTGAAAATTAAAGATTATATGAACAAGATATTTCTGATAGTAATCTGTTTACTCGTAAATGTTTTTGTAACTTCTGCTAAGGATACCAATATTTACGTATTTAGTAAAATAGATGACTTAAACACATGTAAATCTAAGTATAAATTCACTTCAATCCATGAGGCTGTAAGCCAAGCTTATAAACTTAAGGAGTCGGGGATAAAGGGTACGATAGCTATTAAAATACAACCCGGGGAATACTATTTAAAAGAAAGCATAATAATAGATCCTAACTTAAGTGGTATAAGCATACAAGGATTAGGTAATAATAAAGTTACCTTAAAAGGTTCTGTACCGTTAAGACTAAAATGGGAAAAGCAAAAGAGCGGTATATATGAGGCTACTATAAAAGATGACGTAAATTTTGATCAATTGGTAGTAAACGGTCAACCTCAAATATTGGCACGTTACCCCAACTACCATGAAAAAGGGGGGTATTGGCAAGGATATGCTGCCGATGCCATCTCTGCTGAAAGAATTAAAAACTGGAAACATCCCGAAGGCGCCATCTTTCATGCCATGCACCGCGGAAAATGGGGAGGGATGCATTATAAAATAACGGGTGTTGATGAAAGCGGTGAAGCTATTCTTGAAGGAGGATTCCAAAACAACCGCCCTTCGAACCCACACCCGGAATACCGCATGGTGGAAAACGTGTTGGAGGAGCTGGATACGCCAGGCGAATGGTACCTCGATGAAGAGACCGATAAAATATATTATTGGCCAAAAGAAAATGTAAATGTTGAAACGGCTACTTGTGAAGGAGTTGTTTTAAAAAGCTTGATTGAATTAAAAGGAACAAAGGCAGAACCGGTTCAAGATATTTCCATTGAAGGAATCAAATTCGAACACACACAACGTACTTTGTTTGAAGAATATGAGCCTTTGCTTCGTAGCGACTGGACCATGTACCGTGGAGCAGCACTTTTTATAGAAGGCGCTGAAAACTGTCAAATTAAAAACTGCGAATTCACCAACCTCGGCGGAAACGTAATTTACGTAAGTTCATACAACCGGAATATTGAAATTGCAGGTAACCATATTCACGATTGCGGAGCCAGTGCCATCTGTTTTGTAGGCGAAGCTTCTGCCGTTCGTTCTCCTTCGTTTATCTATGGTCAGTTTGTTCAATTAAATGACATGGACACCATAGCTGGCCCAAAAAACGATTTGTATCCGAAAGACTGTATTGCCAAAGATAATCTGATCCATCGCATCGGTCGTGTTGAAAAACAAGTAGCAGGGGTGCAGATTGCCATGGCCATGGCCATAACTGTTAGCCACAACAGCATTTACAATGTGCCGCGCGCAGGTATCAACATTGGCGACGGAACCTGGGGTGGACATATCCTGGAATACAACGATGTATTCAACACTGTGCTCGAAACCGGCGACCATGGCTCGTTCAATTCATGGGGCCGCGACCGTTTCTGGCACCCAAATCGCAACATAATGGACAGCATAACCATGGCTAACCCGGAAATGCCTTTGTGGGATGCGGTACACACAACCGTTATTCGCAATAACCGTTTTCGTTGCGACCATGGTTGGGACATTGATTTAGATGACGGCTCCACCAATTACCATATTTATAATAACCTGTGTTTAAACGGTGGAATTAAACTTCGCGAAGGATTCTATCGTGTGGTTGAAAATAATGTGACCGTTAACAACACGCTTCACCCACATGTGTGGTTTGCCAACTGCGATGATGTTTTTAGCCGCAATATCGTGCGCGATTCTTATAAAGATGTGAATGTTTTAAGTTGGGGAAAAGAAATGGATTACAACCTCTTTCCCAATGAGGAATCGATGATGAAAGCACAGGTTTATAATATTGATGCCAATAGTGGTTTTGGCGATCCTATGTTTGTAAATCCGAAAAATCTTGATTTTAGTGTGGCAGAAAGTTCACCGGCATTAAAACTCGGGTTTAAAAACTTCCCAATGGATGAATTTGGTGTGGTAAGCCCCGATTTGAAAAAACTGGCAAAAACACCTCCTGTTCCTGTTATAAAGACGGCAGAAGAAATGGCAGGAAATACTAGCGCAACGGTTTCATGGTTGCGCAACGAAATCAAAGGAGTTGACTCAATGGAAGAGCAATCAGCTTACGGCTTAAACTCCGCCGAAGGGGTAATAATTTTAAAAATGTGGAAAGGAAGCTTGGCTTACAAGGGCGATGGTTTAAAAAGCAAAGATGTAATCCTTGCCGTTGAAGGC
Source organism: Saccharicrinis sp. GN24d3 (assembly GCF_052400645.1). Classification (NCBI taxonomy): domain Bacteria; kingdom Pseudomonadati; phylum Bacteroidota; class Bacteroidia; order Marinilabiliales; family Marinilabiliaceae; genus Saccharicrinis; species Saccharicrinis sp. GN24d3. The sequence continues at coordinate 276,319 of NZ_JBQTGI010000003.1, forward strand.
GAAAAAGTGAACAATGTCAAAGAGTTCTTTGGAGCACTAAAAAAATATAATTACACCGAAACAGTGCAAATGTTAGTAATGAGAAATCAAGCAGAAAAGAAACTTACGGTGCGGGTGAAGTAATAATAATAAAAACATCTGCGAAAATCAGCAAAATTCATGCGAAATAAAATAGACATGAACCAACTACTAAAAACAACAACTATTCTAATTTGTGCCATCTTCCTGTTTTCAGGAACAATTACCGCACAAGAAAACATAGTCGTTGATGTTAATACCAATGGCGAACAATTCGACCATTTTTGGAGCAAGTGTGTGGGGGCTGGTCGTGCCAACGAGGCTTTACGTGCTGGTTGGCTGGAGCAGATGGATAAGGTGCATAAAGAGTGTGGTTTTGAGTATGTTCGCTTTCACGGCCTTTTCCACGAGGATATGTTTCCTGTTTTTGAAAAGGATGGTGAAATGGTCTACAACTGGCAATATATCGATGATGTATTCGATCGTTTGTTAGCTATGAATGTACGCCCCTTTGTGGAGCTTGCCTTTTTCCCAAAGCAGTTTGCCGCTGAGAATTCTAAAACCGTTTTTTGGTGGAAAGCTAAAGTGACTCCTGGACCTGATTTTGCGAAGCAATGGCATGATTTAATCAACGCCTTCACGCAGCACGTGGTCGATCGTTATGGAATGGACGAAGTGCTAAACTGGTATTTTGAGGTATGGAACGAGCCTAACCTTTATCCATTTTTCTTTCATGGAACTAAATCGCAATATTTTGAGCTATATAAGCAATCCGCGCTGGCGGTTAAATCAGTAGATGAACGGCTTAAAATTGGCGGACCTTCCACCAGTAACTATGTGCCTGATAAACGTTTTGATGGCGAAATCATCAATAACGAGGTATCCATGGAAGTGTTTAAAGTTGAAGATATCAACACACTGGAATGGAATGGCGTGTGGATTGAAGACTTTTTAAAGTTTTGTGAGAAAGAAAAATTGCCGGTTGACTTTGTATCCACCCACCCTTATCCAACCGATTATGCATTTAACCCCGAAACAGGAAAAGGAAGAGGTCTAACTCGTTTCGTACCTTCTACCAAAAATGACATTGAATGGTTATATAAAATTATTAAAGAAAGTGCTTATCCAAATGCTGAAATCCATTTAACAGAGTGGAATACCAGTCCCAACAGTCGGGATAAAATGCACGATTTTCTGCCACCGGCTGCTTATATCGTAAAGACTAATCTCGATTGTATTGGCCTGACCCACTCTTTAGCTTTTTGGACCTTCACAGATATTTTTGAAGAAAAAGGCGGTGGAGCCAGTATTTTTCATGGCGGATTTGGCATGATTAACTACCAGGGTTTGGTAAAACCCAGTTATCATGCCTATAGAATGTTGCATCACTTGGGAGAAGAGAAGTTATTTAAGAACGACTATTTGATGGTCACTAAAAAGTCAGGTAATGGAAAAGTAGTAGCCCTGGTTTATAACTATCCAGATGATTATTTAGATGCGGTACCATCGAGTATTCAACGTTTTAATAAAATAGAAGATGGTGAAGCCAAGGAGTTGAACTTAAGCTTAACAGCTTTAAAACCAGGCACTATGTTTAAGATTGAGGTTTTAGATAAAGACCATGGTAATATTTATAACTACTGGGAGAAAATGGGTAAGCCAGAACCTCCTTCGCGCGAGCAAATTAAAGTAATGAAGAAAGCAGCGCATCACCTGAAAACGGAATTGGTTACAGTAGATAATGACGGAAACTTAAACATTACACGAGAAATATCACCATGGAGTTTGGTGTTAATTGAACAAGTAAACTAACCATAAAATTGCAACTTATGTCGACTAAAGTTTTAACTAAACACGTAGCTTATCTATTCCTGGTAGTGTTATTTATAATCGGGTTCTGTTCCTGTAATAGGAATTGTACTGGCAATTATAAAGAGTTAAAGGAATGTAATGATTGGGAAGTGAAGTTATTGGACGAGTGTACCGGTAACTGGAAAGATAACTGGATGCTGGATGGGTTAATCGCAACGGTTGAAAACAGTGACTTAGGAATGAACTTTTCTGCGGGTCCTGAACATAGAAATAATGCACACCATGCGGTTTTGTGGACTAAGCAGTCTTTTAAGGGAGACATTAAAATAGAATATGATTATACACGTACTGACAGCCAGTTGATTAATGTAAATATTCTTTATATCCAGGCACAAGGGATTGGAGAAGGGCCGTACGATAAGGATATTGCAAAATGGAATAAACTGAGAGAGGTTCCGGAAATGGGTATTTATTATAATTACATGAATCCTATTCATATCAGTTATGCAGCTTTTCCCATGGAAAACAATGACCCAACGAAGGACTATATAAGAGTAAGAAAATATCCGGTTACCAAAGACAGAACATTTCACCAAATGGAAGCTGAGCCATCATATTATAATATGGGTTTGTTTTTACCTAATATAACCTATAAAATAACAGTGATAAAAGCCAATAAAAAGCTTTACATGCAGGTTGTTGGCGACGGCAAAAACAAATTGTACGAGTGGGATATGTCAGATAAGGAACCATCAATTGAAGGTAGGGTAGGTTTACGACATATGTTCACCCGTTCCGCCAGGTACAAGAATTTTAAAGTATCCGTTAAATGATTAAAATTCTAGCACATAAGCCCAACGGGTTAAAGATTTTTACTCCAAGGTTTAAGCCCTGCGCATAGATGTAAAAAACAAACCGAAGCATCGCCAATTAAGATTGTATGTGCAGTGACTTTGCGTCGGAAACTAGATATAAAATACAGGATAATAACATACGAACAAGTAAAACATATAAAACATATAGAGATGAACAAATTAGCACAGGTAATTATGGTTGCACTCCTTTTAATCAACATAGGATGTGCCTTTAAATCCAAACAGAAATCGGAATCATCAGATAAAAAGGAAGTTGTGAAGTTGTCGGACGATGAACGTATGGCATGGTGGCGCGATGCCCGCTTTGGTATGTTTATTCACTGGGGGCCTTATGCTATCCCGGGAGGCGAACGTAACGGTGAGATATGTAAAGGTGGTGCCGAATGGATCATGGATAAGCTGGATTATACCATTGAAGATTATGAGGAACAAGTCTCTTCACAATTCAATCCGGTTAAATTTGATGCCGTTGCATGGGTAGCCATGGCAAAAGATGCAGGCATGAAATATTTGGTACTTACATCTAAGCATCATGATGGCTTCTGTATGTGGGATTCGGAAATTACGGATTATGACATCATGGAAGCTTGTCCTTTTAAGCGCGACGTGGTGAAAGAATTATCTGAAGCCTGTAAGAAAGCGGGTATCCATTTTTGTTTGTACCATTCTATCGTGGATTGGCATCATCCTCAGGCTCAAGCACCTCTGTACCCCAATTACAATGCCGGACAAAAAGACCAGACGGTAGTGAATCCAGAGTTTCCAAAATACTATGAAAACTACCTGAAACCAATGGTGGGAGAGTTATTAACCAAATATGATAATGTGGATGTGGTTTGGTTTGATGGTGATTGGATTGCAGATTATACCACCGAGATGGGTAAGGATTTTTATGCATATATCCGTGGTATCAAACCTAATGTTATCGTGAATAATCGCGTAGACAAAGGCCGCATGGGAATGGAAGGAATGGATAAAGAAGGTAACTTTGCCGGCGATTTTGGAACACCGGAGCAAGAAATACCGGCAACCGGTATTGATTCGGACTGGGAGTCTTGCATGACTATGAACGGTTCTTGGGGTTATAAGCCTTCGGATACCAACTGGAAGAGTGATACCGTGTTAATTCAAAATCTGGTGGATATCGTTTCTAAAGGGGGAAACTTCCTGTTAAACATTGGTCCTGATGCGCAAGGATTATTCCCGCAGCCAAGCATCGACCGTTTAAAATCCATGGGAAAATGGACAAGGACTAACGGTGAAGCTATCTATGGTGCTAAGGCAAGTCCGTTCGAACGACCTGAGTGGGGAAGATATACAAGCAAGCCAGGTGTTGTTTATGCCCATGTTTTTGATTGGCCTGAAGATGGGAAACTGATTCTAGATCCTAACCTTAAGTTGAAAAGCGCCAGTATGTTGGTAAATCCTTCAATGAAGCTGGTTGCAAAAAGCACTGCGGAAGGTGTTTCATTGGAATTACCGAAAGATGCACCTGATGAAAAGGCAAGTGTTATCAAAATTATAGTGGAACAATAAATGAAAATATTGTAAGGACGATAGACAATTCCGCTTATTAAGGTTTTAATAACATGTGCGAATTGGATGTATACCTTCCTGACCTGGACAAGCTAAAACCATATTTGGTATTGGCTTGTCCAGGTCAATCAAATGTCTCCTCATTGTCCGAGTGCAAGGTACCCTGCTTATGTACAGGTGTACATGTGCTGTATATAGGGACTTTTGGGTAAACCTTTATGTTATAATGAAAAGTATATCTATTGTATTATTGTTATTTTTTGCCTTTAGCGTGCAGGGGCAATTAAAGACTTCTATCGGGAAACCTGATTTTTCGGACTGGTCAGGAGCTTTGGAAATAAAAAACAACACTGCTGTAATTAAGTCTGGTGCTGTAATATCCTATCGTTATCCGGATGGAGAAAACTGGTCTAAAGGCTACCGGGATTTTTACCACGGCTACGATTGGAGCATATATAAAGGTTTATCATTAGAGGTTTACCAAAAAAACGAATCATCTGCGGAAATAGATATCACATTTAATGTTGCCAAAGAAAATACAGGAAAGCTCCAATGGGAAACTAAAGCAACAGTGCAGTTTTTTGGTAGTGGCTGGCACAATGTTTATGTACCTTGGAAAATGTTCAATTTGGAGGAAGGTCGAAGAGGAACACTGCAAGGTGTAAAAGAAATTAAACTGATTCCTAAATCAGATAAAAACACGCAACTGCAAATCCGTAATGTCGTTTTAACCAAAGGTGATGTGATCTCGTTAGAGGCTCCATTACAGGGACTTTCTACTGAAGCGGGTGGAAAAGTGCAATATGAAGTTGAAATAGGAAATGCGACAAACAAAACACAAAGAATACAACTCTTAATTCCGAGAGTGGGATGGGAGGCGATGGAAGCTGTTGCAAACCCATCAACCATTGAACTAAAACCTGGAGAAACAAAAAAATGCATGGTGGAAGTAAGTGTTCCGGCTTCTTTACCGCAAGGAGTTCGTGAAAAACAGGTGTTGAAAGTTGTACCCAACGGGAACGGAAGCGCATCTGCTACCTTGGCGTTTACCACGGCAGTTAAAGTCCCGTCACCGTTCATGGTGCATACGCTCGAAAATTGGGATAAAGTAATCGATAAAATAGGTAAATATGATTGGGCCAAAGAAGGGTTAGCTGAATATGAGGCAAAAGCCCAAAAGTGGAACGTGCCTGAATATACTACTGCTACACCGCCAATTGATGCCTTCCGCGGACCATACCTTTTTCATAATAACGAGGCTGGCAACATGATGAATTGTGCCATCGCCTATCGACTGACAGGAAATATGGAATATGCGCGAAAATGTGTCGAATTTTTGCGAAAACTTTCTGACGAGGAAAAAGGGTATCCTGTAACCTATCGTGTAAACCAAAACAACTTTGTGAAAGAGGGTGGTGTATTTCAGGATATTGCCCGAGGGTATGATATGATAATGGACTGTGGCTTGTTAACTAATGAAGACCACAAAAAAATGGAGAAAACTTTACGCTTATATATCGAAACAGCCATGTTGGGCAATGACAATGGCGGAATTAACAATTGGGATTTAAGTGAATTGGCAGGTGCGTTTTATGCTGCACTGGTCATCCAGGATTGGCACTTGGTAGATGGGTGCTTAAATTCACCATCCGGTATTTATCGCCAGTTTACACAAGGGGTAATGAGTGATGGTTGGTGGTACGAGTGTGCCGTAGGTTATAACCTTTGGTGTTCTACCATGTTCTCTGAAATGGCCATTGCCATGCGCCCCTGGGGCGAGAATTTTGTGGATGCACAATTGCCTATTGGTACTACGCCATATTATTCATTGTTACCCGAACGCATGAAACCGGGCTTGTACGGTATGAACTTCGATAAATGGGGTGCCATACATAAACCAAGTGTAGGTATTAAAGATATGTGGGATGCACTGATTCCATTTCTGGATTATCGCGGAGTAATGTTTGCTGTTAACGATGCCAAAGAAAGTTTGGTGGTGGGAGAACCATATGAGCTGGCTTATTACTTATATCGCGACCCTGAATATGCAGCGGTTATACAGCGCAGTACAACAAGAAACCTGTTGTACGGAGTACCCGAAGTGCCTATGGTTGAGTCTGAAAAGATAAAAAAATCGGCCTTCGCCGATAATATGGGGATTGTGCAGTTACGTTCGCAAACCCAAGGCCGTGAGCAGCGGGAACAAATACAGGCCGCCTTACACTACGGGACATTCGGTGGTTATCACGGTCACTTCGATAGAACCAACTTCTTAAGCATGATGCGCTATGGCCGCAGTTTCTATAACCCGGAAATGTATTGGTATGGGTATAAGTCGTATTTATATAAATTTTTGGTGCAAACATCTATCAATAAAAATATGGTGGCGGTTGACCAGAAAATGCAGGAGCCCAAAGAGAGTTTTCGTACGCTGTTCTATACTGGCGATATGATGCAGGCTACCGCAGTTGAAACCCAAGCACGGTGGAGCAACCCTCCCTATGGAGGAATGATTTATGGAGACAAAGCAGATTATACCTTTGCACAAAAGGCATGGGAAGAAGGCCGTTCGATACCGGTACCTGACAATGCACCTGAATATAGCAAACTCACTGACTTTACTAAGCCTGTTCTTCAGCGTCGTTTAATGGTCATGATGGACGATTACGTAGTATTGGCAGATTATATAAAAGCCGGGGAAGAACATACATACGATTGGCTATTTCAGATGAAAGGATTTAAAGAGATTATTGCGGATAAAGTCGAAATCAAAAAGCACGAAAATCAGATGAGCTTTGACCCGTTAAGCAGTGCTCAGTTTACCACCGATTGCAACTGGTACGCTACCGAAGGAACCTCCCGTGCTGTGTTCGAGATGTGTTTTGGCGACGGGTGCGATAATGACGGCGCACGAATGGAACACAGCGAAGATGGCCCTCTGAAAATAGACGTGTTTACCGCATGGCCCCAAAAAAATGAAGTCATGATTGGTACCGCCCCCGAATCCTTTGGGGTGAATAAACAACTTTGGTATTCCGTAAAAGCGGATGATGAAACACTGTTAAATGATAGTACCGGTGCATGGATATTGGGCAGCAAAAATATAGAATTAAATATTGAAGGCAAAAAACAACTTGTACTATCTACTCAATTAAAAAGCAAAACCAAAAACAATACCATTTTTTGGGGAAATGCCAGGTTGGTCCTGAAGGACGGTTCTGAGGTATCCATTTCTTCTCTAGATGCTAAATACAACAATATAATCCAACCGGAAAAAGGTCTGGATTACTATGGCGGACCAATTAAAGTTGGGGGGGAACCAATGCCTAACTCCACCCCGGGTATGCCCAAAAAGCATAGTGAATCGGGTGAAATTACGATCGATTTATCAGGAATGGATGCGGTAAGACTAGAAGCAAAAATTGGCGGTGATTTCCCGCTGGGTGATGAATCTTCACGAAGAAAAACGATGGCTGTGCGAACACAGGGACAAGATACAAGATACCTATCGGTGATTGAACCCTACGAAACAACATCGGTCATTAAATCGGTAACAGCTAAAAGCGCTGATGTATTAATAGTAGAATTATTAGATGGAAGAACGCAAGAAATTGTTATCACAGGTTTAAATGGAGATGGAAAGGATATTCAAGTTTCTTCAAAAGAATTTTTGAATGGAGAGCTTATTCGTGAGGAATCAAATAAATAAAAAATGAAAAAGATAAAACTTGCAGCAATACTAATTATTACACTGTTAACGCTGGCTTGCACTGATTCAAAAAACACAAAACAGCAGGACGTCCTAATATATGGAGGAACATCAGCAGCCATTACTGCTGCTGTGCAACTGGCACAAATGGATAAAGACGTGCTAATCGTGTGTCCCGAAAAGCACATCGGAGGCTTATCCGCCAGTGGTCTGGGTTTTACCGATGTAGGCGATAAAAGTGTAATTGGCGGTTTGTCGCGAGAGTTTTACCACCGCGTTTACATGCACTATCAAAATCCTGAAGCCTGGAAGTGGCAACCACGTAATGAATATGGAAATGTTGGCCAGGGAACTACTGCCATCAACGATAGTATGCAAACGATGTGGACTTTTGAGCCTCACGTAGCAGAAAATATTTTTGAAGCGTTGGTGGCGGAAAATAATATTACAATTTTACGCGACGAATGGCTCGATCGTGAAAACGGTGTAGTGGTGGAAGATGGTAAAATTAATTCCATCACCATGCTAAGCGGTAAAAAATTCAAAGCAGAAATATTTTTGGATGCCACTTACGAGGGCGACCTAATGGCTGCGGCTGGTGTAAGTTACCACGTTGGTCGTGAGGCCAATAGTGTTTATAACGAAACTTGGAATGGTGTTCAGTGCGGGCATTATCACCACAGTCATAATTTCCAGCAATTAAATATTAGTCCTTATATAATTCCCGACGACCCAACAAGCGGCGTCTTACCACGTATTTCAACCGAACCTCCGGGCGAAAATGGTTCCGGCGACAAACGTATTCAGGCTTATAATTACAGATTGTGTACCACCAGCGCCGAGGGTAATGTCGTTCCTTTTGAGAAACCGGAAAACTACGATCCTGCGCAATATGAGTTGTTGCGTCGTGTTTTTAGGGGTGGACGTACTTCCATGTTTGGAGGAGGCATAATTCCTAATGCAAAACGTGATGTGAACAATGTAGGGCCATTTAGTTCCGATAACATTGGAATGAATTACGATTATCCCGAAGCTTCGTACGAAGAAAGAAAGGTAATTCTCCAGGAACATATCGATTATCACAAAGGATTACTGTATTTCTGGTGTTACGATGAAAGCGTTCCTGAAAGCTTAAGGCTTAAAATGAGAAAATGGGGCTTGGCAAAAGATGAATTCGTGGATAACGGTCATTGGCCCTACCAAATTTATGTGCGCGAAGCCCGCCGTATGCTTGGCGATTTTGTAATGACCGAGAACGAAATAATGGGACGCCACAAAGTGGACAAACCTATAGGAATGGGCTCTTATACTATGGACTCGCATAATACACAGCGTTACATCACCGAACAAGGGTATGTACAAAACGAGGGAGATTTAGGTGTGGATGCCGACCAACCCTATCAAATTCATTTGGGAACAATAGTTCCTAAACGAGAGGAATGTAAAAACTTGTTGGTGCTAACAGCCGTTTCCAGCTCTCATATTGCATTTGGTTCAATCAGAATGGAGCCTGTGTTTATGATTTTAGGACAAAGTGCCGGGGTTTTAGCCGGTATGGCAGTAGAAAAAGGCGTGGATTTACATGAGGTTGCTTATGGTGAATTAGCTGATGAGCTTCACCATGTAGGACAGATATTAGATATTTCAGATAAATAATATATGATGCATAGGGCTTTTCAGTTGGTAGTATGGTTGTTATTAGGGTTGATACATATCGACGCACAGGTCATTAATGCCGGAATTGCAGGTAATACATCAACTCAATTGCTGGCCCGTATTGAAAACGATGTGTTAAAACATAAACCTGATTTGGTAATCGTAATGGTGGGCACCAACGATATGCTAAATTCGAGAAGGATGAATACTTATAAACAATATTCATCCAACCTTTCAGAAATTGTAAATAAATTAAAGCAAAACAATGCTCAAGTGGTTTTACTCGCTCCTCCACCTGTAGATTCTATCTACCTTTTTGAACGACACGACCGGACTGAATTTAAGGAACTGCCCAATGTAAAATTGGATTCAGTACGACATATTGTTGCACGAACTGCAAGAAAGAACCAAGTTTATTTTATCGACATATTCCAAAAATTTCAGGATCTTAATTTACCAAAGCACAATGAAGATGTCTTTATCATGAATCCGAATAATAGTGCTTATCGCGATGGCGTTCATCCTACGCGTCTGGGAAATTTTTTTGTTGCTGAAAATGTTTTCAATTTTTTGAAGAAAAATGATTTGATAAAAAAAGGAGATAGGGTGGTTTGTTTTGGCGATTCGATAACCAAAGGCTCAAAAGTGAAAGGAAGCGTTACTTCCGAAGGGGAAACTTATCCGGCGTATTTGCAAAAGAGTATTATGGATTACGTAGCTTCTGAGAAAATAACAGTAAAAGACAAACAAAATTGATATAATGAAAAAGTGGACAAAAATTATTCTTTTACAGTTTGTTGTTGGGTTGGTTTCTGCGCAGCAGTGGATACCCGACTTGGGAAACGGGAATTTTAAAAATCCCATTATTTATGCGGATTACTCTGATCCTGATCTAATAAAAGTAGGCGACGACTTTTATATGGTGTCTTCCAGTTTTAACTGCATGCCGGGCATACCCATCCTGCATTCCATGGATTTGGTAAACTGGGAAATCATCAATCACGTATATCAGAAATTGCCATTGGAAAAATATGATAAACCAGTTCATGGACAGGGTTGTTGGGCGCCATCCATCCGTTATCATAAGGGAAAATTTTACGTCTACTTTTGTACCCCTTACGATGGGTTATTCATGGCAACAACCGATGACCCGAGAAATGCATGGGAATTGACACATGTGGTTAAAACCGAATTGTGGGAAGATCCATGTCCACTTTGGGATGATGATGGCAATGCCTATCTGGTAAGAAGCCAATTATGCGGAAATGATCTTATTCTTCACAAAATGAGTACGGATGGCAAATCGCTATTAGACAATGGTGCTTTAATTTATCGGGACAGAGAAAATGATCCGACCATTGAGGGGCCTAAATTCTTAAAAAAGAATGGTTATTATTATATTTTGGCTCCGGCTGGCGGTGTAGGTCCGGGTTGGCAAACCGTTCTTCGTTCAAAAAATATTTACGGCCCCTACGAGCGTAAAACCGTATTGCATCAGGGCGATACCGAAATTAACGGCCCACATCAGGGCGGTCTGGTTGATTTGGAATCCGGCGAGTCGTGGTTCGCCCATTTTCAGGAACTTAAGCCGAATGGTAGAATTGTACACCTGAATAAAGTGGAATGGGTTGATGGTTGGCCAATGATGGGGAAGGACCTTAATAACGATGGTATTGGCGAGCCTTTAACAACTTATAATATGCCGGATGTGGGCAAAAAGTATCCCGTGAAAATTCCACAAACCACCGATGAGTTTAACGCTAAAAAAATCGGACTGCAATGGCAATGGCATGCCAATCCCCGGGACGATTGGTACTCAATGCGTGATAGCAAAGGTAGTTTAAGGTTAAATGCGGTGCAGAACATCACAAAAGCAGGGAATTTGTGGTACGCCCCCAATTTATTATTGCAAAAATTCCCTTCACCAAGATTTAAGGCCACCACCAAACTGAGCTTTAATGGTGATTTAGTTGGAGATAAAAGTGGCCTGGTTGTGATGGGCAGAAAATGGACAGCTTTGCAAATTGTCAAAACAGATGACGGTCTGAGCCTGGAGATGGTGAAGGGCGATAACGATAAGTGTGATGGAATTGCCAGTGTTGCCGAGAGTGTGGATATTGAAACGCAGACTGTATATCTGAGAGTTGTCATTGGCGATGATTATCTGGGTAAATATCAATACAGTTACGACGGTAAGGATTACGAGGAAATTGGTGAGGGCTTCAGAGCCAAGGAAGGGGTATGGATTGGTGCAAAAGTGGGCGTGTTCTGTGTGAATCCAAATATGTACGAAAGCGCTGGCTATGCCGTTTTTGATTGGTTTAGAGTGGAGTAATTATCAGTATGTCAGTGTGCGATATTGAAAATCGAGTATTTGATAAGGTGGCACTGGAGCAGGAAAAGTGAACACCGGAAATGAAAAACTAATACGTGTGTAAAAAATATATTGAAATGATAACGAATACGTTAGTTGGTATTGTTGTTTTTGTAATGTCTTTGCAGATAGGCCTGGCTCAAAACAATCCCATCGTAAAAAAAGGAGAACCCGGATTTTTATATGTAGCCGATCCTGCAGCCGAAGTGTACAATGGCAAAGTGTATGTATACTGTTCACACGATCAGGATACGGCTGTAAATTACAGTAGCATGCAGGATTATGTGGTGCTGGAATCGACTGATTTGAAAAACTGGACCAATCATGGCGTGGTACTAAAACCCCGTGAATATTCCTGGGCACATGGACAAATGAATGCGCCTGATGTGGCTTACAAGGATGGTTGGTATTATTTCTATTTCCCGTACGACAAAACACACATTGGGGTGGCCAAAAGCCGCAATCCCCAAGGACCCTGGGAAGAAGCCGTTACGGATAAAATTTCTTCTATTTTCGATCCCACCGTTTTTGTGGATGATGATGGACAGGCTTACATATACGGAAGTGATAACAAAATCAATATTGGGGACAAAGGGCGCCATGTTATGGGCGCCAAACTCAAGGACAATATGATTGAGCTGGATGGTCCCTGGCATAGGCTGAGTGAAGAACAGGTGAGTGAAGCAGTTCACTGTTTTAAGCGAAACGGCAAATATTACTTCATGGGTCGGAAAGGTTGGAGAACAGGTTACTGGATGGCCGACTCACCGCTGCCAACAAAGCCTTATGCCGAATTTAAAGGCTACATCACACCAACACAAAAAGATGCACCGGCACATATGTCAGCCATTGAATTTAAAGGGCAATGGTACTTTTTTTACCAACGTGGCGATGTGAATAATGGTACCTTCCACCGTCGTTCAGCTTGTTTTGATGAAATGAAATTTAATGAAGATGGGACGATTAAACCTGTAAAATACACCTTAGGGAAAGGTGTCGTAGTAAATGAACCTGTAACACCCATTAAATAAAATGATAAAAATGAAACCGATGCGAATTTGGATATCAGTTATATTACTTTTGGTAGTTGCTGCAGCTCAGGCACAATTCAGGCAAAATATTGGCGGATACGACTTTTCCGATTGGTCCGGAATAGAAAAAGTAAAAAAAGGGGCCGCCATAGTTGCCGGTGGAGATACCATTTCCTACACTTATGCCAATCAGAATAGGGTTTATTTCCCGGGAATTAGCCGGCCTTTCAATGGAGATGCTGCTGATTGGACAGAGTTCACAGGTCTGGCTTTTGACATTTATTTAAATTCTGAAACAGCAACACAGTTGGCTGCAATTCTAAAAGTCGATGAGCTTGATTATAGCGAGTTAAATCCAGTGAGTACGGCTAATTTTCGTTTAACAGGCAAAGGCTGGCATACAGTTTATCTTCCCTGGGACCGGTTTGATGTGGATGTAGGACAAAGAAGGGGAACGCTTTTCGCTGTAAAACATGTGTTGCTTACGGCTGCAACAAATAAAGACTGGCAGGTGCGCAATGTAAGAGTTACAAGGGGACTTACTACTTCATTAAAATCTGATATTCAAGGCAAATCCTCCGATGCCGGAAAAAAGGTAATATACGAATTTGATGTGGGTAACACCACCGATTACAAACAAGGTGTGCAGTTGATGTTGCAAACGCAGGGCTGGGAATCCATGGAGGCTAAACTAAGCGAAGAGGCTTTCGATTTAGTGCCAGGCGAGATTAAAAAGCTGCAACTTGAGGTGACTATCCCTGAAAATCTGCCAACAGGAATCCGCGAAAAACAAGTGGTAAGAGCCATGTCCAATGGTTTTGGTGCTAGCGATGTGAAACTGGAATTCATAACAGCTGTGCGCGTCCCAACACCCAATATTGTTTTTACTGCCGAAGGTTGGCAGGAGGTAAACGACAAAGTAGCGAAATACGACTGGGCCAGAAAAGGTTATGAAAACTATATAAGAAAAGCTGAAGGATGGAGGGTACCTGATGGGAACGATTTTTCTAAGATTGAAGGAAGACCGCTGGGAAAATCGATATTTAACACGAATGGGGCGGAATTTTACGATTGTGGTATCGCCTATCAGTTGACAAAAAACGAAGAATATGCTGCTAAATGTTTGAAGCTCCTACGTCGATTATCAGATCCAGAGACTGGTTATCCCGCCACATTGGTAGGTGGCAGCAACTCATTTGTTGGAGAAGGGAAATTCTGGCAGGCCGTAGGTCGCATGTACGATCTGGTAAGGGATAGCAAGCAATTCACTGAACAAGATCATAAACAGATATTGGCAACCTTCAGATTATTTGCCACACAAACCATTAAAGGAAACAGCAAAGGGGCGATCAGTAACTGGAACGTGGCCGAACTGACCGCTGCTTTTTATTGTGCCATGAACCTGCAGGATTGGCATTTGATAGAGCAACTGCTTTCCGGCCCAACTGGAATTTATAAGCATCTGGAACATGGTATTATGAACGACGGTTGGTGGTATGAATGTGCTGTAGGCTATAATACCTGGGTGGCTTCCGAATTTTCGGAAATTGCCATCGCCCTACAACCCTGGGGAATCAACTTTAAAGACATGCAATTTCCTTTGGGAACCTCAAAACATTTCTCGCTCTTGGCCAGCCGCCGACAAGGTGGCATCATGGGGATGGAGTTTGAAAAGTGGGGAAATATGGAACGCAATTATGTGCGCATAAAAGATATGTGGGATGCATCCATCCCGTATATTGATTTTAGGGGAGTACTACCTGCGATCAACGATGCGGTGGAAGACAAAGTATCGGGAAAGTCTTATGAATTGGCCTATTACCTCTATCGCGATCCTGAATACGCCGCCATAATAAATAGAGGCAATGGTCGTGACTTGTTGTATGGTGTAACTGATTTACCAGATGTGACATCCGAAAAAATGAAACAATCGGCTTATGCGGATAACATGGGTGTTGTTATGTTGCGTTCACAAACCAAAGACCGCGAACAGCGCGAACAAATACAGGCAGCACTTCATTACGGTTCGCATGGTGGTTACCATGGTCATTTCGACCGTACCAGTTTGGTAAACATGACCCGTTATGGACGTAGCTTTTACGGAACATTGGCCTACTGGTTTCGTTACCAAAGTTACTTGTACAAATTCTGGAAGCAAACGTCTGTCAATAAAAATATGGTGGTGGTGGATGAGAAAATGCAGCTCCCTGTGCAAAACGCAAGAACTTTGTTCCATTCGGGCGACATGATGCAAGCCACTGCAATTGAAACCAATTCCAGGTGGAGTTATCCTCCTTACGGTGGTATTCCTTCCCCAGACCGTACTTTCGCTCAAAAAATGTGGGACGAAAGCCGTACCATTGCCATGCCCGAAAATGCGCCCGGCTTCGGTGAGGTTAGCGGGTACACCGAACCTGTGATGCAACGACGTGCTTTGGTGGTCATGGACGATTATATTGTATTGGCCGATTACCTGGAAGGAGAAGAAGAACATCAGTTCGACTGGATGTTACAAATTAAAGGATTCAAGGACATCACAGCCGAGAAAATAGAATACGCACGCCACACCAGCCAAATGAATACCGATCCGCTTGGTAGTGCCCAATTCATCACCGATTGCCATTGGTGGAAAACAGAAGGAACTTCAAAAGCGATGTATGAAATGTGTTGGGGCGAAGGATGTGATAACAAAGGACTTCGTTACCCACACGGACTGGAAGGGCCTCTGAAAATTGATGTTCACAATGCATGGCCTTTAAAAAAGGAAGTGATGGTAGGGACATCTACCCAAAGTATTAATGTCAATAAAAAAATGTGGTATACTGTAGCTGCCGATGGAGAAGAACTGCTTAACGACAGCACCGGTGCCTGGATTTTGGGCAGCCAGGCAATTGAACTGAACCTTATTGGGAAAAAGCGACTGGAGCTTATAACAAAAACAGAGAAAAAGATAAATAACAATACCCTTTTCTGGGGGGATGCGAAACTGATACTCAAAGATGGATCTGAAGTTTTTGTATCCTCGCTTCCTGTGAAGTACGAGAATGTATTGTTGCCTGACGCAGAAGGCTTAGATTATTACGGTGGCCCTATAAAAATACAGGGCGAGTTGATGAGCAACTCCACCCCGGCTATGCCAGAGGATTTAAAACAAGCCGCAAAAGTAGTGGTTGATCTTACTGGATTGGATGTAGTCGCTTTTAAAGCTAAAGTAGGGGGAGACTATCCATTAGGAAACGAAGCAGCCAGACTTAAAAATATGGCAGTGCGTACCTACGGCAAAAAGGCGCGCTACCTGGCCGTGATTGAACCCTACGAAACTGAAGCTTTGGTGAAATCTGTGACAGCAAAAAGCGAAAATGAGCTGGTGGTTGAATTAAATGATGGACGAGTTCAGGAAATTACCATTTGGGGTCTTGAAGGTGATGGGAAAAATATAAAAATTTCCACAAAAGAATTGTTGAATGGTGAAGTAATAAGAGAAGAAGAATCTAATTAATCATCTGGGGTGACTAATGATAAAATGAAAAAGTATGTTATTATTCAGAATGTTTTTATTGAGTGTAATCAAACCTTTTGTGCATGCTAAGTTCAGTTGTTTTTGAATAATCTGGTAATTGACAAAAACAAAGAATTTCCCGATTTGGAAGAAAATGGGTACTCCATTATCAACATTATTGTTGGTGCGGATAAAATAAAGTTAGAGCCTATTCCTTTTGAAAAAAAGGATTGAGAGATAAGTAATGAAAGCGAAGCATATCAAAATAATTAGTGCCTTTGGCAAAGTGGGTTTAATACGAACATGATTGCAACATGTATACCTGCTTACGCATTGTTTATATTGTATATAACAAATATTTCAGTAGACACAAGTAAAAAGATTAAGGAATTTGAATGCAGATGAAAATAAAATTACTTGCACACAACAATATGTTTGAATATGTGATGCATTAACATACAACATAGAAAACATTGGTGATAAAATACAATATTAATATGATACACAACTTAACTCCTGTAATAATTATTTTAATGGCACTTTCAGTCAGTGCTCAGACAGAATCGAATGGAAAATTTAAATATCAAGATGTTACCATTGATTTTGAAACAAGGGCAAAAGATTTGGTTAGCCTAATGACTCTGGATGAAAAGATTGCTCAATTAGGAGACCATGCTCCAGCCATTCCTCGATTAGGTGTGCCGGAATATAACTGGTGGAATGAATGTTTACATGGGGTGGCACGTTCAGGAATAGCCACCATGTTTCCCCAGGCCATTGGTATGGCTGCTACTTTCGATACCGACATGATGAAGAAAGTAGCCGATGTGATTAGCGATGAAGCACGTGCAAAACATCACGACGCTGTTCGTAAAGGGAATTTCAATAGATATTATGGCTTAACCTATTGGTCGCCTAATATTAATATATTCAGAGATCCTCGCTGGGGGCGGGGTCATGAAACTTATGGTGAAGACCCTTACCTTACCGGACAAATGGGCATACAGTTTGTGAAAGGTTTACAGGGCAATGATTCAAAATATATGAAACTCGTTGCTACGCCTAAACACTTTGCGGTACACAATGGGCCGGAACCGGAGAGACATGTTTTTAACGCTACACCCAATTCGCGCGATTTATGGGAAACGTATTTACCTGCATTCGAGGATCTGATTGTAGATGCCAAAGCATATTCTATTATGGGGGCTTACAATCGTGTGGATGGGGAATCGTCTTGTGCAAGCTGGTTGCTTCTCGAAGATATTTTGCGTAATAAATGGGGCTTCGAAGGCTATGTGGTTTCCGATTGTGGGGCGATTAGAGATATTCATGCCTTCCATAAAATTGTAAATACGCCCGAAGAAGCCGCTGCAATTGGCGTACGCAAAGGCTGCGATTTAAACTGTGGATCAGTGTATCAAAAGTATCTGAAAAATGCGGTTGAATTGGGTTTGATCGATGAAGGTGAGATCGATTTGTCTGTTTATCGTTTGGTATTGGCAAAAATGAAATTGGGTATGTTTGATCCGGCAGAAAGTGTGCCGTATGCCAAAATCCCTATGGCGGTTAATGACAGTAAACCCCATGATGAAATGGCCTTAGCCATGGCGCATAAATCGATGACTTTATTGAAGAATGATGGAATCCTTCCTTTGAATAAGCGTAAGTTAAAAAGAATGGCAGTAGTAGGTCCAAATGCAGATAATATTAGGGCGTTACGGGGCAACTATTTTGGAACAGCATCTAACCCGGTTACCGTGATTGATGGTATAAAGAAAGCTGTTGGCGCAGATGTAAAAGTGAGTTATGCAGAAGGAGTTCCACTGGTAATATATGATATCTCTAATAAAAAGTTTCCGGTAATTGATGCTAAGTACCTATCTACAGTTGATGAGAACGGGGAAATGGTAGAAGGCTTGACCGGGTATTATTTTAATAACATGAACCTGGAAGGAGAAGCCGATTTTATGCGAGTAGATCCTCAAATAAAATTTAAATGGACCGGTGAAGTATCACCAACAAGTACGGAAGTCGCTCAGGGGATTATCAGTCCGGATAAAGCGATAGCGGATGATGCCTTTTCTGTTAGCTGGACGGGTAAATTGCAAGCGCCAATGACAGGTATGTATAAACTGGGGGTAGCCTCAGATGATGGATGTCGTCTTTGGATTGATGGTAAAAAGATGGCTGATGGTTGGTCTAATCATGCTATGGAGCCATTTGTAGGAGAGATTCATTTGGAAAAAGGACGCTCTTATGATATTAAGGTAGACTATTACGAAAATACAGGTGGTGGTGAGGTGAACCTTATTTGGGAAACACCAGAACATCTTGCTAAAACTACGATTGATCCTACCGTCTTATCTAAAGAAACTTTAGCGGAAGTTAAAAATGCAGATGTTGCCATATTTGTTGGAGGATTAGATGCTACATGGGAGGGTGAAGAGATGAGAGGACGAGACAATATTGATGGTTTTAATCGGGGTGATCGTACTAAAATTGAACTGCCACAAACCCAGATGAAAGCTTTAAAAGCGATGAAGGAAACCGGAACTCCTGTCATTTTCGTCTTAATGTCAGGCAGCGCTATGTCTTTCGATGGATTGGAAGAAGAATTAAATGCGATCCTAATGGCCTGGTATCCCGGTCAACGAGGCGGGGATGCTGTGGCAGATGTGTTATTTGGTGATTACAATCCAGCAGGTCGCTTGCCCATTACCTTTTACTCCTCAACCGATGAATTGGCAGATTTTAAGGATTATAACATGCGTGCCGGTAAAGGTTTTACTTATAGGTATTACACTGGAGAAGCATTATATCCATTTGGGCATGGTCTGAGTTATACCAGTTATCAATATTCCGATCTAAGTGTAGATAAAACGACCCTAAGCAGTTCCGATATGCTGTCGGTATCGATAAAGGTTAAAAATACAGGAAACTTGGATGGGGAAGAAGTGGTGCAGCTTTATATAAAAGATGTAAAATCGGATACATGGATGCCGGTAAAACAAATGCGAAAATTTGAACGGATATCTCTTAAAAAAGGAGAAACAAAAACAGTTAATTTTGAATTAAATGTGAACGAAGATTTTCGGTATTACGATTCCATGTGTCGCGAATATATGGTGGAACCCGGAGAGTTTGAAATTCAGGTGGGTGCATCCAGCGAAGATATCCGATTGAAAGAAATTATTACTGTTGAGGAGTAAAAATCTTGATTGCAATAATCTGATACTCCCGTTAAATAGAGGTCAATTATCAACTGAAGGGAGAATTGGTTTGCTGCATATGTACACCGTTCTGCACGCTATAAGAATTTTAAGGTTAGGACGAATTGAAATTTGGAGCATGAGCCTTTCCCCTCCTTTTTGAGGAAAAGGATACCAACGAACCTGGTGGGGAGGAAAAAATAATACGAAAAGAAATATGCCAACTATAAATACTAAAATGAAAAAAGTACAAATCATTCTGTTGAGCACCATACTGATGGCTGCAAATTTTGTTTACGCACAAAAAGCAACCCTAATCTACACCACGCCGGGTGAGCGCTGGGTGGAAGCAAAAAAAGCAGTCAAAATTAACAAAGCTGTTGAAGAAGCAGATATCACTGTTTTTACCAATGAAAAACTTCAGGTGATGGATGGTATCGGGGGCGCTTTTAACGAGTTGGGATGGACGGCTATTCAGGCACTTCCAAAAGATAACCAAAAAGAAATATTCAATGCCTTGTTTTCTGAAAGGGGTTGTAACTTTTCGATGTGCCGTATGCCGTTAGGAGCCAGCGATTATGCCCTGAGTTATTATTCCAGCAACGATGTCCCGGAAGATTTTGAAATGCGGGATTTTAATATCGATCGCGACAAATTTATCCTGATTCCATACATCAAAGAAGCCTTAAAAGTTCGTCCCGATCTATTGGTTTGGGCTTCTCCGTGGTCGCCTCCGGCCTGGATGAAAGTGAATGAACATTATGCCATGACTAGCGGGGAATTTGGAAATGCTATTGCAGGAAATAAAATGGTGGAGGGAGCTCAAATTTTCAACAATGCTACGGCTTTTAAAATGCAGGAGAGATATTTAAAAGCTTATGCTCTTTATTTCTCGAAATTTGTTCAGGCGTGCGAAAACGAAGGCGTATCGCTGTTTGCCATTCAACCTCAAAATGAAGTGGCTTTTCAACCCAACTGGCCAAGCTGTACCTGGAGACCAGAAGATATGGCCTATTTTATTGGCGAATTTTTAGGGCCACAATTTGAAAAAGATAATTTGAATGCTGAGATTTGGCTGGGTACCATCAATGCCGGGGATCCACAGTATGTGCGCACGATTCTTGAACACAAGACGGCTCCAAAGTATATTGCAGGTGTTGGTTTTCAATGGGGGGGTGCTCGATCAATACCTACCATCAATAAAGAATTCAAGAACCTTAAACTTATGCAAACCGAAAATAAGTGTGGTGAGCACGAAAATGATTGGACTTCTGTGGAACGGTCGTGGAAAGATATGATGCATTATTTCCGCAATGGGGCAGGCTCATATATGTATTGGAATATGGTTCTCGATGAATCAGGGAAAAGTGCCTGGGGCTGGCCGCAAAACTCAATGGTGGTTGTAGACCAGGATGCACAGGAAGTTATCTATACCGACGAGTTTTACTTATTTAAGCACCTGTCTCATTTTGTGCAGCCAGGTGATTATATGCTGAAGTCGGAAGGTGAGAATCACCTGGCCTTTGACTTGGGTGATGGAAGAATTGTGCTGATGATTTACAATCCTGAAGAAACAACAAAAACAGTTAAGGTTAAAGTTGGAGAAATAGATATCTCGGTTGAATTACAATCTACTTCGATAAATTCGGTAATTGTACAGTAAAACTAAGTTTATGAAAATTAAAGTCAGTATACTTTTGTTTGTTCTTGCTGTAACAGCAGGTGCTCAAAATAAAATTTACAACAATTTGGGTGAAGCCCCCGTTGATGGCGGGCTTCAAATGGAAGACTACTGGGTTTGGGGTAGTTCGGTAATTAAAGGAGAAGACGGCAAGTACCATATGTATGCTTCACGTTGGCCAAAATATTTGAGATTTCATCCGGGATGGATGATAGCTTCCGAAATTGCACATGCTGTTTCAAATACACCAGAGGGGCCTTACAAATTTAGTGATGTTGCACTTGGTGATCGCGGAGCTCAGTTTTGGGATGGTCGCTCATGTCATAATCCTAAAATCGTAAAGCATAAAGATGAGTATATTCTCTATTATATGGGCTCAACACATCCATTTGAAGAAGTTACCCGGGAAAATGCAAATGAACTCACCTTATCCAGCAAATGGTGTATTATAGGTCGTTGGGGTAAACGTGTGGGTGTGGCAACATCCAAAAGTCCGTATGGACCATGGAAACGTTTGGATGCGCCCATCCTGGATGTAAAACCCAATTCTTTCTACAGTTATCTGACCTCCAATCCATCACCTCTGATTAAAGAAGATGGATCGGTGGTGTTACTTTTTAAAGGTCGCAGCTACCAGGAGGATGAAATAAGGCATAGCAATATGTTTATTGGGGTTGCTACAGCACCTTCCTATAAAGGACCATATGCAGTTAAGGGAGCTGAACCGTTGTTCTCTGAAGAAAAATTTGGTGTGGTTGAAGATCCGCACTTATGGAGCGATGACGAGGGGTATCATATGATTGCCAAGGATATGTCTGGTAAAATTGGAGGTAGCCATCATGGAGGGATTTTGGCTCACTCAAAAGATGGTATTGATTGGGTCTTGGATAAAAGTCCTTTAGCCTACACGCGCGAAGTGACCTGGAGCAATGGTAAAACAATTAAGCAAGGGCAGCTTGAACGTCCATTTGTGTTTGTTGAGGATGGTAAGCCCACCCACATATTTTTTGCTGCCATGGATGGCCCGGGAGGATTTGGTAACGGAACCAAAACGTGGAATATCGTAATTCCGTTAAATAAGAACCAATAGATTCGTCAAAGACAATTTATATAAAAAATATATCGTTATGTCTCGACCATATAAATTATCAACATATTTTCTTTTTGGTTTGCTGCTTGTGTCTTCCTCGTGTGGTAAATTTAAATATGCCTTAGAAACCAAGGATCATACAGTTAGCATTCAGATGGATAGCCTGCACATTCATATCCAAATGATAGATGAGTCCATCATTCATGTTCAAAAAAGCTTGTCCGGAGTTGAAGTTCAGGAACTCCCGGATTATGTGACCGTTCTTGAACCTCAAAATGTTGACTGGGAATTGACGGAAACCAATGATCAGGTGGCCATTAGTACAGATGCAGTAAAGGTTCTGGTAAACAGCGATGGTACTATAGAGTACCAGGATGCCGATGGGAAGCAGTTACTATCTGAAAGCAAGCAGCTAACTTATATACTTCCAGCCTCTGAAGACGGAAACATGGTTTCGCAAGCCTTTGTGGCAGGTGAGGAGGCGCTGTACGGTCTGGGACAGTTCCAAAGTGGCGTGATGAACTGGAAAAATGTCCCCATTCGCCTACAGCAGTACAACCAGGAAATTGCCATCCCATTTTTGGTCTCTACAAAAGGCTACGGTATTTACTGGCACAATTATAGTCTTACTGATTTTAACGAGCCACAAAATGAAATACAGTTTGCTATGGAAGTGGCTGTTGAAAACAAGGTAGAAAAGCAGTTGGTGCCAAGCGATGGCGAAAAAGAAAACGTGGCTGCCTATGCTTCCAAAGAGGCGATAGAAAAAAATATTCGTGAAACCACCTTCACGCCGGGCAAATCCGGGGAATACACTTTTATGGCACTAAGTGACCATACAGGACGCATGCGCGGGGAGATTAAGGTAACCATAGATGGGGATGATATCATCAACTACTCCACGATATGGATGCCCAGAAGGTATTCGGGTAAAAAGTATTTGCAAGCCGGCAAGACCTACAAGGTGACCTTCCAGAACACCGGAGCACGAATTCCGGGGCGATTGTTCTACAATGAGCCCGATTTCAACCTGACAGTTTTTAGCAGCCAAATAGGAAATAACATTGATTACTATTTTGTCCATGGCGAAAACCCGGGAGAAGTGATTGCCCAAAACCAAAAGCTCACCGGAATGGCGCCAATGTTCTCCAAAGCCGCCTACGGATTCTGGCAGTGCCGCGAAAGGTATCACAACCAGGCAGAGTTATTGGAGAATGCCAGGGAAATGAGGGAAAGAAAAATTCCAGTAGATTATATCGTGCAGGATTGGTTTTATTGGCCTAAGGGAACAAAGGGGCCCGAATGGGACCGGAATAAGTTTCCGGATGCTAAAGCGATGGTAGATGAGTTAAGTGATTTGAATATGAAGCTGATGGTTTCTGTATGGCCCGAGATAAAAAACGATCCTTTGGTAGATAAATATGACCTTGCAATAATCCCTACCAGCAATTACGTGGATATATACGATTCGGGAGTTAGCAAACGCTTTTATCGCATGTTGAGCGATTCCATGTATCACCTGGGCGTAAGTTCTATTTGGCTGGACGGAACGGAACCTGAAGGCGTCAAAAACACAAAAGCCAAAACAGCTGTTGGCCCCTTCGAGGTAGTGCATAACACCTATTCGCTGGAGGTTACCAGGGCCATGTACGAGGGCCGGCGCAAAGAATTCCCCGACGAGCGGGTTTTCAACCTTACCCGTTCGGCATATTCCGGACAACAGCGATACGGAGCCACCTCGTGGTCCGGAGATACAGAAGCTAGCTGGGAACAATTTTCGGAACAAATTGTTGCAGGCCTCAATTTTACGATGGCAGGCGTACCTTACTGGACACATGATATCGGAGGCTTCTTTAGAGATTCAAAATCAATAAACCCGCAGTTTGACAGTCAATATACCAATCCAGAATTTATTGAGTTGTTGACCCGCTGGTTTCAGTTCGGTGCTTTCTGCCCTGTTTTTCGAATCCACGGCTATGTTTCGCAGACTGAGATCTGGCGTTATGATGAGGCTTTTGAAAACACGGCCCGAAAATTCATTGACCTGCGTTATCAGCTCATGCCTTACATCTATTCCCAGGCCTGGCAAATTACCCGTAACAGCCGACAATTAATGAGCCCGCTTGTTTATCACTACCCGAAAGATAAAAATACCTGGGAAATCAAAGATCAGTTGTTTTTTGGCGAATCGATCATGGTTGGGTTGGTGACGGAGTATAAGCAACGTGAAAAAGACATTTACCTTCCCCAAGGTGATTGGTTCAACTTCTGGACGGGGGAGCAATTGCAAGGAGGCCAAACCGTAACGGTTGATGCGCCACTCCATGAAACACCGGTGTTTGTGAAGGCGGGATCGATTATCCCAATGGGGCCCAAGGTGCAGTATGCAACACAGCCTACCAATGAGCCTATCCGAATTAAGGTGTATCCCGGAAATGATGCAGCGTACACACTTTATATGGACGACAGTGAAAGCTACGATTATGAAAAAGGGGAGTATTCAGAGCTTGTTCTCTCTTATTCAGAAGAAAGCAAAGAACTAAGCATCAAAAATGGAGAAGGGGATTTCATCAATTTTAAAGAAACGCCAATAGATTTAATCGTTGAAGTGATTGGTTACGAAAAAGAAAATAAACTGACGTATAGCGGTGTTGATAAGGTGGTTAAATTGTAGTTGCTGAAATTTAAACCGGAAGATCGATGAAAAGACCCATGAGATAAGTTTCTCTCACCACTTTCCAAATTGAGTTCGGGACAAGTAGTCCCGATGAATCGGGAAAAGAAGCATTGTTGGGGAATACCATTGAAATGGACTTGCGAATTCTATCGAATGCAAATCAAACTAATAATAGAATGAGATCGATAAATTTGAAAGTTAATATTATAATGAGATGAAAACAAATAATATAAAACAACTTAATATAATTAACAGATGATTTTAAAAGAAAAGATAATCTACTTGAGTATTTTATTGGTATTATTTTCTGCTTGCAATAAGCAAGCAGAAATTCTAATACAATCTCCCGACGGACAAAAGACGTTAACTGTTTTTCCAATATCCGAACCAACCGAAACTGGGCAAGTCTCATTTTATATAAAATACAATGATCGTGAAATTATCCTGCCTTCCGTGCTCGAAATTAAATCTCACGATATCGACTTTAGCCAAGCCTTTGCCGTAAAAAATGTGGAAGAGAAATCGGTTCAAAACGAGTGGACAACAAATTTAGGTGAGCGCAGCATTGTTCCCGACCACTATAAGGAAGTAAAAATTTACCTGGAGAGTTCAACGGCAAAACTCAATCTGATTTGCCGTGCTTACAACGAAGGTGTAGCTTTTGCCTACGAAATACCGGCTCAAAACAACCTTTCAGAAATAAAAATCGACGATGAACTAATAAGTTATCGGTTTGCCGAAGACTATCCTGTTTGGTCAACTCCTGAGCGAAAACCCAGAAGATTAACTGCCCAGGGCGAAATCCGTAAGATTCCTTTGTCGGAATTAAAGGAAGGCTGCGAACGTCCATTGCTGGTGGAAGTAGCGGACGATATAAAAATAGCTTTGGCTGAGGCCCGATTGGTAGATTATGCCCGTTTAAGTTTCGACGCAAACGATCAGGTAAAAAACAGCATCGTTTCCAGCCTCGATGGAAAAATTGAAGACACCAAACAAGACCTGGTAAGCGGTGCTGTTGAAAATGTGCGAAGTGAGGTAGCAAAGGTGGAAATAAAATTGCCTTTTCAGTCGCCATGGCGCGTGGTTATGATGGCCAAAAGCTATGGCGAACTGCTGGAAAACAACTACATCATTCAAAACTTGAACGACCCAAGTGTCATTGAGGACGAATCGTGGATTACACCCGGAAAGGTGTTGCGCGAAGGCACATTAACCACAAAAGGCGGTATGGCAGCCATCGATTTTGTAGCCAGTCATAACATGCAGTACGTGCACTTCGACGCAGGTTGGTATGGCAACGAAATGGATAACGAGTCTGATGCAACCACCGTTACCCTGGACCCCAAACGCTCTAAAGGTCCTTTTGATATAGAAGCAATTACAGCCTATGCCAAAGAAAAAGGGGTAAAGGTTATGTTGTATGTCAATCGCCGTGCCCTCGAAAAGCAGTTAGATGATATTTTGCCTTTGTTCCAGGAATGGGGCATTGCCGGTATTAAGTACGGCTTTGTGCGGGTGGGCGACCAACATGCAACTGCCTGGATGCACGAAGCGGTGAAGAAAACTGCCGAATACAAAATGGTTATTGACGTTCATGACGAATACCGCCCAACAGGTTTTTCAAGAACTTATCAAAACTTGCTTACCCAGGAAGGAATTCGTGGCGATGAGGAAACGGTACCCAATAGTCACACCTTAATTTCGATGTTTACCCGTACGCTTGCCGGAGCTTCTGATAACACGGTTTGCTACTATAACAAACGTGTTGAAATAATGGGCTCGCATGCCTCGCAACTGGCAAAAACAGTCTGTATTTTCAGTCCTCTGCAGTTTTTATATTGGTACGATAAAGCACCGGCAGCTCCGGTAAAAGACGATGCACTTTGGGGCAACACCAATACCATTGGAAACGAACCTGAATTGGAATTCTTTAACAATGTGCCAACCGTTTGGGACGAAACAAAAGTGCTTACAGCAGAAATTGGTGAAATTGGGGTAATTGCCCGTCGCAAAGGAAACGATTGGTGGATTGGCGGAATAAATGGTGAAACTGCTCGTAAGGTTGATGTTGACTTTTCTTTCCTGAAACAAGGAGCAAACTACAAAGCTAAAATCTACACCGACGATGAAACGGTAAAAACAAGAACTCACGTTCGAATTGAGGAAAAGGAATTAAATGCTGATTCTTCATTGACATTTGATTTGAAAGCCAATAATGGTTTTACCATGCACATTCAATTATAGCTTAATTAGTACAGAAAGGATTCAACATGATAGTAAAATTCAAAATACTCATTGTTCTAATTAGTTTGGTAACTATGTGTCAGGCCAGGGATAAGAATGTTTTCGAAATCGATAACCTTGCCGAGCTTCAATCATTTTCAAAAAGAGACAACATAAAAGTCAAACTCTTACCGGGCAACTACCAAATAAACGATGCCGAAAGTATTCGTTTCATACAATTTACCGGAAACAATTCCCACTTCGATTTAACGGGCTGTCGTTTTATGGTTGATACCCGGTTGTTTAACAGAACCGACCTAAAAAAGAGCGACGACGGAAACAGCATGTATTGTGCCATCGAAATATCGGGGACCAATGTAGTGCTGGAAGGTTTATACATGGAAACCTACGGCGATCAACCGGGCCGCCAAAGCAAAAACAAAATGTTCAATATTGTTGGACAAGACGTTACGGTTAAAAACGTAGAGGTACGAACTGCCGGCTCAAGTCCGTGGGGTTATGGCTACCTTTATGGTTTGGGGGGTGGCGATGTGCGAAAAATGAATGGGATTCGTGTGGGGTATCCTGCAAAGAATGTAAAACTAATCGGATGTAAGGTTCATATGCGCGCCATGGGACATGCCATATTTTTGCAAGGGGCCGATAACACCTTAATCGAAGATTGCCATGTGGATGGATTGCTGCGAACCACCGATGCCATTCTTGCAGAAACTTCGGGCTATTGTTTTGATAAAAATTTTTATGCCGGTAAAGGCGGCTATATCGAAGGAACGACTGTGGCTGATGACGGAAAAATATTGCCCGGAGAAATCATCTCCTTAAGCGAAGATGGAATACGCATGTACCCTGAATATAAAGGGCACAAAACAAAAAACACGACTGTGAAAAACTGTACGGTTTTTCAAATGCGTCGGGGAATTTGCACTGGTCTCAGTACTTCGGGCGATAAAGTAATTAATTGCCAGGTGAAAAATTGTGTAGCAGCTGGATTTAACGTAGGTAACAACGATACCCTAATGAATTGCAGTGCCGATGCCAAATATGCCGAAGCTTTTTGTTTACCATATGCAAAAGCAAAAAACGCATTTATTGAAATGGAAATTCTGGATTCCAGAAACGGTGTTGCAAACAATTTGTTGGCGGCTATAAACGGAACAGGCCATAATGTGATTATTAAAACTTCCAATCTTTCTTTTATTCCAAAATCTTTTAAGATAGAACTGTCAACCAGTAATGGGTATGCATACTATCAACGTTCTGGTATAGTGGCCACCGATATTAAGCTGGAAAACCAAACAGAAACAAGCGTATTGCTTCTGCCGGGAACTGAGAATGCTGATGTGGAAAGCAAAGGTCCTGTATTTCACAATTATAAATAACCTTGGTTGTGCAAGATAAATTTAAAAAATATGATGATACATAGATTATTAACGATTGTGATTCTTATTGCTTGCCTGCTGAATAGGGCAGATTCACAGGTGAATAATGTTATCCCTGTTCCGAATTCATTGGAACAGGGGTTTCCTCGTATTTATATAACGCAGGAAGAGAAGGCTGTGTTAGAATCTACCATTGAAAATGAAGCGTGGGCCAAGGATGTATTAAGTGGCATTCATGAACGAATCGATTCATATGTAGAGCGTCATGTAAAGGATCCTGAATGGATGCCGTCGCGCCTGCAAATGTATTGGAAAACCAAAGCGACAAACGTATATGTGAACGGTATTTATTACTCGCATGCCGATGGGGAAGCTCCGGTGCCAACCGTTCGTTTTACCGGTTCGCGCGACTATACCACCAATTATGCCATGCCCGATCTGGAAGATATTATACCATACATGGACGACGAGCGGGGGCTGTATCTTCGCAACAAAAACAAGGAGGGGAGACCTTTGGAGTGGGTTGAACAGTCGAAAACCGGGGGAGTCATTCACCGACACAATCAAAAAATTATTGGATTTGCCCGTGATGCAGCATTCGTGTATTGGCTCCAGGGAGATGAAAGCTTTGCCAAGTTTGCTTTCGATATTTTCGACACTTACATGATGGGAATGTATTATCGTAACGAACCCATCGATTTGTTAAACGGTCATATACAAACTTTGGTGGGCTTGTCCTGTTTTCAGGTGATACATGAAAGTACTTTAATCGAGGCGGCCGAACTATACGATTTTCTGCATCAATATATTGAAGTTAACAACAGGGATAAAATTGATATTTACGATGCCACCATAAAGAAATGGATCGACGTGATAATTAAAAACGGGGTGCCGCAAAACAACTGGAACCTGCACCAGGCAAAAACGATATTAAAAGCCGCCATGGTTTTGCAAAATAATGCCGACTATAACGACAAAAAAGGACGCGGGTATTACATCGATTATATTCTAAACGTAACCTCAGCGCGCCAGTGGTCGCTAACCAAATTTATGGATTATGGGTACGACAAAAACAATGGCGTTTGGGCTGAATGCCCGGGTTACTCGCAAGGCGTTACCAAAGACCTCACCAACTTTATTCGGGATTTCTACAATGCCTTTGATCACAATATTTTGCCCTACACCCCGGTAATGGAAAAAGCCGTAAAAATGTTGCCGCAATATCTTTTACCGAATGACCGGATAGTGGCTTTTGGCGATACCTATTACGGACCTCTGTATACGGAACCCATGAGCGACATGGTACGCATCGCACAAAAAAGCGGCGATAAAAGACTGGAAGAAGAATTTACGGCCATGTACCGATTGTTTGAAAATGATTCGAAAGTTTCGGATAAAAACCGTAAGCCACGAGCGTATATTTCATCTTTTTTTACCAGCAAGCCTTTGGAGCTGAATGCTGAATACAAAAAAGGTAAATTGAACGATTATGTGACCCAAACTTTTTACGCACCCAACGTAAGCTGGCACGTGCAGCGCATGGGCTGGGGGACCAACGGAATGATGGTTTCTTTGAATGCATCATTAGGTAACCATATGCACGCCAACGGAATTAACATGGAACTGTACGGAAAAGGACTCGTGCAGGGAGCAGATCCGGGTAAAGGTGCCGGTTATCTTCAACCCATTTATTTGGAGTATTATTCGCAGTTCCCGGCACACAATACGGTAATGGTAGATGGCGTTTCTTCCTACACCGAAATGTTAAGTTATCATGCTTTTGATTTAATGGGCGAATACCCGAAATCGGAACAAAAAGAAGGCTATTATCCAGATGTTACCTATTCCGATGTTTATTTTCTGGAACCCGAAACCCAAAGCGACCAAAACCGGACGGTTAGCATTGTGAAAACTGGCGAAACCACCGGATATTATGTCGACGTTTTCCGTTCGAAGAAACAACGCAAAGGCGATAAGTTCCACGATTATTACTACCATAACCTGGGACAAAGTATGCGCTTGTCAGGAACGGATGGCACGCCTTTGGAAGTAAAGCCAAGCGATGAAATGGGCTTTGCAGGCGGACATCTTTATGCACTGGATTATATGTGGGATAAAAAATCTGTACGAACCTCTGATGATTATATGGCAGAATGGAAGATTGACAGACCCGAGGGAGAGGAGGATGTATTGATGAACCTTTGGATGAAAGGAACCGAAGGGCGCGAGGTATTTACCGTTAAATCACCTCCTTGCAAATCATTCAAAGATAAAACAGGTATACCTTACGATATAGACCATGCTCCATATCTGACCATGGTGGCCCGTCAGCACGGAGAAGCATGGGAACATCCGTTTGTATCGGTCTATGAACCCTACACTTCAAAGGAAGGAAGAAGCATATCGTCCATACAAAGTTTTGAGGATGAGAATGGCAATAAAGATTTTGCAGGTTTACACATCACACATAAATCGGGTCGCGAAGATTTTGTTTTGTCATCCTATGAAATGAGAATGGCCATTTATGAGGATATGAATACCAATGCCGGCTATGCGCTGGTAGGAAATGAGAAGAATGGGGATTTTGTGTTGTATATGGGTAACGGAACCAAGCTTGAAGCCATTGGCACGATAATTACCACTGCCGAAAAAGGAAATGTGGTACTGGAGAATAAAGAAGGTAGTTTATGGTTGCATAACGAAGTGCCGGTTATCATTCAAAAAGGTACCCAAAAAGGAACTTTTGCAGCAGGCAACTTAAGAGTTATAAAATTAAAGTAATCTTGCGTTAAATAGTTCGATCTGTTGGTATGTGTGTTTGCGGAAAGCGCAAATAATAATTTAAAAATTAGTATATGAAGTTATTTTTTAAAATTTCGGTTATTGTATTAAGTGCCTCTGTCTTTCTGGGATCTTGTGCTAAAGAAACCAAAAATAAGCCCAACTTCCTTTTTGTTCTGGTAGATGACCAATCAGCATTTGATATAAAATTGTACAACCCCAATTCCATTTTAGAAACCCCTAATATTGATAAACTGGCAAAGGGCGGGATGATTTTCGAAAATGCCCGTCATATGGGTTCCATGAACGGTGCAGTGTGCACCCCTTCGCGCCATATGATTATGAGTGGCCGCACCGTCTGGCACTTGCCTCCAAGTGCGGAATTTCAAAAACAAACCGATCCGAACCCCATTGATACGATGACTATCGGTGCTGTTTTTAACCGGGCCGGTTATAAAACCATGCGTACCTGTAAGAAGGGAAACTCGTATCCCGGCGCAAACAAACAATTTTCAATAGTAAAAGATAAAACGAAACGGGGAGGTACTGAGGAAACAGGCAGTGCCTGGCACGCCAAGCAAGTGTTGGAATATTTAGCTGGGAGAGAAAGTGACAAGGAGACCGACCCATTTTTTATTTATTTCGGTTTCTCGCACCCGCACGATGTCCGCAATGGTACGCCGGAACTGCTTGAAAAGTATGGAGCGGTAAACCATAAAGATGAAAACAGTTTGCCTCCCGAAAATCCTAAACAACCCCAATTACCCGAAAATTATCTGTCTGCTCACCCGTTTTTTCATGGCCACCCGGGTTTGAGGGACGAAGAGCGTGTTAGTGGCGTGTGGAAAAATCGCGACGAACGAACTATCCGCAACGAGCTGGGACGCGAATTTGCTTGTTCCGAGAATATTGATATTCAGATAGGAAAAGTATTGAAGAAACTGGAGGAAATGGGCGAATTGGACAATACGTATGTTATTTATACTGCGGACCATGGAATAGCAATTGGACGCCATGGGTTGCAAGGTAAACAAAATTTATACGAACATAGCTGGCGGGTTCCTTTTATTGTTAATGGACCAGGAGTTAAAGCCGGTACACGGGTTGAAGGGAAT
This sequence comes from Saccharicrinis sp. GN24d3, assembly GCF_052400645.1. Lineage (NCBI taxonomy): Bacteria > Pseudomonadati > Bacteroidota > Bacteroidia > Marinilabiliales > Marinilabiliaceae > Saccharicrinis > Saccharicrinis sp. GN24d3. Next base: position 309,005 of record NZ_JBQTGI010000003.1, read on the forward strand.
GCATATCTGTTGGATGTTTTGCCAACCCTATGCGATCTGGCCGAAATAGAAATACCTGAAACGGTTGAAGGAAAAAGTCTCAAACCAATCTTAACTGGTGAACAAACAACAGCCCGTGATGTGATGTACGGTGTGTATTGCGGAGGGACCAAACCGGGCATGCGTAGTGTTACGAAAGGTGACTGGAAACTGATTAAATATGATATGATGGATGGGGCAGTCAGAGAAACACAGCTTTTTAATCTGGCCAGAAATCCACACGAATATCTGCCAGAACATGGTAAAGAAGGAGTGTTCTTAACCGATTTAGCAGAGAACCCAATGTACGCAGATAAACGAAAAGAGATGGAAACGCTGTTATTGGAACAAATGGTTCAACATGACGATCCATATCGTTTTTGGGATCAAAAGCAACAATGAATAAAATTAGTAGATACGCTCGGTAAATAACAATATTAGTAAAAAATAAATATATGATGTACCCATATAAAATACTAATTGCCTTCCTCGTGTTTTGTGCACAGATAATGAATGCAAATGTTTCTGTAAATGCTCTTTTTTCTAATCACATGGTGGTACAGCAAAAAACCAAAATTCCTGTGTGGGGATGGGCAGATCCAATGGAAAAGATAACTGTGGTAGCAGGTTGGGGGCAAAAGGCTGAAGTTGTTACCTCTTCGGATGGCACCTGGAAAGTGGAAATTAAAACGCCTAAGGCAGGAGGACCATTCAATATAAGTATTTATGGTAAAGATACGCTTAAAATCAGTGATGTTCTTTCCGGCGAAGTATGGTTATGTTCAGGGCAGTCAAATATGGATTTTGCGTTAAACAAGTTTGTGAATGATGCCAGAGAAAAAGAATATCAGCCATTGGTAGAATTTATCCGAAATGAAATAGCGACAGCTGATGATTCTTTATTACGGCACATTGAAATACCTCAAACACCATCACTATACAATAAGAAGCATAATTTTAAAGCTAATTGGGGAAGTGCCACACCCGATAATACCGGAAATATTACGGCCACAGGCTATTTTTTTGCTAAAGAATTGCGAAAAAACCTGAATGTCCCTATCGGTATTATCGAATGCTCATGGGGAGGCACGCGCATCCAGCCTTGGATTTCTGTTGATACATACATGAAGCATGAAACCATGAAAGCCTATTACGAACATGAGATGAAGAACGCGAAGGGAAAAATCGTTGAAATGGCTCAGGAAGGTTATGAAGATACCGTGTTTCAAAATAAGTATAATGAGTGGATTCAAAGTGGTAAAACAATTCCAAGGCCATGGCCAACAGTTCACCCCGAAAAAAGTAAGCAAATTCCTGCAACGCTGCATAATGGAATGATTTCAGCGATTAAGCCCTATGCCATAAAGGGTGTGATTTGGTATCAAGGTGAATCTAACTCCCATTATATGGAGGAAAGTTATGGATTTTATCTGAAGGAGTTGGTAACCAGCTGGCGCGAAGAGTGGGGGCAAGGTAATTTTCCGTTTTACTGTACACAATTAGCGGCATTTAAAGTAACCGATGAGCGTTCTAATGTAGGATGGGCCGCTGTCTCGGACCAAATTAGAACGGTATGTACCACTTTGCCTAAAACAGGAATGGCGGTGTTACATGATATAGGTGAGGCCATAGATGTACATCCCCACAATAAAAAGGATGTCGGTAAGCGATTGTCTAAATGGGCCTTGAAAAAGGATTACAATAAAAAAGTGCAGGCAGTTAGCGGTCCGCTTTTTAAGCGTATTAAAAAAAGCAACAATAAAATAATAGTTAAATTCATTCATGTGGGTTCCGGACTAATGGTTGGACATAAACAGCTTATGGATGATGCAGTCCCGGTAAGTGAATCTTTAAAATGGTTCGAGGTAGCTGGCCAGGATGGAGTATGGAAGACAGCGAATGCTCAAATTATTTCCAAAAATATGGTGGAGGTTTCCCATCCGGATGTTCTAAAACCGATTAAAGTACGTTATGCATGGTCATCCAACCCCGAAGGTGCTAATTTATACAATAAGAACGGGTTACCGGCTGCTATTTTTACAAGTGATCAATGATAAAAGGATACAGATATTATTATTGTAATAACTAAAAATATGATAAAAATGAAGGCAATAAAAACAATACTTACACTCGTTGTAACCATACTGCCAACATGTTTGAATGGGCAGGTCATAACGCCCGAAGAACTAAACAGCTGGCCGTTTTACGGGCAAGGAACAAAGTTGGTGGAGAGTCATAATATGTTTTTTATGAAGGAGGCCAAAGAAAGCAATGGCGTGATGATTGTTAGTCCTGAAAGTTATGGGGCAGATGTGGTGGTAAAGTACGATATAATGACCTTGACACCGGCATCTGTTTTAGTAGCTATATTGTCAGCTTCAAATCCGGGTAAGGATGCCAGCCTATCTATTCCGGAAAATTATGATGGTTCCATGAAATTATGGATCGAAGATGTGGAAAGCTATTTCTATGCCTTTAGAAATGGCCCACATAATTACACCCCGTTTATCAGAAAATATCCGGCACCTAAAGGACAAGATCCTGCCCTGGTTTCGTACGAAAAAAACATTATGCATCCCGGTGTTTTCTATTCTATTGAGATAGGCCGAAAAAAAGATGTCATCTGGCTAAAGGTAGATGGCGAAAAAATACTGGAGACAACCGATAAAAAAGCTTATGGTGGCGGTCATTTTGCATTCAGAATTAGAGGAACTGCTGGCGAGTATGCGGCTTGTCTGATTCGGAATGTGGAGGTTGTTCGCGAATAGTTGAATCTGGAAGAAATGTTATAGGAATAGATATGATTGTGATGATTGTCAGTGTGTTGTAATGCGGATTTATTCCTGTGTTGGTTCAAGAAAAAATGATATAATGTTTAAAATAGATATAAAAATAATGAAACTGAACATTTCATAAATTCCTGTAATTGGCCAATTTTAGCTTCCTTTAATTTTAAATCATGAAGAATTACATTTTTTTACTATCCGTATGGGCGCTGGCCCTACACTTTACAGCTTGTAATCAAGAAATCTCACAACCCAATATTGTGGTTGTTTTGTGCGACGATTTAGGTTATGGCGATTTGTCATCCTTTGGGCACCCGATTATTCAAACACCGAACCTGGATCAACTAGCGGAAGATGGTATAAAATTGACCAATTGCTATTCTGCTGCTCCTGTTTGTTCTCCTTCCAGAGCAGGGTTGCTCACTGGTCGCAGTCCCAATAAGGCAGGGATATATGATTTTATCCCCGGCACCAGAAAAAGTAAGGATTGCAGGGACTTGGTTCATCTGCAAAAGCACGAACAAACCATTCCGGCCATGTTGAAAAATGCGGGATATACAACTTGCTTGTCAGGAAAGTGGCATTGTAGCTCAAGGTTTAACAGCAATGTGCAACCCAAACCTGATTATTTTGGTTTCGACCATTGGTTTGCCACCCATAATAATGCAGCGCCTACCCATCAAAACCCTAAAAATTTTATAAGAAACGGTGAAGAGGTTGGGGAAATAGCAGGTTTCAGTTGTCAGATTGTGGTGGAAGAGGCAATTCAATGGCTGAAGAAGAAAGAAAAAGATAAACCGTTTTATCTGCAGGTATGTTTTCACGAACCACATGAACCAATTGCATCACCGCAAAACTTAGTAGATAAATATCTTCCTGATTCTGAAAATGAAAACCAGGCGCAGTATTTTGCCAACGTAGCCAATATGGATCAAGCTGTAGGTCGCCTGGTTCAATATCTAAAATATAGTGGCAATGATGATAATACACTCATCTTCTTCACCTCCGACAATGGACCTGAGACATTGAATAGATACTACCGTGCCACCAGATCTTATGGTTCACCGGGAGATCTAAAAGGGATGAAACTGTGGACAAGTGAAGCCGGATTTCGTGTACCGGGAATTTTACATTGGATGGGGCAAAATACGTTTAAAGGAACTACAGATGCAGTGGTTTCATCACTGGATTTGATGCCGACATTCGCTGAACTGGCCGGGGCAACGCTTCCTGATAGAAAACTGGATGGAGAGTCAATTGCAACCCTTATTAAAACAGGTAAACAGGAAAGGGCAAAACCTTTGATTTGGGCATTTTATAATGCGCTGAACGAACACAGGGTGGCCATGCGTTCAGGTGACTGGAAAATCTTATGCCGGCTTAAAAACGATACTTCTTATATGCCACAACTCAATAATATTTATGAAGGCAATGCAACGTCAGTGAAAAATGCAATCATGACAGATTTTGAGTTGTATAATATGAAAGATGATATTGGGGAATCCGAAAACAAAGCTATGGAATATCCCGAAGTATTCAATCGCATGAAAAAGCAATTGGAAAAGGAGTATGCCGACTTATTGGATGAAAGTTTTGTCTGGAAAAGAGAGGAGTAATAGTTAGTTGTAGATTTGTATCATTCATAAAAAAAAGAGGATAAAAATGAAGAGAAGGGATTTTGTGATAAAGTCAGTTGGTGTAAGTGTTGTTTTTACTTTGTTGTCGACTTTATGTATTTCATGTAAGGAAAAAGTGAAGGACATTGCGTTTGTCGACCGCATCTTACCTGCACCAAAGAATGGAGGCTATCAGGATTCGGCATACTGGATTTGGGGTTCTTCCGTAATTAAAGGTGAAGACGGACGGTACCATATGTTTGCCAGTCGTTGGCCACGAAATGTAAACTTCGGAAATTGGGTGACAAACTCTGAAGTGGTTCATGCCGTAGCAGATACGCCAATAGGTCCGTACGAAACAGTCGGTGCTGTGCTGCCTCCGCGAGGTAAAGAATATTGGGATGGAATGTGCACACATAATCCAAGAATAGTGAAATATAAAGATCAGTATTTGTTATATTATTTTGGAACCACCTACGATTTTGAGCGCCCTACTCCGGAGAACCCAAAAGTAGAGCGGGATAACTGGAGCAGAGCATGGCAGAATAAAAGGATTGGAGTAGCCATTAGCAATAGTGTTTATGGACCATGGAAAAGACTGGATAAACCTGTTATTGAACCAAGGGAAAAAGGACATTGGGATGCCTCCATCACTTCCAATCCTGCTCCGGTGGTAAATGAAAAAACAGGTGAAATATTACTCATGTATAAATCATCGGCCGATGCCAATAAACCACCTTTGTTGTTGGGGGTCGCCAAAGCCAGTAATCCTCAAGGACCTTACGAAAGGTTGAGCGAAGAACCTATATTGAGATTCAAATCAAAAGATAACGAAAGAATCGATCTGGAAGATCCTTATGTTTGGTGGAATGGCGATAAATACGAAGCTATCATAAAAGACCGAACCGGGGTATTGTGCGGAGAAGAAGGGGGGGGCGTCCATGCCTGGTCTGATGATGGGGTGAAATGGCAATTGTTTGAAAATCCTAAAGCCTATAGCAGAAGTATTAAATGGGATGATGGCACCACTTCGTATCAGAATCACTTCGAACGACCTTTTCTGTTGATTGAGGACGGGGTGCCTACACATTTTTTTGCCGCCACAGGAAATGGCGAAAAAGCTTGGAGTTTTGATAAGACCTGGAATATGGTCATACCTTTAAAAACAGATTTGTAAATTTTTAGTATAATGATAAGATCAAAATACATATATACGATCATTGTTTCTGCTTTAATAATGTTATCGTGTAATCAACCAGAAAGTAAAAAGCCCAATGTAATCCTTATTATGGTGGATGATGTGGGATATGGAGATTTGGCGTGCCATGGAAATCAATATATTCAAACGCCCAATATTGACGCGCTGCATGCAAAAAGCACACGGTTAACCGATTATCATGTGAGCCCAACCTGTGCACCTACGCGTGCCGCAATTATGACAGGGCACCATAACTACAGAACCGGGGTGTTTTTTACCATTAAAGGCCGATCTCTAATTCTGGAAAGAGAAACTACCATGGCTCAAATCTTTAAAGATAACGGGTATAATACAGCTATGTTCGGTAAATGGCATTTGGGCGACAATTACCCGTTCCGCCCCCAGGACAAAGGCTTTGATGAGGTTTTGATGAATAATGGTGGAGGTGTTGGGCAAACCATGGATCATTGGAACAATGACTATTTCGACGATATATATATGCACAATGGCAAACCTGAACAGTTCGAAGGTTATTGCACAGACATCTGGTTCGAGAAAGCTAAAAAATACATTGATCAAAAGAAAGATGAGCCATTCTTTTGTTACCTGTCTACCAACGCTGCACACTCGCCGTATTGGGTTGCCGATAAATATTCCGATCCTTATAACGACAATGAAAATATCCCAAATGCGTCGTTTTATGGCATGATTGCCAATATTGATGAAAACGTTGGGAAGTTGGTTGAATACTTAAAGTCCATCGATTTGATGGATAATACCATCTTAATTTTCACAGCTGACAATGGATCGGCTGCGGGTGCAAAAGTTGATCCCAAAGGTGACCGTTTAGATGGTTTTGTGATAAAAGGAAATAATGCCGGAATGCGCGGAATAAAGGCCAGTATGTATGAAGGAGGTCATCGTGTTCCCTTCTTTATTCATTGGAAAGATGGTGGCATAAAAGTAGGGAAAGATATTGACCAGCTAACCGCTCATTACGATATATTACCAACCCTGATAGATTTGTGCAAGCTTGAATTGAGTGCCGATTTAAAATTTGATGGTCAGAGTCTTGTGCCTTTGATAAATGGTGACAAATCTAAGTTTGAAGACAGAACAGTTTTTGTAAATACACAATTTTCTACCGACCCGGTTCCATGGCTTAGAACTGCGTTACTGCACAAAAACTGGCGCTTGGTTGAAGGAACCGAACTCTATGATTTAAATACCGATCCTGAACAACGGACGAATATTGCAGAGAAACATCCCGAATTAATGAAGAACTTGCTTGCTAAATATGATGCTTGGTGGAACGAGATTTCACCAACTTTTGTTGAAAAACCATTCTTTATTATTGGTGATGAAGCAGAAAATCCAACAACATTATTTTGCCACGACTGGCATTCTGAGAAATTTACACCTTGGCAGCAGAACCATATTCGGATGGGAATGGTTAATAATGGCTTTTTTAGAGTTAAGGTTGCTCAAGCAGGGACATACAGTTTAAAACTTCGCCGTTGGCCTGAAGAATCGCATTTGGCCTTAGGCGCAGAGGCTCCTGCTCGTCCGGCTCTGGAAGGAACAAGTGTTACGGCAAGCAAAAAAGGGAAGGCTTTAAATATAAAAACAGCACGTGTAAAGGTGCAGAACCATGACTTGTCGGAGAATGTAGACTTGGACGCTGAATATGTGGAATTTACCCTAGAGCTAAACAAGGGAGAAAATCACCTGCAAACTTGGTTTACATTGGATGACGGCACTGAATTTGGGGCTTATTATGTGAAAATAGAAAAGTTATAACATGAGCTCAACGATACGCATTAATGGATTGTATTGGATGAGAATTAAAGCGCAAATTTTAATTGTATTATTCGTTTTTATAGCCATCGCCACAAATGCAACAGAATATCACGTTGCTAAAGATGGAAACGATTTTAATAATGGTAGCAAAGATGCCCCATTCAATTCAATCTCAAAAGCAGCAAGAATAGCGCAGCCGGGAGATGTAATTACGGTTCATGAAGGAACTTACAGAGAATGGGTCAATCCCTATTACGAAGGAAGGAACAATCGGGACAGAATTATATATCAGGCTGCAGCAAATGAAGAGGTCTGGATTAAGGGATCGGAAGAAATAAATTCCTGGAAGAAACATAAAGGTCATGTTTGGAAAGTAGAAATAGAAAACGCATTGTTTGGTGATTTTAATCCTTACCAAGAAGTTATATATGGCGATTGGTTAACAAGTACATCAGGAAGAGATCATCATTTGGGCGAAGTCTACTTAAATGGAAAAGCACTCTACGAAATCAATAAGTTGTCTGATGTGCTAACGGAGACTCCACTGAAAAATGCGACGGATACCGAAGGTTCTAAGTACAAGTGGTATTGCGAAAGTAACCAGGAGACAACAACTATTTATGCCAATTTTAAGGGCTTAAACCCCAATAAAGAACTGGTTGAAATAAATGTTCGTCCAACCGTGTTTTGGCCCAAAAAAACAGGCATTAATTTTATTACGGTACGCGGATTTAAGATGTGTCATGCGGCTACGCAATGGGCACCTCCAACAGCAGAACAGATTGGTTTAATTGGCCCAAACTGGAGTAAAGGATGGATCATTGAAGATAACCTTATTAGTGATTCAAAATGTTCAGGCATTGTGATCGGTAAAGAAAGGTCTTCGGGGCAGAACCAGTGGAAACGTGATAAGCGGAAGCAGGGAACTCAGTATGAGCGTGAGGTTGTTTTTAAAGCCTTACAATTGGGTTGGTCTAAAGAAACCATCGGATCTCATATCATACGTAACAACACCATTAAAGATTGCGAACAGGGAGGTGTTATTGGGCACTTAGGATGTGTATTTAGCGAGATAAGCAATAATCATATTTATAATATAAATGTAAAAAGCCAGTTTGGTGGATGGGAGGTAAGTGGCATTAAACTACATGCTGCCATCGATGTTTTAATTAAAGACAACTGCATACATGATAACCATCGTGGGCTATGGCTCGATTGGCAGGCGCAAGGCGCACGTGTAACCGGGAATCTATTTTTCAATCATACAGACAACGAGGACGTATTTGTTGAGGTAAATCATGGGCCAATGATTATTGATAATAATATTTTGCTCTCTGAAAAAGGAATTCTGAATGCTTCGCAAGGAACAGCTTTTGTGAATAACTTAGTTGCGGGATATGTGCAAACCCGTGCGGCAAGTAATCGATTTACACATTACCATTTCCCACACTCTACGAAGGTTCTGGGGATGATGACCGTCATTCTTGGTGATGACCGATTTTATAATAATATTTTTGCTGCCAATAACGAAACGCTAGATAAAAGTCAATTTTACGGTTTAGATGGGTATAACGATTTTCCACCTGCCGAATACAAATGGAAATCTCCTGGTAATTTAAATGCCTATAATGCGCAGAAATTTCCAATGTTTATCGATGCCAATCTGTATTTAAATAAAGCCCTGCCATCAACCATTGAAACCAATTTTGTTGAGAATAGAACATTAAAACCAGAGATCAGTATTTCTCAGGAGGATGATGCTTATTATTTGAATATTACCATTGATGAAAGTTTAGAAAGCGTAGAAACGAAAGTTGTAAATACTGAATTGCTTGGTTACGCATTTCAGTCGGAAACACCTTTCGAGAATCCTGATGGATCTCCCGTGACCATTGATACTGATTATTTTGGAAACGCAAGAAATACAGATTCACCTCTGGTAGGTCCACTTCAAAACCTGAAAGTTGGAAAAAATAAGATTAAGGTCTGGGGCAAGTAATAAGAGTTGTGAGCGTGATCATAACTTGCTGAAGTATTCAAATCGAATTTCAAGATAATGATGAGCAGGATTAAACACGGCATTTATATATTAATACTGATTTTTGCGTCCTTGACATGCTCCAGTAATACTTTGGGACAAAAGGTTTTAATATATTGTTCATCAGATATTCCTGCTGTTCATATTACAGCGGTCGATCTCCAGCAGTCCTTAAAAGGTAAAGGGTTAAAAAGTAAAATAGCTCCGATCTCAAAGTTAAGTGCAAAGCAAGATAAAGTTCAAATTGTGATCGGCCTTCAAACCGACGAAACCTTATTGAAGCAGTTGCAGGTTGCTGGAGGTAAAAATTCGGGAGAGCTTGTGATAGAAGGCTATGCCATTGGATTGACTCAAACCAACAATCACCTTACCATTTTAGCCATTGGTGCTGATGCAATAGGAACAATGTATGCTGGACTATCCCGCGCGGAAACCATTGCACAAGATGGAATAAATCAAGCAAAAAGAAGATGGAACAGTTTTATTGCCTGCACAAAAATCGGTTATAAATAAGTGGATTAAAAGAAAGTATTGCGCTGTGAAATGTTCGAAAGATATACTCTGATTTGATAAATTTATTGTAATAAATGGAAAGAAAAGAATTTATAAAAGTTGTTGGAATTGGTGTTCTAGGTATGACTGTAGCCCCAGCGGCCTATGCACGAGGTTTCAAAAAAAGAAGCGATTATAAAACGTGCAAGGAAGCATGGGATAGTTTGTGCGGCAATATTGGTAAGACCTATAAAACGGATTGTTTTACTTACGTTCATCCCTTCAGCAAAACAACTAATGTTCTTATCTATGGCGATTCTATTTCTATTAAATATGGTTATAAAGTAAGGGAAGAGCTCGATGGAAAGGCAAACGTAATTCGTTTGTTTAAAAATGGTGGGTCGAGCCATGATTTTATTCCTAATATGAATAAAATGAATGAAACCATGTTTCAACCTCATTTAAAAAAAGGATGGAAGTTCAATTGGGATTTAATTCATTTTAATGTGGGTTTACATGACCTAAAATACCTCAAAGGCAAACACCTGAATAAAGCTGGAACACAAGTTTCTACCATCGATATTTATCAAAAGAACCTGGATGGAATTTGTAGGTACCTGAAATCAAATTATCCGAAAGCGAAATTGATTTTTGCAACAACAACCCCTGTTCCTGCTAACGCAAAAGGACGCTTCAAAGGAGACAGTATAAAATTTAATATGGCTGCCCTGGAGGTCTTGAGAAACCATCCTGAGATTGTTATTAACGATCTTTATGCATATACATTTCCACATATGGAAGAATGGGCACAAGAACCCGGTAATGTACATTATAACGAATTGGGATTCACCAACCAGGGGATAGAGGTTGCCCGGGTGATTCGTAAATATTTATAAGATATGAGCATATTGTTTAAGCATTTATGCATAGCGATTGTAGCTGCTAATTTTTGTTGCAGTGGTTACGCCAAGGCTAAAGATCATAAACAACCCAATATCATCTTTCTTATGATCGATGACCAACGTTGGGATAATTTAGGATGTTATGGAAGACCTGAGTTTAACACCCCGAATATCGACAAACTTTCGGAGCAGGGTGTTACTTTTGATAAAGCCTATTATGCGGTTGCCATTTGCATGCCCAGCCGGGTAACCATGATGACAGGCCGGTACAATTCCAACCACCGGGTGGGTTTTGTTGCCCCGGATGATTATACCTTATCGCGCGCTGATTTTGCCAAAGGTTACCCTGCTATACTTAAGAATGCAGGATATCGTACCGGCTTTATTGGCAAAGTCGGATTTACGGTTACCGAGGAAGCGACAAGGCCTAGTACACCTAAGGAGCATTACTATAAAAAACATATGGGCGATATCTTTGATTTTTTTGCCGGTAGCGAAACGCATGACAGAAATGGTATTGTCATGTGGCCTGAAGACGATCCTAAACTACAGGAGATCTATAAGGCCGGCCGACAAAATTCAGGGAGAACCCTGAGAACTGGGGAAGCGATGTTACGTTTTATTGAAACCCAGCCTACAGGTAAGCCGTTCTGCTTATCGGTCAGCTTCTACGCAGTAAAGCACGATCAAAACAGGGATATGTATGCACCCCATTTTGAGCAGTTTAAGGATTACGATCTGTCCGTACCGGGGAACTGGGTGAAAGAAAACGATCAACTACCAAAGGTTGTAACCGAACATGCACGCGGCGTACGCCTGCATCGTCAACGATCATCAACGCCCGAGCTGTATCAGAAACTGGTGCGTCGTTTCGCTACACAGGGTTATAGCGTCGATCAGCAGGTGGGGCTTTTGGTGGAGAAGTTGAAAGAGAAAGGAATACTTGATAATACCATCATCATTTACACCAGCGATAACGGGCGTTTTCAGGGTTCGCACGGACTTTATGACAAATGTCTGCTTTACGAAGAATCAGTGAAAGCACCGTTAATTGTATTTGATGGAAGGGCATCCGAAGCCAAACGAGGGTTTCGGGTGGATGCACTGATTTCATCGGTGGATATGGCGCCTACTATTCTTTCGCTCGCGGGACTCAAAGCACCCAAAAGTATGCAGGGAAAGGATTTTAGTGGAATCCTGAACAAAACACAGAACATGAAAAAATGGCGGGATGCCGTATTTATGGAAGACTTATTTCTTGCTGCTATGTTCGGCGCCCGGACTAAGGAAAATGTGGACGAGATTAACGAGAACCTGATAAAGGCCAATAAATCGTATCGCAGCCATGGCATTCGGACAGATCGTTACAAGTATTTTGTTTATTACGAACATACACCAAAAATAGAGGAATTGTATGATCTGGATAATGATCCATTGGAACAAAACAACCTGGCGTATAGTCCGGAACATGCCGAACTTTTAAAGAAGTTGCGAAAACAAACCGGGGAAATGTACAGGGAGGTTACGAAGCAAAAATAATATTAGTAAAATATAGTTATTAACAGTGTGGTTACGATTAGAAAAGTATCCAAAGTTGACTTAGACTTTCCTATATCGCGCTATAAAAATAAAAATTTAATACAAATGAGAAAATACGGTCTGCTTACAGTATTAAGCCTTTTTATAATAACTTTCGTTGGTTGCAATCAACCTAAGGATAAAAAGGAATCTAAAATTACTCAAAAACCAAATATACTAATTATTTACACTGATGACCAGGGCTATGGTGACGTAAGTGCGCTAAACCCTGAGGCCAAGTTTAAAACCCCAAATATGGATAAACTGGCTAACGAAGGGGTAGTTTTCACGGATGGACACAGCAGCGATGCGGTCTGTACGCCTTCCCGGTATTCGCTTTTGACGGGACGTTACAGTTGGAGAACTTCTTTAAAGAAAGGTGTTTTAAGAGCTGATGGACCCTGTTTGATTGAAAAAGGACGTATGACCATCGCATCCATGTTAAAAACGAAAGGTTACAATACCGCCATGGTGGGTAAATGGCATTTGCAAATGGATTTTGCCGGCCAACCGGGAAAAGACCGTGATTGGTCGCAACCTTTTACGGATGGGCCTATTGAGAAAGGCTTTGACTACTTTTTCGGTCTCCCTGCCTCGATGAACTTTGGGGTGCTGACTTTCCTGGAAAATGATAGGGTGCTGGATCCTCCTGTACTTTGGACCAAAAAGAAAAAGAATACAAACCCGCGAACCTATAAAGATGCCAGCCCTGCAGATTATAGAATGACTCCGCCTTATCAGGACGAAAAAATGAGAGGTGGTGTCGAGGTGGCGTCTTCGTTTAATGACGAACTGGTGTTGGAAACTTTTGCGAATAAAGCGGTTGAACGTATAAATAGGTTGGCGCAGGATGCGAAAAAAGGAACCCCATTCTTCTTGTATGTGCCCTTAACCAGCCCACATTTGCCACATTGTACACATCCCGACTTTCAGGGTAGAACAGAATGTGGTAATTATGGCGATTTTATGGAAGAGACCGATTACAGGGTAGGGCAGGTGTTAGATGCTTTAGAGGCAAATGGGCTTACGGAAAATACGTTGGTAATATTTTCTTCTGATAACGGTGCGGAAACCAATTATACTTATCATCGCGACACTTACGGACATTATAGCAATTTACATTTTAAAGGAGGTAAAAGGGATATCTACGAAGGAGGACACCGTGTGCCTTTTATAATGCGTTGGCCTAAAGGTATAAAGGCGGGTTCCAAAGTGAACGAACCGGTGTGTCAGGTTGATTTTTTGGCAACAATAGCCGATATTGTAGGTGCTTCTGTTCCTGATAATGCAGGAGAAGACAGTTATAGTTTGTACCCGTTTATCACAAACGAAGCATCTAAATACAAATCGGAACGGGCAGTAATACATCATGCTGCCTCAGGTCATTTTGCTATCCGTCAGGGAAAATGGAAACTAAATATGTTACGTGGTTCAGGAGGTTCCTTTCAGCCTACTTTTGTTGAACCTGGCGAAGGTGAGGCCTCATATGAGTTGTACAATATAGAAAATGATCCGGGAGAAACAACCAATTTATTTTTCGAACATCCTGATGTAGTGGAGAGATTAAAAAATAAGATATCTAAAATCATAATAGAAGGTAGATCCACAACCGGTGAACCTCAAGAATTTGTCAAGGAAAACTGGGAGCAGGTAACATGGATGAAACTCTAATTTAAATTAATATGTTATGCAGAATATGAAAGTCTATAAAATCCTTTTGCTATTTGCGGCAATCTCTTTTTGTCTTTTTGCTGGTGCTTATTTAATGGAGCAAAATCAATTTACAGGCCCTTTTTTAATAAGTGCATTGGTTGGTTTGGCTATAGCAGTGAGAGGTTACCATAGGTTTAAAGGCTTTTCTTATTCCATAATGATTCTATCGGCCGTTACTATTTCATTGTATTATCCTCAGTATTTTATTGGCATAGGTGGTTTTCAGTTTAAACTGCTTATCGTGCCCTTACTGCAAATCATTATGTTTGGAATGGGCTCGCAGATGAGTTTAAGCGATTTCGTAGGGATTATTAAAATGCCCAAAGGAGTAATCGCCGGTGTCATTTGCCAGTTTAGTATTATGCCGATAATTGGTATTTCAGTGGCTACTTTATTTAAGTTTGCTCCAGAAATAGCGGCCGGAATTGTGCTGGTGGGCTCCTCACCAAGCGGGATGGCATCAAATGTGATGTCGTTTATCGCCAAAGCAAATCTCGCATTATCCGTCACACTAACAGCATTTGCTACTTTATTGTCACCCCTTATGACGCCTTTCTTAATGAAAGTTTTTGCCGGTCAACTTATCGAGATTGATTTCTGGAATATGATGACGGGAATCTTTAATATGGTGATTCTTCCAATATGTGCTGGATTAATTTTTAACTTGTTTTCTCAGGGATTTAGCTATAAAAAGACTCAGGTAATTCAGCTGGCTAGTTTTTTAGGTGTAATATTCCTGAAAAGTGTTATCAATTATTTTACGGCTGCACATGTTATCTCCGTATTACTAAACAACTATTTATGGGATATTCTATTGTTCGCGGTTGCTCCGGTAATGATGGCTTTTGTTTTTAAAATTCTAGCAAAAGGAAACAAAGAACTTCTGGATAATATATTGTCATTTGTTTCGATGACGGGCATTGGTTTAATTATCACTATAATCACCGCCGCAGGAAGAGACAGTCTTTTGGAAGTGGGCCTATTGCTCATTGCAGCCTGCTTTCTGCATAATATTTTTGGATACTCCTTGGGGTATGGCGTAAGTAAGCTGCTCAAATTAAAGGAGCAGGATTGTAGAACAATTGCGCTTGAGGTAGGCATGCAAAATGGAGGCCTGGCTTCCGGCCTGGCACTTCAAATGGGTAAAGTGGCAACAGTGGGTCTGGCACCTGCCATCTTTGGGCCGCTAATGAATATAACCGGATCATCACTGGCCACTTGGTGGCGAGGGAGATCTTTAAAACAGAGTAAATAAAAACACATAAATATATGACAATGAAACAATTCAATTACTTATTATTATTATTATTTGTTATTTCCGTAAATATTATCGGGCAAAATAGTATCGCCGAAATTAAAGATGCAGATAAAAACCAACCTATTACCCTGACCTATAAAACTATTGACACCGTAAAACTTGACTTAACTTTTAGGTATCCACCTGAATTTAAAAAATCGAAGAAATATCCTACCATTGTTTTCTTTTTTGGAGGAGGTTGGAATGGAGGAACAGTAAAGCAGTTTGAACCTCAGGCCGAGTATTTTGCTTCCAGAGGTATGATCACTGTGTTGGCCGACTACCGTGTGAGAAGCAGGCATAAAACCACGCCCTATGCATCCGTTGCAGATGCTAAGTCGGCCGTGCGGTTTTTACGCAAACATGCAAAGGAGTTAAATATTCATCCTAAAAAAATTGTGGCTTCGGGAGGCTCTGCAGGTGGACATTTGGCTGCCGCTTGTGGCACCTTGCCCGGTTTGGACGAACCCGACGAAGACTTAAACATCAGTTCAAAGCCCAATGCCCTAATACTCTTTAATCCTGTTTTCGACAACGGCCCCGAAGGTTTTGAGCATAAAAGAATGGGAGAACGCTGGCAGCAAATATCACCTGCTCACAATATTACTGAAAAAGCACCACCTACTATCGTGTTTCTAGGTAAAGAAGACCACTTGATACCGGTTTCATCTGCTGAAAACTATAAAGCAAAAATGGAGGCTTTTAACAGAAGGTGCGACCTGCATTTGTACGATGGTGCCGGTCATGGTTTTTTTAACAACTACAAGTACGATGGGAAGTTTTATACATTAACAGTTCGGGAAGCTGATCAGTTTTTAAAGTCTCTCAAATACATTAAAGGGGCTCCTGAACTTTAACAAGTTCGTAAATTTCGTGAGAAAATAATCAATAGCTGCCGGAAGTAGTAATTATTCATAAATACTAATCCGTTAGGTCATCAATAACACTTGGAGACACCATAAATAAGTTTATCATATTTAGGTGTTTCGGTGTTTTGGCGGTATAAATCACTTAAAGGCTATCGTTTATTTTGTATGTTTGTTTAAACCTCAATTTAAAATGAACAATAAAATAAATCTGGAAATAATAATTAATGAGCTTGCCCTTGATAATGAAGCTTCGCTGTAAGAGTTATTTAATTATTATTACCCCAGATTATAAAGAATATTTTACTGGTACTCCCTTCTATTTCGTATATGAAAGAATCTCCGTCTATGGGTGAAAATGCTCCATACAAATAGGTATTCTTGAATGCATGTTGATACGTTACATTAGGCTTAACTCCCTTTGTTGTTAGGCACCTTCCTATATGAGTCGTTAAGCCAAATCTACTTTCATCTTGAAAGTATAAATTCAATGACTTGTACATACTTTTATTTAGACCTATTCTAATTGTCTCACTTCATTAATGAGTTTTTAAAAAGGCTTCAATAGCCTGTTCGTCTTTTTTATAATGAGATTTTCGTGGGGATTTAATTTTTTGTTTTAAAGTGCCTTATTAAGTAATCTCTTAAAGTGTGGTAATTTATGTCTAAACTATGTTTTTCCTTAATCCACAGAACAGCGTCCCAGTAGCCTAATAGAGGTTCTTTTGAGTCGTTTAATTTTTCTTCATACTCTGATGAATATCAGAAGGAATAACACTTTTGCGCCTACCTCCACTTTTTAACTTTAGTAATGCATTAAGCCCTTCGTCCTTATATTGCTTAAGCTATCGTTTAATTGTCGCATGGTCTACCCAAAGATGCATAGCTACCTCTAATTGACCCTTAAACTTTGATTCTTTTATTAGAATTAAGCTCATAAGTCTTGCACGTATACGGTGATTTTTCTCTTTGAAATGTATTTTTTTAAGTATTCTATACTTTCTAAAACCTTTAGTCCAGATTGTCTTGCCATGCATCAAAGACATTAATATTTAAGCGCATTATAAACTTTACCTGGTATTACTTTATTTATTGAGATAACAGTAATATTACCAACTTTAGGTTTCCATAAACCTTCTGTGCATCATTTATTGCATTTATTAGGATCATGATACTATTGACTGAATTAGCTATAGCTTATTTTTGTTATGTAATTATTACTATTCGCCCTGTGGAACATTTGTTTGGGGAATCAACACCCATTTTGGTAATGGGTTGAAATTAAGTATCTTGTAAGTAAGACTTTTATCTCTTATATCTAATCTAAAAAATTAACAATAAAATTCTGCTCATTTAAATGCCATCAATAATGAAATTAAGCCGAGGATTAACCTTAATAGGGTTCTGGTTATGTTGCAACCTTGTATGTAACGCTTCACTAAATGAGAAACCGAACCATAAACCAAATACTTATCTGAGCACCAACGCCCAATCTAAACCAGGCTTTAACGGGGATACTATTTCGTATATATTCCAGGTAAAAAATATCTCAGATAAAACACAAACCATTCATTTAAATATACGCAAACCCAGGGAATTGGCTTGCGAAACTATTCTTTCAGAAGAGAAGTTTATCCTAAAGCCGGGAACTGAACAGACCGCCGGTATATCCGTGATCATGAATGACCTTATTCCGGTGGGCGGATACGAAAACGCCATGTTGATCGCAAAAAACGAAAAAGGAGAAGAACTGGCTTGTTTAAAGTTCAGTACGACTCATGCTAAAGCTCATCCATTTTTACTGACAACCAATAAATTGTTTAAAGAAGTAGCTAATAAAGTTAAAAAATACGATTGGGCTAAAGATAACTTCAATAACATGCTAAAGGAGCTGGATAGTTTTGAATTCCCGGCCCAAACGGTGATTACAAAACCTCGGCCAACCCAAGTTTGGAGTAGCCTTAATTATGTGGCAAGTGATGGTGAAAAAGCTTTTAAACTGGCCATTGCATATCGATTGACCGGAGAGAAACGATATTACAATAAGCTCATAGCTTTTATTCAAGAACTTACCGATCCGAAAAATGGTTATCTTTCGGTTGGCGCGGCCACAACAGGTGTTATGGTTCATGAAGGCAATTTCTTTCTGCATCTGGCAGCAGCGTGCGACATTATCTACAGTGAACTTTCGGAAACGGAACATAAAAACATTGTAGATATCTTCCGTCATTACCTGAAACAAAATCGCCATCATATGACTTCCATTGGTATTATGAACCATCAGGCCAGTGCCAATGCAGGGGCTATTTTGGTGGCTATCTACTTGCAGGATTTGGCCGAGGTGGAGCACCTGACCTATGCTGATGGTGGTATGGCCGATCAAATAGGCAAAGGAGTAATGGCTGATGGTTGGTGGTTCGAAAGTACGGTAAATTACTGTTACCTGGTAGCACAACGTTATTGTTTGGTTGCCCAGGCTTTTGAAAATTACGGCTGGGACTTGTATCACAAACGCTTTCCGGCGAAATATAAAAGCAAGGATTTTGAAAATGCCAAGGAAGGTTTCACGGGCATGAAATTCGATAATTGGGGACCTGCCGGGAAAAGTACGAGAGGTTTAGAAGATATGGTAAGTCCTTACGTCCCGTTTATGGATGAAAATGCAGCCGTGGTTTCAAGCAACGATTCGCAGGCAACATACCCCGACCCATTCTATGAACTGTCTTATCGTGAATATGGTATGGAAGAATTGGCATGGGTGTTGGGTAAAACAAATCGTAGTTCATGGGTTTCTTTAATGTATGGAGTTACCGAATTGCCTGATGTAAAAGATCCACGTACAGAATCAGCTTTCGCGCCGAATGTAGGTATTTCAGCTCTTCGATCGCAAAAAGAAGGGCAAAATGGAGAGGAGCAGATTCAGGCTTATTTTAAATATGGTACGCATGGAGGCTGGCACGGACAGTTCGATAGAACAGGAATGCTGGCCTTAGATCGTTATGGATACAAATACTTTGGTACCGAAATGGCCTGGTTTGGATATGGTAAACCAGGATATAAAGAATGTGTGCAAACATCCTTAACTCATAATATGGTGGTGGTCGATGAATTGCAGCAGGAAGCCCTTCCGTCAGAGCAACTCCTGTTTTATGCCGGAGATAAGATGCAAGTGAGCGTTACGCAAACTATCGCCCGTTGGCGAAAGATTCCGACATTTAACATTGAGAAGTTTCCGCCATGGGATGATAAAGAATTTGACCCGGAATTTAAGCCAGTCCTTCAACGTCGGTTAGCTGTTGTTACCGACGATTATGTGGTTTTGGCCGATTATATGAAAGCACCCCAAAAACACACTTACGATTGGATGCTCCATCCAGTTGGGTTTAAAAATATAGAAGGGGCTAAAAAGCATGGTGAAGTGTTGGATACGGTAAACACAGACTATGAATCCCCATACAAATATTTTACGCAAGGACAGTGGTATTTGACCAACAAGGGCAGCAAGGTTGAATTTGATGATGGAGGAGCAAAGCTGGATGTTCATCACATATGGCCGCGAAAAGCGGAGTTGCTAATCGCTAAATATCCTAACGGAGGCAAACAAAAGTGGGTGAAAAACAACCCTAATCGCAAAGCCATAGCTATTAGGGTAAATCAAAAAGAAGCCGTTTACCTAACTGTTCTGGAGCCATATAAAGGAGAATCAGCTATCGAAAAAATAGAATCAAAATCTTCAGAAGAACTTACTGTTTATTTAAAAGACGGTAGGAAGCAAACCTTGATCATATCAAACCTGAAAGGAAACGGAAGTGATATTAAAGTTAAGCTGGGTGAAGCTTTTGGTAGTTCTGTTATCATAGAGAAAACAAATTAGGCATGAGTGTCTGATGGTATATTTATATATTAAAACGAATTTGGGGTTGTTCCAAAAGTTGAAATTTTTCAATGCCAATTAGAAAATCGTAAGTAAAGTGCAAATGGCTCTTCCGTCTGCTCCTGAACGCAAGAGCCTGTAACAAACTCGTATTCAGGAGGAAGTTCCACGCTAAAGGTTTGGAGATGGGGATTAACCAGGAGTGCAACAAATCCATTTGTTTTTTACCACAAAGGCACAAAGGCACAAAGGCACAAAGGTCACTAATTTACTTTAAACTATATGCCAGAACCTAACTATATAATAAAAAATATTCGTGAACCTACTGTGCTCGGTGCCTTGGAGGTTCTCTATTTGAGAAGCTTCATATATCGTTTATATTGAAAGGTACTAAGATGTGCAACAAGTTTAATATTCTTTGGGATGTGTATTATATTTATGGTCCATATATTACATTACTTTAGTCTTTAGCAATAAAGTTATAAATAAAAGCCATGATAATTTTATTAAAAGATCAATGTCAAGTGCTATACTGCATTCCAATAAACTTTTCCTACTTTGAATTGCCCTGTTTTTTGTCCATTCAGCGTTCTCTTGGTTAAAGTTAATTCTCTGGCAGAATTTTTTACCATGCGTGGATGAGGACAATGTGGATGGGGTATTAATTACAGGAATAGTCGCGAATTTATATCTCGTTATTCAGAAAAAAAACTACGCTTGATTATGCTTGTAGGTGTAGAAAAAGAATTTTTTCAGAATCTGGATTTTATTGGAGAGTATAGCTAAATTGAAAGTGAAAATATGGATTGGAAAACACCATGGCTCTGATGTGTTAAGTGAGAATTGTTCACAGAAGGAGAAGCCATTAAGCAATTTGCGAACCAAGAAGTCATTCGTTATGGTTCTGGAGGATGGAAGGTGCCGAAGGCGCGGTTTCTCTTTTGTTAAGAGGGACAAAAAAAGAAATAGATAGAGCATTGGCTGTAGTTGAAAATGTTCATGGAGCGCTGAGCTTTATCAAAATTTTGTAGGTGATTTTTTTAATAGAAATGGCTAAAATTAATGTATTGAATCATATGTCCATGCCTGCGGGTATAAAATCCATGCCTAAGTACCGCATAGCTTATAACTTTGATTTTTATTATTGTAATGTATATACACGCGAAGAGTAAGGCTTTGATTATTATTAAACAAAATACTATGAATCTATCTGGAATAAAATTTTACAAGTTGTTTTTACCTACTTTATGTCTAGTACTATTGACATCCGCTGGCGTAAAAAAAGATAAACAGAAAATCTATCATAAAGGGTGGATTGACTTTAATAAAAATGGGGTAAAAGATATTTTTGAAGATCCTACGCAAAATATCGACGACAGGGTAACGGATCTTTTATCGCAGATGACCATGGAGGAGAAAACCTGCCAGATGGCTACGCTTTATGGTTTTTCAAGAGTGTTGGAAGATGAATTGCCCAACGAAAAATGGAAAAGCCGCGTGTGGAAAGATGGTATTGCTAATATTGATGAACATTTGAATACCATTCAAAATCGGGCTTATACCCATACCGAGCATGCTTATCCTTTTAGCAATCATGCAGAGGCTATAAATATTATACAAAAATGGTTTATTGAAGAAACCAGAATGGGTATTCCAGTTGATTTTACCAACGAAGGCGTGCATGGTTTGTGTCATAAAAAAGCCACTCCTCTTCCTGCTCCAATTGGTATAGGTTCAACGTGGAATAAAGATTTGGTTTATAAAGCAGGACAGATGGTTGGCCGTGAAGCTAAGGTTTTAGGGTATACCAATATTTATGCACCCATACTGGATGTTGCTCGCGATCCTCGATGGGGGAGAGTAATAGAATGCTATGGAGAAGATCCTTTTCATATTGCAGAGTTGGGGGTTCAGATGACACAAGGGGTTCAATCAGCTGGTGTAGCTGCTACGATAAAGCATTTTGCTGTTTATAGTGTACCTAAAGGAGCTCGTGATGGAGAGGCTAGAACTGATCCACATGTGGCACCACGCGAAATGCACCAACTATATCTTTATCCTTTTAAAAAGGTGATACAAGAGGCTAAGCCAATGGGTGTAATGAGTAGTTATAACGATTATGATGGAGAACCTGTAACGGGAAGTTATTATTTTTTAACTGAGTTATTACGTCAACAAATGGGCTTTGATGGTTATGTGGTCTCGGATAGCGAGGCGGTAGAGTATCTTTCTGATAAGCACAATGTAGCCGAAGATTATAAAGAAGCAGTTCGACAAGTGGTGGAAGCGGGCTTAAATGTGCGAACAACTTTTAGAACTCCCGAAACCTTTATTGAACCTTTAAGAGAGATTATTAAAGAGGGAAAAGTTTCGATGCAGACGATTGATGCGCGTGTTGCTGACGTGCTAAAAGTGAAAATGCGACTGGGATTATTCGACAGTCCTATTATTAAAGATACAGAACTTGCCAATAAAGTGGTTCATACCGATGAAAACGAAGAAATCTCAAGGCAGATTACACGTGAGTCGATGGTCTTGTTGAAGAATGAGAATAATCTGCTCCCATTGGATATTAATCAATTGCAAAATGTATTAGTAACGGGGCCGTTGGCGGATGAAACAAGCTATACCTTTAGTCGATATGGTCCTGCAGCAAATGCTTCAGTCTCGGTATATCAGGGTATTAAAAAATACGGAGCAGAAAAGCTTAATGTCAACTACGTAAAGGGCTGTGAGGTGATAGATGCCAGCTGGCCCGAAAGTGAATTGATGGATGTTGCGCTAACAAGCGAGGAGCAAGCTGGTATTGACGAAGCTGTTGAACAGGCTAAAAAATCAGATATTATCATTGCAGTTGTTGGAGAAGATGAAAAAAGAGTAGGTGAAAGCAAGTCTCGTACTAGTTTGCAACTGCCAGGCAGACAATTGCAACTGGTGAAAGCACTTTATGCCACCGGAAAACCTGTAGTATTGGTGTTAATTAACGGGCAGCCGCTTACCATTAATTGGGAGAATAAATACATTCCTGCCATATTAGAAGCTTGGTTTCCTGGTACTTCTTCAGGAGATATTATTGCAGAAACCTTGTTTGGAGATAATAATCCGGGAGGTAAATTGTCCGTTACATTTCCAAAATCAACAGGACAAATACCTTTAAATTTCCCATTTAAAAGAGGCTCTCATGGTGGTCAGATTGAAAATGTTGGAAACGGTTATGGAACAACACGTGTTACGGAACCTTTATATCCTTTTGGATACGGATTAAGTTATACAACCTTTGAGTATGCCGATTTAAAGATTGATCCAACAAGCTCACTTTTCCAGTCCGATATTCATGTTTCCTTCAAAGTAACGAATACAGGAGAACGTGAAGGGGATGAAGTTGTACAATTGTATCTTGAAGATGTGGTTAGTAGTGTAACAACATACGAAACTCAACTCAGAGGATTTGAACGTGTACATTTATTGCCAGGCGAAACAAAGACTGTTGAAATTACATTACACCCTGAGGATTTGCAATTGTTGGATAAGAATATGAACTGGACCG
This sequence comes from Saccharicrinis sp. GN24d3, assembly GCF_052400645.1. Taxonomy (NCBI): domain Bacteria; kingdom Pseudomonadati; phylum Bacteroidota; class Bacteroidia; order Marinilabiliales; family Marinilabiliaceae; genus Saccharicrinis; species Saccharicrinis sp. GN24d3. Next base: position 332,730 of record NZ_JBQTGI010000003.1, read on the forward strand.
TTGAATCAGGTATGTTTAACATAAAGGTAGGTAGTTCATCTACTGATATAAAACTAAACGGAAGTTTTGAAATATTGAGCTATTAGCTTGTGTTAGGTTTTTAGGGCAACTATTGATAAAGCCATAAAAAGAAACGGGATAGGCTCCCAAATATAAGTTAGGGACAGGTTATCAAAGATAATTTTTGTCGACTTCAACTATGCGAAGTTTCAAGTTAGGCTCCGACCTCAGTACAAAGCTTGGGACCCACTGCAAGGGTGTAGGAAAGATAAATTTAGAACCAAAGTTGTAAATCTTTGAATTTTTCCCGGAGCGTTGCATTATTGGGTAAGTAAGTGGTGCAGTCGGCGGGCTTTTTTGTTTACCTGTCTGCTGCCAACAGGCAGGCTTTTTTTGCCTGCAGAAAAAAAGTAAAAGCACCTCCGGCTATACAATGTCATTAAGTTAAGATTTAAGAATGATTTTGGAGCTGTAAATAAGAGCAGGGTTGACCAGAGCAATAGACCGAGCCCGAGTTAGCGAGAGGTCTTCGAGGATGCACTTGAGAGCCTGTTCCGAACTTGATTCGGAATGGATGTGTGACGGCAGGAATTGAAGGCCGGTGCGGGAGGAAGGATTCTATTGGTCTAGACTTTTTAGCTTACTTTTTTTGGCAATGAAAAAAAGTAAGTAGGTTTGGGACGACGTCACGATATTAAGAAATTAACTTTGTGAATTTCCTAATTATAATGACAGTGCTCTGGCTAGAGGAGAGCATAGATGTTTCAACTGAGTGAAAATGTTTCATGTTGAAGATTGTTAACTTGTACGACATAGGCTTTGTGCGAAAAACATGCTCCGCAGACTTGCAGAGGTATTTTTGTATGGAGATAAACATAGATAGCTATATGTTGAAAAATTAATTTCATTATGCTGGGCCTGCTATGATTTAGCCCATGGCATAACTTCGTGTTACCTTGGGTTTTATTTTTTAACTCAAACAATATTTATTTTATGCACGACATTGGCTTCGTCATTTCAAATTTATAAATTAAAATCAATGAATATCAAATCGATTATTTTCATAGCATTACTCATATTGTTTTTTACAAATGCTAATTGCTATGCAAAAAATGAAAATCATCCTCGCATTTATTCAGGGAACACAAGTAATGTTGACTTTTTAAAGGCTGCCAATAATGTAGAGTGGAAGAAACAGTTAATACAGAGGAAAAAAGAAAATTTAGAGAAATACATCGAGAAATGTAAAGACGAACCTGAGTGGTTGGTTTCCCGATTACAGATGAATTGGAAAACAAAACATAGTAAGGTATTTTTACATGGAGGTAAATTTTCTCACTCATCAGGTAAAGCGCCAGTACCAACTGTTCGATTTTCAGGAACACGGGATTGGGCAACTGATTATAGAACGCCTTCTATTGAAGAGGTTGAGCCTTATTTCGACGACGAAAGGGGAATGTACCTGAAGCATAAGAAAACAGATAAAAAAGAGTGGGTTCACCCTTCTAAAGTTGGGTTTGCAATTGAAGGTGTGAACCGGAAAATAATGGCTTTGGTGGAGGATGCTGCCTTTTTATATTGGTTGACAGGAGAAAAAAAATACGCCCAATTTGCCGAACCCGTCTTTTTAAAATATATAGAAGGAATGTATTACAGAGATGCCCCTGTTGATTTGGATAATTCCAATCAACAAAGGATATCCGGCTTGTCTACTTTTGAGGTGATTCATGATAAAATAGTTGTATCTCTTAGTCTTGTATACGATTTTCTGCATCCCTATTTATTAAAGAATAACAGAGACCTTGACCATACTTATGCTGTTTTTCAGAAATGGGGCGATCAAATCATAAAAAATGGCATCCCGGATAATAATTGGAATTTGTTTCAGGCAAATATCTTGACTCATATTGCTTTAGCACTTGACGAAAATAAAAATTATGCCAACGGTAAAGGACAAGAATATTATCTGAAATATACTTTTGATCAATCAACAGAGCGGCAATGGTCTATTAAGGAAGCGGTTAATGGATATGATCAGAAAACAGGTATATGGCCGGAATCTTCTTCGTATTCATTGCATGTAACTTCTTCTTTACTTCATATATTAACTTTGCTTGATAACTCGACCAATAAAAATGAGCTGGCTAATTTTCCTATCCTCGAAAAAGCTGCATTAGCTGCCTTTCAGTATCTTTTTCCCAGTGGATACACAGTGGCTTTCGGGGATGCGCATCATGGAGTCATTCCTCCTGAAAATTTCGAACTATTAATCTCCAACTATAGAAAATATAATAATAAAGATAAAGAGTTAGTCATAACAGGCTTGTTGAAACAATTGATAGAAAAGGGTGAATATATACGAAAGGGCAAAGACCTTTTTGATTTATTCTTCTATACCGATCAATTACTTGAAACCGATGCTGCAAAAACAAAGGAATTAAGTAAGAAATTAATCACACCCACCTTTTATGCACCCAATGTGAGTATGTTTATCCAACGAATGGGAGAAGATGATCAGGCTATGATGGTTTCCACGGTTGGAACTTTTGGTAATCACTCCCATGTAAATGGTATATCTATGGAGTTATATGCCAATAACTATGTTTTGGGGCCCGACATGTCAAAAGGACCAAGCTATTGGCATACCGATCATCGTGAATATTATTCACAATTTCCTGCTCATAATACGGTAGTTGTTGATGGCGTTTCTAGCTATGGAAGAATGCGTGGTTATCATCCTTTTACATTGGATAATCATTTTCCAATTGCAGGAGAAAGTAAGGTTGACTTTGATAAAGTATCTTTTTCGAATGTATCCTTTATGGAACCGCAAACACTATCCGATCAACAGCGATTAACTGCCATGATAAAATCACCTGCAGGCAAAGGATATATCGTAGATGTCTTCAGGTCGCGGAAAAAGGATAATTCCAATCAAAAACATGAATATTTTTATCATAACCTGGGGCAGTCACTTGTGTTATTCGACGGCAATGATCAACCTTTAACATTACATGCAACTGATGAATTAGGGACATCTCATGGTGATATGATAGCTTACGATTATTTAACCGATAAAAAGGAAGTGGTTACTCCTGAAAATATCAATGCGCTGTTTACGTTAAAAAGTAAAGGTCAGGCGGATAACTTAATGAAGATGTGGATAAAGGGCGCTAAAGAACAGACTGTTTTTACCGCTCTTTCCCCAAAATCGAATGCATTAACAAAAGGCACAGCTCCTGTAGAAATGTTAGGGCAGAAAATTCCAACGCTTATATTAAGGAGAGAAACAGAAGCGTGGAGAAATCCTTTTGCGGTTGTATTCAACCCGCATATGCATGGAGAATTTAATTCCGTTTTAGCCGTTAATTATCTAGAACTAAAGGAAAGCCCGGATGCGGAAAAAATAAGGATTACGCATAAGGATGGGAAAACGAAGGATATGATTGTGGCCAATGCTTCGCAAAATGATATTGCATTGGATGAGGGATTTTATCAGAAAGGACTACTTTCGGTCATTCGACAATTGGACTCAGAAAAAATGCCCACGTTTTTATTCTTATCCGGGATGTATAAGTTTGATTATAAGGACTGGGGTATACTATCCTATGCCGAAGCTGTTTGCATAAGTATTGAACGAACTGAAGAAGGTTATGTGATACAGAACGATAACCCTGTGGCGGTTAAAATACCTTCTTACGAAGGACATAAGCCAAGTCAATTGCTATTGTATGAAAACGGAAAAATCATGGCACAAAAAGATATATTTGTAAATCGTAACAATCCTAACCAAGTAGACTTTCGTTTGGAAAAAGCGTATCAAAAGGTTGTTGTTGTATTGGATAAATAATGTGAACTAAACTTTTTAATGGGATTAATTAAGTTCTGTATAATCCCGAAACATTTTAATATATGCTATACATAAGCTCGGCTCTGAAAAGAACCGGGCTTTTTTATTTTCATCAAGTCTTGAATTCCATCAACTTTAATAAAACATGCCAATCAAGAGTTAAAACATGAGTTCAACCCTTTGGGAATATAGCTGTTCGGTTAAGGTTTTAATCTGTAAATCATTGTGCATTACGTGAACCAGCTCTCCTTAACAAGAAGGAGAGCTGATTTACAGCTTGCAATATATAGAGTTTCCTCAATGAAAAAATAAGTGGCTCTGCCCTTGATTCGCATAAAATGCAAAAAGTTGTAATAAACTCAATTGAACATAGTATGCTTGAATAGAATGTCCATATGCGTGAATTAAATATCTAGATTAATTTAAAAAACGTTCATATGTGTTGCATAAACTCAATTATGGTTTGGATTCATTATTAAATAAAATTTAACAAATGTAGAATAAAGGGTTGTAAGGTGCACATAATCAAGGGGTGATAATTTGTCCATGCCAATGATCTAATAATACAGGCGAGAATAAAGGCGAAAGCATACATTTGAGATGTTAATTAAAATTAAAAGTATATGAAAAAAATTAAATCTAGATTCTTGTTACTGGCTATTGCTTGCTTGATGACTTCATTTGGTTGGGCTCAACAAAGAACAATAACCGGTACTGTTACAGATGAAGGCAATGAAACATTGCCAGGTGTAAGTATATTGGTTAAAGGAACAACAATAGGTACTATTACTGATATTGATGGTAGATATTCGCTGAAGATAGCGGATTCATCGACCGCAACACTTGTTTTTTCTTTTGTAGGATTTACAAATCAGGAAATAACGGTTGGCAACCAAACGGCTATAAATGTGCAATTGATTGCTGATGCTATTGGCCTTGATGAAGTAGTTGCCATTGGATATGGTTCTATGAAAAAAAGTGATTTAACAGGAGCAGTTGGTTCAGTGGATTCGAAAGACATCACTCGTGTAACTCCGGTTAAGGCTGCAAAGGCCATTCAAGGTCAAGTGGCTGGGGTGTCGGTTAAAAAAACAAGTAGTAGACCAGGTGCTGGATATGACCTAAACATTAGAGGGCTAAACTCAATTGATTATAGCAATGCGCCATTGGTTGTTATTGACGGAGTGATGGGAGGTGATATTAATGTATTAAACCCTACCGATATTGAATCGATGGATATACTAAAAGATGCATCTGCAACTGCAATTTATGGTTCTCGTGGTGCTAATGGAGTAGTCATTGTTACTACCAAAAGAGGATCTAAAGGTGCTCCGCAAGTTACTTATAATGGTTACGTTGGTGTTAAGACTCCTGCACACCTGCCAGATATGATGAATGCTCAGGAATATTATCAAATGGCTAAAATTGACAAAGAGCTAAATGGTGGAACGGCCAGGTCTTTTACGTCAACTGAAATTGATATGGTGGATTCAGGAAACAGTACCGACTGGATTGATGAAGTTACTAACCCTAGTTTGCAAACCAATCATTCTATTTCTGTAGCGGGAGGAAATGACAATAGTAACTATCATTTCTCAACCGGATATTTGAATGAAGGGGGTAGTTTATTAGAAACAAAATATGAACGTTACAATATTAAAGGTAGTTTGGATAGTAAGCTGAATGATATTGTTAAAGTAGGTTTTAACGCAAATTACAGTTATGGCAAACTAAATCTTGGATCAAATGAAGCAATCCGTAGTGCTTTTAGAGCCAGGCCGACAGGCGTTATTATGTATGATGACATTCTTAACCCTGACGAAAATCAAGATGACAATTGGAATGGTTATGCATCATGGATGGGAATTAATGACAAGCAAGTATTAAATCCATTGGTTGAGGCGGATCCCGAGAACTTTCAGGATGAAACATTATCAAGTACTTTTTTTGGTAACGCTTACGTTGAGTTAACGCCGTTGAAAGGACTTACTATTAAGTCACAATTGTCGGCAAATGTTTATAAAGAAAGGTTTGGACAATATAGAGGAACGTATACAAAATCTCAGAAAACGACGAGGGCACCAAAAGCTTATTACAATACAGAGAATGTTTCCAATTATACTTTGGATAATATTATTACATACAAGAAATCAACTGGGGTACATGATTTTACGTTTACTGGTGTGCAGAGTGCTTTTCAAACCAGAACCGAAACATTAGAAAGTCAAGTACAAGATCTTCCATACAATTCACTTTGGTATGCGTTTGGAACTGCTGAAACGATTTCGAAATTAGAAACGAACTTAAGCGAAAAATCATTGCTTTCATTTATGGGCCGTTTCATTTATGGGTATAAAGATAAGTATATGGTTACTTTAACCAATAGATGGGATGGTGCATCTCAATTAGGTGCTGAAAATAAATGGGATTTCTTTCCATCGGCGGCTGTTGCGTGGAGAGTCAGTGAGGAAGAATTTATGCAGGGCATTGAAGCTATTTCTTCTATGAAAATGAGAGTGAGTTATGGACTGGTTGGAAACAGTTCGGTCAGTCCTTATAGCACGCAATCACGTTTAACAAATACCGCATACGATTTTGATGGTTCTGCAGCATATGGGTTTGCTCCTTCAAATTTAGCGGATAAAGAATTAAGTTGGGAAAAGAGTAAGGAAATAAACTTAGGTATTGATGTTGGTTTATTTAATAACCGGATTACAACTTCAATTGAATTATACGATAGAAACACAGTTGACTTAATTTATGCCGAACAAATACCAAACTCAACAGGGTTTAGTTCTGTTACAACAAATATAGGAGAAGTAGCCAATAAAGGTATCGAAATATCATTGAATACCGTTAATGTTAAAACCGATAGGTTTTCATGGTCTACAAACCTGAACTTTTCTACTAATAAAAACGAGGTAGTATCTATTGGTAGTGATGGAATTCAACAAGATATAAGTTCTGGACTTTTTGTAGGAGAAGCACTTGATTCTCATTATACATATGAATTTGATGGTATTTGGCAATTGGATGAAGCTGACGAAGCAGCAGTTTACGGTCAGGTCCCTGGTGCTGTTAGAGTAGTAGATCAAAATAACGATGATAAAATTTCAACAGGAACAGGCGAGGATGATAGGAAAATTATAGGTTCGGAGCAAGCTAAATGGATTGGTGGTATGACCAATAAATTTACATTCGATAATTTTGACTTATCCTTTTTAATCTATACTAGTCAGGGAGCAATTTACCGAAACTCAATGTTGTCGGGCACGATGGGTGATGTTAATGGGGGAAGATATAATGTGCTTAATTTGAATTACTGGACTGTAGATAATCCATCTAACGAATATTATGCACCGGGCGTATCTAATCCTTACCGATCAGCAATTCAATATCAAGATGCAAGTTTTATTCGTATCTCAGATATAACCGTTGGATACAATGTGCCTTCGCCAATTTTAAAACGACTAGGATTCAATTCACTTAGAATGTATGCTCAGGTAACCAATCCTTTTGTGTTTCACGATTTTGATGGAATCGATCCTGAATACAATACAGGTCTTTATAATGACGACGTATCGTCAGCAACTTACTTGTTTGGTGTTAATGTATCATTTTAATCTGTAATACTTAAAAATTATAAAAATGAAAAAATATGATATAAGATATTTCGTAATGATTGTACTAATATTTTTAGCAAGTACAAGTTGCGAAGAGTATCTGGAAGAGAATTCAATATCAATTCAAACTACAGAGAGTTATTATGTGGATGAAACAGGTTATAATGATTTGATTGAATCAACTTATTCCTTATTGAGAGATATTCATCAAGAGCGTGAATTGGTGTTTTTTGGAACTGATGTTTTTACCAGTAAAGGATGGAATGAAGCAGGTGGTGGTAATGATGGTGGTGTATTGAATGTATATGATGTTCGTTTTAATTCATCAAACGGTTCCGTATCCACTTTGTGGAATTTATTATACAAAGAAATAGGAAGAACCAATACTGCTATTACACGTCAAAGCGATATTGTTGGTATGGATGAAAATTTGCTGGCCGCACGGGCAGGTGAAGCAAAATTCCTTAGGGCTTTCTGTTATTTTTATTTAGTTCAACAATTTGGCGATATACCTATGCCGCTTGAGGAAACTACGACAGGTTCACGTGAGGTTATTAAATTTACAGCAGCAGAAGTTTATACGCAAATTATTAAGGACTTAACCGAAGCTGAAGCTGTGCTTCCAACGAGTGGAAATACAGATTATGGTAGAGCTACCAAGGGTGCTGCACAATTTTTATTGGCACGAGTGTATTTAACCCGGGGATGGAATTATACCAATACGGTAGGTGAAAGCATCGGAGGAAGTGCTTCGGATTTTGATAAAGCTGTTGAGTATGCCGATAAGGTAATTAGTGCTTATCCTTTGGAGGCGGAATATAAAAACCTATTTCCTTTGCACGCTGAAAATCCACTGTTAGAAACATTTCCTGTGCAAAATGATAGAAATGATGAGATTATATTTGCTGTTCAATATAGTGATGATGTATTGTCATATGGTGGCGGTAATGACTACCACTCTATTTTTGGAGGCAGTGCTGAAGATATTCCTGGTTCCTTAGGTAGAACAAGCGATTATAATCGACATGCTGTTGGAAATTACATTACTACACCAGCTATGTATCGTTTATTTGACCCAGAATTAGATGTTCGTTATAAGCACAACTTTGTAGAAGCAATGTATGCCTTAGCTGATGTTAATGGTTTTGTACCTAATCTTGATGATCCAACTACAACTATAGATATAGCCGTTGGGGATACTGTCCTGTTTTTTCCTGATTGGAACAAACCGGCCAGTGATTTAGAAAAAGGCATGGACGTAGGTGGTACGAAGCATTACGGAGTGCTTAATATTGATGAGATTGGAATAATGGATGGAACACCTTTTCATCAAGAAAACTATAAAACACCATTGATGTGGAAATTCTGGCAACCTGGAATTGAATATGATGATGCAATGGGTACATTAGATTACGTCCTGTTTCGCTCATCGGAAGCTTATTTAATTGCAGCAGAAGCCATATTGAAAGGAGCATCCAATGGGAATTTAGGTGACGCAGAATCATATTATAACACAATAGTAGACAGGGCGCTTGGAGCTAATATTGGTTCAGATCCTCAATGTGCTGCGGAACCAGGTAACTTAAGTTCTTTCGAAATAGTTTCGTACCGTGCGAATGGTAATCTGGATATTGACATGATTTTGGATGAAAGAGCAAGGGAATTAATGGGTGAGTTTTGCCGTTGGTACGATTTGAAACGTACAGGTAAATGGATTGAAAGAGCCAGTGCAATGAATCCATGGACATCGGCAATTGGAGAAATCCAAGAACACCATTATCTGCGTCCTATACCACAAGCCGAGATAGATAGAGCCATACCAACTATTTCTCAAAATGATGGATACTAAAGGTGTTGAGGTTATTAATAATATAGCTTAAACAATTAATGATTAAAAAAAGGCAGGCCATTTGTTGCCTGCCTTTTTTTGATTTTCACATGTACTCAATAAAAATCGCATCATAAGTCGCGATATCAAAATCTATGAAAAAGATAGTAAGCATGAGAATCTATAAATTAGTTCCCGTTTTATGTTTGTTTTTTCTAGGTTCAGCAGGATTAAAGAATAAGTAAATTATCTGTCACAAAGGGTGGATGGATTTCAATAAGAATGAGGTAAAGCAATAGACTATGGGAAATAGATCAGTATATAAGATGTGGAGAGGCATTTTTACGCTAATAATCATTTTTGGAGTTATTGCAGGATTTGATGCTTCGGCCAAACCTAAAAAATATACAATGACTGATTTTGGAGCTATTAATGATGGGGAAACCCTGAATACAGTAGCTATCCAATCCTTAATTGATAAAGTAAACAGAAAAGGAGGAGGAACCATTGTATTTCCAGCCGGAAAGTACTTGTCGGGAAGTTTGCAGATGAAATCGAATGTGAACTTGCATCTGCAAAGTCATGCTGTTCTTTTAGGAAGTACAAACCCATTGGATTATCCACAGATAGAAATGCCGGGAAGACCGAAATTGGCTAATAGAGATGATAACTCTCAGATGGCATTATTGGTCGCTCATAAAGCAAATGATTTTACGATTTCGGGCGAGGGGAAAATCGACGGACAAGGCAGAGCCTTGGCTTTAACGATTGATAGTTTGCATCATGCCGGGGTTATTATTGATCCTAAGTACAGTACACGCAGAAACCGACCGCACGAAACGGCTCGACCTAAATTATTCCGTTTCTCGCAATGTAAAAATGTCTTCATTACTGATTTAAACTTATACAATGGGGCTTGTTGGGGACTTTCATTTGAACTTTGTGAAAACTTAAATCTCGATCATCTTAAAGTAGTAAATAGAGCCTATTGGAACAACGATGGGATGGATATTACGGATTGTACGAATGTAAAAATAAGTAATTGCGATGTAAATTCTGCTGACGATGGTATTTGTCTTAAATCATATTATCCAGGTTTTTGTAATGATACGATTTTAATTGAAAATTGTGTGATTCGCTCCAGCGCAAGTGCCATTAAATTTGGAACAGCATCCTTTGGTGGTTTTAAAAATGTAAACATCAAAAACATTCAGGTTTACGATACTTTTCGTTCGGCAATTGCCATCGAATCGGTTGATGGAGGTATCATTGAGAATATAGAAGTCTCTAATATTGTAGCAGAAAATACAGGAAATGCGATTTTCATCCGCTTAGGTCATCGTGGAGGTGAGAAGCCAGGGGTTGTTAAAAATGTACACATTCACGACATTAAGGTACAAGTACCTTTTGGCAGGCCTGATGTAGATTACGATATGCGCGGACCGGCTGTTAGCTTTTTTCACAATCCATTACCATCATCTATTACTGGAATACCAGGACATAATGTGGAAGATATTGTGATTGAAAATGTGGAAATTACATGTCCCGGAAGAGCCTCGAAAGGCATGGCTTATGTTCCTCTTAGTCGTTTAAATATGATTCCTGAGGGAATAAAAAGTTATCCTGAATTTACCATGTTTGGAGAATTACCAGCCTGGGGATTATATGTGCGTCATGCAAAGGGAATTACACTTAGGAATGTAAAAATGGTTTTGGAAAAGGAAGATTATCGTCCTGCTTTTGTTTTCGATCAAGTTGAAGGTATTAGGATGGATCAAGTAGAACTTCCTGATAGCCAACACAAGCAGCTTATCCTAAAAGATACAAAATCAGTAAAGCTAAGTTCACAACTAGAGTGTACGAAGCGGGAATTGTAAGAATAGTACCAGTTAAAGGGTTATTGAATTTGAAATTTCGATTATCATGAGATTATATAAGTTGTTTTTTTTCGTTTCCTGTTTTTTCTTCTTAACATCAGCAGGAAAGAAAGCCAATAAGCAAAACATCTATCACAAAGGGTGGATTGATTTTAATAAAAATGGGGTAAAGGATATATTTGAAGATCCTATGCAAACCATTGATGCTCGTGTAGCAGATCTTTTATCGCAGATGACGATGGAAGAGAAGACTTGTCAAATGGTAACCCTATATGGTTATTCCCGAATTTTGAAAGATGAATTGCCTACTCCTGAATGGAAAAATAGTGCCTGGAAAGATGGCATTGCCAATATCGACGAGCATCTTAATAGCATTGCTTTCAGACCCAAAACAGAAACGCAATATTCGTTTCCTTATAGTAAACATGCCGAGGCTATCAATACCATTCAAAAATGGTTTATTGAGGAAACCCGCATGGGAATACCTGCGGATTTTACCAATGAAGGTACACATGGATTGTGCCATGATAGAGCAACCCCGCTGCCAGCTCCCATCGGTATAGGATGTACCTGGAATAAGGAATTGGTTCATCAAGCCGGAGATATAATTGGTCGTGAAGCCAAAGCATTGGGATATACCAATGTTTATGCTCCTATACTTGATGTTGCCAGAGATCAGCGTTGGGGAAGAATATTAGAATGCTTTAGTGAAGATCCATTTCTTATTGCAGAGTTGGGCACGCAAATGACATTAGGAATACAGTCTCAGGGCGTGTCATCTACCTTAAAACATTATGCAGTTTACAGCATTCCTAAGGGAGCCCGAGAAGGAAATGCACGTACTGATCCGCATGTGGCGCCCCGCGAAATGCATCAACTTCACTTGTACCCATTCCGTAAAGTGATTGAAAATGCTTCGCCACTAGGTATTATGAGTAGTTATAACGATTATGATGGTGAACCCATAACTGGTAGTTATTATTTCTTAACAGAGCTATTAAGACAGCAATTTGGATTTAAAGGTTATGTCGTATCTGATAGTGATGCGGTTAAATTTCTTTCTACAAAACATCATGTTGCCGAGGATTATAAAGAAGCAGTAAGGCAGGTGGTGGAAGCGGGATTAAATGTACGCACCAATTTTAAGACGCCTGAATCTTACCTTGAACCTCTTCGAGAATTAATTCAGGAAGGTAAACTTTCTATGAAAACAATCGACGCTCGTGTAGCTGATGTTTTATCGGTGAAATTTAAAGTAGGATTGTTTGATCAACCCTATGTTGAGAACCCAAAGACTTCTGATAAATTAGTTCACACAGAAAAAGACGAAGAATTCGCCAAACAAATAAGTAGGGAGTCATTGGTGCTGTTAAAAAATACTTGTCTGCCAGGGCAGAAAAATAACCTTCTGCCCCTTAACGTAAATAAAGTTAAAAACATACTTGTAACGGGCCCTTTAGCCGATGAAGTTCGTTACACATACAGTCGCTATGGTCCTGCAAATAATCCTGCAGTATCTGTTTACCAGGGGATCAAGAACTATGGTGGAGACAAGGTAAATGTGGATTATGAAAAAGGTTGTGATGTGATTGATGCCGACTGGCCTGGAAGCGAAATTATTCCAACACCACTGACCCCAAAAGAACAATCAGGGATTGATGCAGCAGTGAAAAAAGCTCAAGAGTCGGATGTTATTATTGCGGTACTCGGAGAAGATGAGAAACGTGTGGGAGAATCACGCTCACGCACAGCACTTGGTTTGCCAGGTAGACAATTTCAACTGATTCAAGCCTTATATGCTACCGGGAAACCTGTTGTATTGGTGCTTGTTAATGGTCACCCCCTAACTATCAATTGGGAAAATAAATTTATCCCAGCCATTATAGAAGCATGGTTCCCAGGACCGTCTGCGGGAGATGTAATTGCAGAAACACTCTTTGGCGCCTATAATCCTGGCGGGAAGTTATCGGTAACATTCCCAAAAGCTGAAGGTCAGATACCCCTTAATTTTCCATGTAAACCGGGATCACAGGCTAGTCAGCCGGGCGAAGGGCCTAATGGCTATGGCAATACGCGCGTGCTGGGACCGCTATATCCTTTTGGCTATGGCTTAAGTTATACCACTTTTGAATATAGCGATTTGCAGATTAGCCCTAAGCTTGCCCAGGTACAAGGGGATATTCAGGTGTCTTTTAAAATAAAAAATACAGGTAAGCGAGAAGGGGATGAGGTAGTACAACTTTACCTGAAAGACGAAGTGAGTAGTGTAACCACTTACGAATCTCAACTACGAGGATTTGAGCGGGTACATCTACTACCCGGAGAAAGTAAAACAATAAATTTCACCTTACATCCCGACGATTTAGCATTGCTCGATAAAGATATGAATTGGAAGGTTGAGCCGGGTACTTTCAAAGTTATGATTGGTAGTTCCTCAGTTGATATACAATTGAATGAAAGTTTTGAGGTAAGTGGTGCCAAATAATAAGAGTTTTTTATGAAGAATACAGCTTCAAGTGTTTGAAAATTAAGCAATAACTATTTGTCCATGATTGGGGTCTTATTATCCATAGCTAAATTTTAATAAAAACATATATTTGAGTAATAAGCAAGGATAAAATAAATAATTCCCGACTTATTGATAAAAAATTACCTGAGGAATAGATGAGGTGGTGTAATTAATTAATCTAAACGAAAAATGGTTTGTAAACTAAAAAATATAGCATTAAAATTATTATTCTTTCTAATGGGAATAGTTATTTTATACTCTTGTGCACCTTCTGTAGATAAGGTTTATGTGGTAATTGGTGAGCATGCAAGTGAAGTTGAAAAAAGTACTGTTCAAGATTTTAAAGATGATTTACAAAAAGTCATCGATGGTGAAATAGCCATTGTTAGCCAGATCGATGAACAAGTAAAAGGTGGTACTGTCTTTTTATTAGGAACGATAGAGACCAATAATGAAATTGCAGAACTTGTTCAAAGTAACGATATAACTTTATCTGCCCAAAAACCGGGCCCTCGAGGTGGTGTTTGGGCACATGTGTCGCTTAAAAATGACCAAAAAGCCATTGTCTTAGCCGGATCAGATGTTCAGGGATTTCAATATGCTGTTTACGATTATACCCATGAGGTTTTAGGCATAGATCCTTTTGAATATTGGACAGGAAAGATGCCTGCGAAAAATCCGGATATGGATTTATATGCTTTTCAAAACCGTCAAATTGCGCCTCCTGAAGTACCTATTTTATGCTATTTTGAAAACGATGTGGATGAGTTGGCAAACTATCGTGGTAAATTGTTAGAATACGATTGGGAAAGTTATACCGAAATGATCAATTCATTGGTGCGAATTCGTTACAATGCCATTCAGTTTTTTGATATGTTAGGGCGACCAGAATTTTTTATTCGTCCGGAATATAAAAAACTAAAACCCGATTATCAGATTGATGAGGAGTATCTTGATAAGATGATTGATTATGCTCATCTTAAAGGAATGGAAGTTCAAGTTGATTTGTCCTTAGGTTATCAATTACATCCTCTACCTGTTGAAGAATCGTATTGTTGGTCTACCTATAAGGATAAATGGATAAAAGGCTGGAAATATTATTTTGAGAATACGCCTATCGCTAAAGCGGATATCTTTTCATTACGTCCCCGTCATCAGGTGTGGGATTGGGAATATGTGAGCGATTGTGGTGAGGATAAAACGGAAGTCTTTAATGAAGTGTATGCGGAATTAGGAAAATTGATTGATTATTATAAGCCTGAAGCAACAAAAATTGCATTCTGTTATCACGATGGTATGGAAATGTTCAATAAAGGCTTTAATCCTCCTAAAGATTGGATCGCTGTTTGGTGTGACAATGGCTTTGGCGAGTTTCTTCATATGCCAGATAGTAATAAGGGATACGAGTTTGGAACCTATATGCACGCCGGTTTCTGGAAGAATCATACCGTTCATAATCCCTACCCAATGGTTGTGGATACAATTATGAAAAAAATGTTTCGTGAGTATGATGCTAGTAAGTATTGTCAGGTCAATGGGCAGAATTTTAGACCTTTTTTGTTGAATCTCGAGGCTTATAGCGATGTATGTAATCGGCCTGAAAGCTTCGATGGTGAAGATTTCTATCGCACATGGACCGAACGTTATTTTTCTCCTGAAGCCGCTAAGCTAGCTGTTGAATCAATGAAAATATTGCATGATGTACAAACCGGTAGAAATGGTTATGTAGAGCACTTATGGGAGATTCGAAAAGCTATTTCGTACAATTCTAATTCCTTACTTCAGCGCCCAGGGAAAACACCAATACCTCACAGGTATGATAGGGTTTATAAAGATATTGATAACCTGAAGCGTGAGCTTGATAATTTCCAAGGAGCTGTCGATGCAGCCGAGAAAGGAGCTGAGCTGAATACAAAGAATGAGGCCTTTTATTATTCTTATGTGCTTTTGCCTGTAAAGCTTTACGGTGAATTGATCGTGTTTGAACGTTCATTGCATCAGATAGCATTACTGAAAAAAGAGTTTGAAGAGACACGTAATATGGATCTGCTTGTTCAGGCAAGAGTGCTAGTTCAAAAGGCTATGGATCAGCTTGAGACTGTTCATAAGACCACTATAGAGGGAGATAAGAACCCTAAATGGGCGAACTTCTATGATCCAGCTATTAGGAGACCAAACAATGGTTTTCCTCAAATGGAAGAGATGACGCTAATAATGAATTCTATAGAAACTTGGTAAAAACACTTGTTGCTACCTACCACATAAAATTAGAGATATGATGAATGAAATTATAGTAAAGTATTCAAGGCACTTAAGAAGGATGTTACTTGCTTTAGGTGTCATAGGTTTGACCTTATTGGGGAGTTGTAACTCTTTGGGTAAAGATGTTAAAGTGGTTCAGCAAGATCCTGTAGATATGGTTTATCCCTTGCTCGATACCGAAAATTCCCGCTGGTTCTTTTTCTCATCAGCTTGTCGCCCTTTTGGTATGGTTAACCTAAGTCCCGATACCCAGGTCGGTGGAGCCTGGGGAAGTGGTTATAGATATAAAACAGATACCGTAAAAGGATTTAGCCATATTCATGCCTGGCAGTTATCTGGCCTTTCTGTTATGCCAATTACCCTATCTAAGGGCAAGGAAAATACGGTCTTTAAGGATTTTTATTCAAAGTTCAGTCATGAAACCGAAAAGGTAACACCTGGTTATCATTACCTGGAATTAGAAAGGTATCAGACAAATGTTGAGTTAACCAGTACCAAACGGGTGGGATTTCACCATTATAGTTTCCCTAACCAACAACAAGCAGGTATCTTATTTAATTTAAACGGGAAACTAGGCCCTTGTGATATTGTAGATGGAAACCTGATAAAGACAGGACGTAAAGAATTAACGGGTGAGTTAGTTAACGCACCAACCATACGGCGTCCAAAACCTACCAAAGTATTTTTTAAAGTAGAGTTGGATGCAGACGTAGAGTCGGTTATTAGGGATGATGAAACTGGAAATTACCTGGTGTATCTTTCTAATAACAGTCAAGATGTATTGATGAAAATCGGAATTTCTTATACTTCAGTTGAAAATGCCGATGTTAATATAAAATCAGAGTTAGCACATTGGAATTTTGATCAGGTGGTCACTGAATCTAAAGAAGAATGGAATGGGCTTTTAAGTAGAATTAAGGTTGAAGGAAATACTGAAAAGGCTCAAAGAAGATTTTATACCGACTTATGGCATGCATTACAAGGTCGCAGAACGATAAGTGATGTTAATGGGGCTTACCCGGATAATACGGGCGATACATTTAGAGTAGGGCAATTGCCGTTAAATGATGAGGGTAAGCCTGCTTTTAATCATTATAATTCAGATGCTTTTTGGGGTGCACAATGGACTATCAATACCCTTTGGGGATTAGTTTACCCGGAAGTTATGGATGATTTCACCCATTCATTAATGCAATATTACAAAGATGGAGGCATCGTTCCTCGTGGTCCATCAGGAGGGAATTATACCTACGTAATGTCCGGGGCTTCTTCAACGCCATTTATAGTTAGTGCCATTCAAAAAGGTATTGTTAAAGTTAAACTAGAAGAAATTTATCAGGCTTTAAAACTGACACATATGTCTGGTGGAATAATGGAAAAAGCCGGATATGAGCATCATACTTCTATTGGAGGAGGTTTTAAATATTATTTAGATAAAGGATATGTTCCATATCCTATCCCTGAAGGTAAATTTGGTTTTCATCAGGATGGAGCAAGCCTGACCATGGAATATGCTTATCAGGATTGGACTTTGGCGCAATTGGCAAAAAAGCTTGGGTACGAGGAAGATTATCATTATTTTTTAAATCGATCTAACAATTACAAAAATACTTTTGATAAGGAAAGTGGCTGGATGCGACCTAGAGAGGTGAATGGTCAATGGCATGGCGAATTAGATCCTTATTTATACGAAACGGGATTTAATGAATCCAATGGTGCGCAGTCCACTTGGTTTGTTCCTCATGATATTACAGGCCTGGCTGAGTTAATGGGTGGAAATGCAAAGGCGGTTGAAAAATTGAATCAACAGTTTGAAACAGCTGAGAAAATAGGGTTTACTTCAGGTGATTCTCATGACAGGGAATTACATCCGGAATACAGACGTGTGCCAATTAACTATGGTAATCAACCCTCAATTCAAACAGCACAAATATTTAATCAATTGAATCGCCCCGACTTATCTCAATTCTGGACTCGGAAAGTAGTAAAAAGTGTGTTTTCTGGTTTAAGTCCCGCTACCGGTTTTAACGGAGATGAAGATCAGGGATTAATGGGTAGTTTATCCGTTTTGCTAAAAATGGGTCTGTTTCAGATGAATGGCGGAACCGAAGAAAATCCTGAATATCAGATTGGAAGTCCCATCTTTGATAAGGTAACTATTCAGCTAAATCCGGACTACTATTCCGGTAAAACATTTGTGATAGAAGCGAATAATAATAGTTTGAATCATCCTTATTTGAAAAGTATAAAGATAAATAACCAACCGGTTGATGGTTTTAGTATTACGCATAAGGATTTAGTACAAGGTGGCACCTTAGTTCTTGAACTTACTGATGAGGTGAGTCAATAGTTGTTTTTGTACCGATGAATTAGCTGAGTATTATTTTTGAGAATACACATTGATCTAGCTAAAATATATACGCTTTCAGTTATACCCCAGAGGGGTGAGGTATTATTAGCCCGGGGGTTCCTGTCTGCCGACAGGCGGGTAACCCCGGGATTCCAATATAAATAAAAATCGACGCATCACGAACAGATTAAGTATACAGAGTAACATTGCTTTAGAATAGAAAAAAATAAATTTATTATATGACGATTTTAAAAACGAATTGCTTAATACTTGTACTAAGTATATTTTGCATTCCTGCTATCGCTCAACTTAAAAACAAATCTGCCCTCGAAGAAGAATTTATGGATATGGGGTTAGGTATATTTATTCATTGGAGCATGGATTCTCAATTAGGAAGTGTAATTAGCCATTCTTTGGTAGGGGCTTCAGAAAATTATGTAAATAAATATTTTAATGAACTTCCAAAGACTTTTTATCCTGATAAGTTTAATGCTAATGAATGGGCACGTTTGTTTAAAGTAGCTGGGGCAGAGTATGTAGTGTTTACTACAAAGCATCACAATGGATTCTGTATGTGGGATACTAAAAC
This sequence comes from Saccharicrinis sp. GN24d3, assembly GCF_052400645.1. Taxonomy (NCBI): domain Bacteria; kingdom Pseudomonadati; phylum Bacteroidota; class Bacteroidia; order Marinilabiliales; family Marinilabiliaceae; genus Saccharicrinis; species Saccharicrinis sp. GN24d3. The sequence continues at coordinate 351,618 of NZ_JBQTGI010000003.1, forward strand.
AACCAATTTTAACATTATGAATACTCCTTATGGCAAGGATATTACAGCTTTGCTTTTTACAGCTTTGAGCAAACAAGGCTTAAAAGTGGGGGTGTATTTCTCACCTGAGGATTTTCATTTTCTTCACGAACAAGGAACTTTGATCTCTCGTAATCGTGCAATGAGCCAGATTACCGAGAATAAAGAGCTATTCGAATATGATAAAAAGCAAGTGGATGAGCTCATGACGAATTATGGAAATATTGATATGGTTTTCTTTGATGCTTTTCATACAGGTCCTCTTGTACAATATGTTCATTCAAAATATCCCGATGTGGTGGTTACTCGTGGTGAGATGAAGACGCCTGAGCAGAAGATTCCTGGTGGTTCTATGCCTGGTCCTTGGGAAACTTGTATGACTATGGGTACCCAGTGGCAATATAAGCCTACTAACGAAACCTATAAAAGCGGAACGGATATTATTAATAAATTGATAGAAATTAGAGCCAAAGGTGGTAACTTTTTAATGAATGTTGGTCCTAAACCCAATGGTGAAATTGCCATTGAGCAAGAGGAACGTCTGCGTGAGCTTGGTCTTTGGATGTTTGTGAATGATGAGGCCATTAAAAATATTCGTCCATTACCGGGTATTGTTAAGGATGGATATGTGTGGTTTACACAAAACGAAAAGGAGAATGCCGTATATGCCTTTATCACCGGACAAAAAGAATGGTTTAAAGGGCGACGAAGAAACTTTTTAATGAAAAACTTAAAAGCTACCGATAAAACTGAAATTTCGGTTTTGGGGCAGAATGATTTAGTGGTGGAATATTGGCCCGAAAATATTCCTGAATCCAGATTTATTCAGCATAAAGATCTATTAGAGATATCAGTTTCAAAAGCGCAACGCCTTTATAACGATAAAATATGGCCTAATCCGGTCGTGGTGAAATTAACCAACGTTGAGATTATAAAATAAACGATCTAGTAGTTATCTGCGAGTTTCTATTATAAATAGAGAAGTATTGAAGAAAATTGAAAAATATAAACATATGAAAGCGAAGTTGTTGTTGGTGTTAGGTTTGTGTATTCTACCTATGTTTTTAAACGCGCAAACAAATTATCCTTTTAAAGATTGTAGTCTATCTATCGATGAGCGAGTGGATGATTTAATGAGCCGCTTAACGGTGGAGGAGAAGGTGTTTTTATTACAAGCCTCGGCCAAAGAGATTTCTCGCCTGGGTGTGGATAAATACTATCATGGAAACGAAGGTTTACATGGAGTGGTTAAAGGAGGACGTTTTACCGTGTTTCCTCAGGCCATTGCCCTTTCTGCAACCTGGAATCCAAATTTGATTTACAATGTAGCTACGGCTATTTCAGACGAAGCCCGTGCCAAATGGAATTTTCTGAATCAAGGAAAAGACCAAACATCAGGATATAGTGATATGCTAACCATGTGGTCGCCAACAATAAATATGGCAAGAGATCCACGCTGGGGCCGTACGCCTGAAACGTATGGTGAAGATCCGTTTTTAACCAGTAAAATAGGTGTTTCGTTTGTAAAAGGATTACAGGGGGACGACGATAAATATTTGAAAGTAGTAGCTACACCCAAACATTTTGTAGCCAATAACGAAGAGGAAAATCGATTCGCATGCAATGCTGAAATATCAGAAAGAGCCTTGCGCGAATATTATTTGCCTGCTTTTAAAGCCTGTATTCAGGAAGGAAAAGCACAAGCGATAATGAGTGCTTATAACGCTATTAACGGTATACCGTGTACCGCAAACAATTGGTTGTTGAACACTGTCTTACGAGATGAATGGGGTTTTACCGGTTATGTGGTAAGCGACTGTGGGGCACCTACTTATTTGGAGAAGTCGCATCATTTTGTAGATACGAAGAAAAAAGCAGCTAAAGTGGCTATTGAAGCAGGATTGGATTTAGAATGTGGTCACAATATATATACCAATCATCTATATCCTGCTTATCAGGATGGTTTAGTGGATGAAGCAACGATTGATAAAGCAGCTCGTCGTGTATTAGAAGCTCGATTTAAACTTGGTATATTCGATCCGGCAGAAGGTAACCCTTATACAAAGATTTCACCTGATGTGATTAGTTCGCAAAAACATCAAGACCTGGCGCTGGAAACCTCCAGACAATCTATTGTATTGCTTAAGAATCAGGATAGAATATTGCCCTTAAAAGCCGGTAAGATTAAGAAAATTGCGGTAGTAGGTTTTAATGCCGATCAAGTCGTTTTTGGGGATTATAGCGGATTGCCAGCTATTTCTCCAATATCTCCCCTTCAAGGTATTCAAAATAAAGTGGGCGATAAAATAGAAGTAAGGCATGTGAAATGGAAAACGGCAGCCAGAAACCTTAACCTGCTTGAATCAGAATATTTACGTAATGATAAAAACAACGAAAAAGGTTTGTTCGCTGAATATTACGACGATAAGTTTTTGGAAGGAACACCACAAACACGCACCGATAAAGTAGTGAATTTTGACCCGGTAAATCAACCGCCGGATCCTTATACCAATTACAAACATAAATCAGTAAGATGGACAGGTTATATTGCTCCTAATATTTCGGGCGAGTATAAAATAGGTGTAAATTCTGATGATGGCATTCGTTTATGGTTAAATGATGAACTAGTTGTTGATGAATGGCACAATCGTGGCACAACTACTGATCAGGTGGCCCTTAAAATGGAAGCAGGTAAAAAATATGCCATTAAGTTGGAATATTTTGATAATGGTGGCGATGCAATTTGTCAATTGCTTTGGGAAGTGCCTAATACTATGGGTGATGATTTATACGCAGAAGACAAACAAGTTGCCAGATCGAGTGATTATGTGATTGCAGTAATGGGAATCAATAAATCCATAGAAAAAGAAGGTAGAGATAGAGTTGAATTAGGGCTTCCTGATGACCAAATTAACTATTTAAAAGATATCTATCAGGAAAATAATAATATGATCGTTGTCCTGGTAGCGGGTAGTTCCTTAGCTATTAATTGGATGGATGAAACAGTTCCAGCAATTGTGGATGCATGGTATCCGGGCGAAAGTGGAGGTGCCGCCATTGCCGATGTACTCTTTGGTGATTACAATCCGGCTGGCCGTTTACCATTTACTTTCTATAAATCGGCCGAAGACCTTCCTCCGATGAATGATTACGAAGTAAACAAGGGCAGAACCTACCAATATTTTGAGGGTGAGCCTCTTTATTCTTTTGGATATGGCTTAAGCTATACTTCTTTTGATTACAGTGATATGACAATTGTAAAAAATAAGGAAAGCGTAACGATTGCAGTAAAGGTAAAAAACTCAGGAGACTATAAAGGAGATGAAGTTGTTCAGCTGTATGTGAAGGATGTGAAATCATCCGTACAAAGACCATTAAAACAATTGCTTGGCTTTGAAAGGACTTCTTTAGCTATTGGTGAAACAAAAACAATTACATTTAAAGTGCCAGTGGAGAAACTGAAATACTGGGACGATAAATGTGAGGATTGGCATTTTGAAAAAGGAGCATTTGAGTTTATGGTCGGTGCATCATCAAGCGATATCCGACTAAAGAAAACCTGTAAGGTGAAATAAATTAAATGATTAATAGTTAGGAAGTATGAAGATATTATCGAATAGAAAAATGTACCTGTTGTTATGTCTGTTTTTGGCTTTTTGTACTTTGGGACAGGCTCAAATAACAGATGTGCCAACCGAAAATGATTTTGAAATAAAATATAATAAAGCAGAGCGAGTTGTAAAACTAGGCGAAGGTCACTATTTTATTGATTTTGGGAAAGCCTATTTTGGAACAGTTGTTCTGCATTCTAAACAGTTACAGAAGGATAGTTTGATTGTTCGATTAGGTGAAAAATTAGCTGATGCAAATCAGATTGATAGAAATCCAGGAGGTACCATTCGTTATCAACAAGTGAAGCTCGATCAACTTAAAGCCAATCAAGATGTGGTGGTTAGTTTGCAGGCGGATAAAAGAAATACGAAACCTGGTGCAATTCATCTTCCGGAATCATTTGGTGTAATCATGCCGTTCAGGTATTGCGAACTGGAGAATCTTCAGGTCCCGATTGAAGAAATTGAAATCAGTCAAAATGCATTTTATTATCATTTTAATGATGAGGCAGGAACTTTTACTTCATCGGATACAACATTGAATGCCATTTGGGATTTGTGTAAACACACTATTAAAGCAACCAGTTTTGCAGGTTACTACGTAGATGGTGACCGGGAACGCATTCCTTACGAAGCCGATGCCTATATCAATCAGTTGAGTCATTATGTGGTGGACAGTGTTTATTCAATAGCGCGCAGAACCAACGAATATTTTATAGAGCACCCTACCTGGCCTACAGAATGGCTTTTGCATACTGTATTACTGTACTATCAGGATTATATGTACACTGGAGAAACAGAGATGCTGGAGAAATATTATGATGTGCTCAAAATAAGAACTTTAATGGATTTGGAACGGAAGGATGGATTAATTAGTTCTAAATCAGATAAGCTAAATAGCGAATTCAAAACAAAATTAGGGTTTAAGAATCCTAAAACGAGGGTAAGGGATATTGTTGATTGGCCTGCAGGACAAAAGGATACCGGATGGAAGTTGGCGACCAAAGAAGGGGAACGGGATGGTTATGAAATGGTGGCCATCAATACGGTAGTCAATTCATTTTACTATTACAATCTGGTTTTGATGTCAGAGATAGCGGACCGTCTTGGGAAGACTGAGGATGCTGCTTTTTTTGAGCAAAAATCAGAAAAAATTAAGAAGGTCATCAATACGAAACTATTCGATAAATCGCGAGGGGTTTATATTGATGGGGAAGGTTCTAAGCATGCATCATTACATGCCAATATGTTTCCATTAGCATTTAATCTTGTACCCGAAGAGTATAAGGAATCTGTTATTGATTTTATCAAAACCAGAGGAATGGCCTGCAGTGTTTATGGTGCTCAGTATTTGTTGGATGGCTTGTTTAATGCCAATGAACCAGCGTATGCTTTGAAATTAATCACCGATACGACACATGACCGTACCTGGTGGAACATGATTGAAATTGGTTCTACCATGGCGCTGGAAGCCTGGGATATGAAATACAAACCCAATTCGGATTGGAATCATGCATGGGGAACTGCTCCTTTAAATGTTATTACACGACAATTATGGGGAATAACTCCCAAAACACCAGGTTTTGCCAGTATGCAAATTAAGCCTCAATTGACGAACCTACAATTTTCAGAAATAAAAGTTCCTACCATAAAAGGAAGTATTGAGGCTAAGTACATTAAATCGGATAGGAATGAGCAGATCTACGAAATTAAGTTACCCAAAGGTATGAGCGGGGAATTTATACTACCAGACAGTAAGATGAAAGTTTTGCTTAACGATCGCAAAGTTCGTAAGAATAGTAAAATTGTAAGGCTTAAAGAAGGTGTAAATATGGTAATAACTAAGCGTTAATATCGGTTTTGAATTAAAGTAACTTTGGTATGTTTTTCTGAGGGTGATTACATTTAAACAAATATTCCCATCGCACACCTCTTAATCTCCTAAAGGAGTCCTTGCGCTCGGGTCCCTTCAGGGAATAAAAGGGTGTGGGGAGACAAAAATTTAAGAAGAATCTTTAAATGCGTTTGCCCTGATGTTTTTCTGTTGTCCGTTATCCTATATTAGGATATTGAGTACATGGTTAGGCTGGTTATGGATGTTTGAATGAATGTTTTTATAACCAGGCATGGGATTTATGCCATGCAGATTTACGTATTGGGAATCGGTTTTAACCGAAATATAAATTCAAGGTTTCCGTAACTTGCGGCCGAACGAATCATTAATCAAAGATTATAATTTTTAAAAATGAGATTAACTTTTTTAGTACTTGCAGTTTTCTATATATCATTCACCCAGGCTCAAACAAGAGACACACTCTACCTATGGCCAAACAAAGTACCTGGTGAACTGAAAGAAAAACAAGCTGCAGTTGTGTCGAATAATTCGAGTGGCAATGTAATTCGCCTGGCCGAGGTAACCAATCCTGCAATAATAGTTTATAAGCCGGAAAAACCAAACAAGACAGGTGCGAGTATTATTGTATGCCCAGGTGGGGGCTATAATATCCTAGCGGTTGATAAAGAAGGGTACGAAGTGGCAGAATGGTTAAACACACTTGGGTATACGGCTTTTGTTTTGCAATATCGCGTACCCCAAAAACAGCTAGGCGCATTAAACGATATTCAAAGAGCGATTAGGTACGTGCGCAGCAAGGCTGATATCTACAATCTGAATCAGAATAAGATTGGTGTGATGGGGTTTTCAGCAGGAGGAAGTTTGTGTGCTCGAGCATCTACATTATTTAATCAAGATACATATTCCAAAGTAGATTCTATTGATCAGTTGTCGAGTCGACCTGATTTTTCTTTGTTGATTTATCCTGCTTATCTAGATAAAGGGGAAAAAAGAAGTATTACTCCTGAATTGAAAGTAAGCAGTGATACTCCTCCTTGTTTTATCTTCGGAACAGCAGATGATAAATATGGAAACAGTTCTTTGGTAATGGCTGGAGCACTTCGAGATTATCATGTGCCAGTTGAGTTGCATTATCAATATAAAGGAGGACATGGTTATGGATTGCGTCCGGGCAACGAAGCTGCGGAAAGGTGGCCAGGCTTGGCAGAAGATTGGATGAAGCGGATGGTTAATTCTAATGAGTTGAAAAATTATGCCAGAGTGCGAAACTTTCCGCGTACCACAGAGTTTGTAGAAAACGTACCTAAAAAAGAAAATGTATGGGTGTTTATGATGGCTGGTCAATCTAATATGGCTGGTCGTGGTCAGGTTGAACCACAAGATACCATTGCTTCGGATAGAGTTTTTACCATTAACAAAAACAATAAATTAATACTGGCTAAAGAACCTTTAAACATGCATGAGCCTACTATGAAAGGATTAGATTGTGGTTTGTCGTTTGGAAAAGAGTTACTAAAAAGTGTACCTGATAGTGTTTCGATATTACTTATTCACACAGCTGTTGGAGGCAGTTCTATTGGTCAGTGGTTAGGAGATTCAATACATCGGGATGTACAATTACTTACCAATTTTCGGAATAAAGTGGAGTTCGCAAAGCAGTATGGAACACTAAAAGGAATTTTATGGCATCAGGGAGAGAGTGATGCAAAAGAAGATCGCATTCCGCTTCACAAAAAGCGTATGACTCAATTATTTCAGCAGTTCAGAAGATATGCCGATAATAAGTCTTTACCTATATTTATTGGTGAGCTTGGAATATATTTAAAGAAGCATGAAGGAAGGATGCAGGTTAATAAACAGATTAAAAAATACGTTGCCAGAGATCGTCATGCTTTTATCATTCATAGCTCTGATTTAAAACACAGGGGAGATAATACTCATTTTAATGCTGAAAGCCAGAGAATATTGGGTAAACGATTTGCGGAGGAATATCTGAAAAGTTGTAAATAACCCAACCCTCAATTTTTACCATTGGTATTGAATTAGGAAGTTAAGTTGTAACCAAAAAAGGATGTATTGCTTGAATACATCCTTTTTTTTAGTTGTAAAAAATACAAAACTTTAGCACGATGAATGAGCGGATCCGCTCACACAACAAAAGTCTTTTCATTTTTGTAATTATGGGACCAAAACCAATTGATTCAAATGTCCGTTGATAATTTCAACTTCTTCTTTTGTTAAACTTGATTGAGCAGCTTTTGCATTCTGAATAGCTTGTTCCGCATTTCTGGCTCCAACCAAAGCAATCGAAATGGCAGGTTGTTCCAGCGTCCATAAAATAACCAGCTGACCCAGACTCAATCCTTTATCATTGGCAATGGGTTTGATTTTGTCTAGAAATTCATTGGTGCGTCGAAGGTTCTCATCTTTATAAAAAGCTCTTGTTGCACGTTGATCGCCTTCTCCAAATTTATAACCTGGTTTCATTTTTCCGGTTAGTAATCCTCTTTCAAGCGGACTGTAAGCAATAATTCCTTTCCCGTTTTCAAGAGAATAGGGAACGATTTCTTTCTCGATATCGCGCAATACCATACTGTAAGGAACTTGGTTCGAAGCCAGATTGATGTATCTTTCTGCTTCGGCAAACTGTTCTGTATTGTAGTTACAAACACCAGCATAACGAATCTTTCCTTCTTTGATCAGTTGGTTAAGTGCATCCATTGTTTCCTCAATAGGAGTGGTAACATCGGGCCAGTGTAGTTGGTAAAGGTCAATATAATCGGTACCTAAGCGCTTTAAACTAGCTTCGCACTCTTGTATGATACTTTCTCTACCGGCATATTTGTAAATATCGATAGCTTTGCCATTGTTATCTTCTGTTTTGAAAACGTGTGTGCCTTTTGCTAAGTCCCAACGCATTCCAAATTTAGTGAGAATTTGTACTTTATCTCGGGGAATGTCTTTTATTGCCTGACCAACAATTTGTTCACTGAATCCTTGTCCATATACCGGAGCTGTATCAATAGAGGTTACTCCTAAATCAAAAGAGGATTTTATCGCTTTTACGGATTCATTTTGTTCCGTGCCTCCCCACAACCAGCCACCAGCAGCAAAAGAACCAAATGTGATGGCTGAAAGAGTAAGATCAGTATTCCCTAATTTTCTGTATTTCATATGTATAATTATTTATAAATTTTTACGAGCAAATTTGTATTATCACTATTTTACGTGTTGACTTGTGGTCGCAGAAGAAGATTGAAAAAATCACAGTTTTTATTCTGTGTTTCTTAATCCATACTCTGTTCATACATTATTAGATACTTATGCATAGGCAGAAGAATGTCTGCTACGAACCCGATTTTGTGGTGTTTATCTATTTGTCAATCGGCAAATGGATTTGTTTTAAATTTTTCACTGGGCAAATTTACGTATAAAATATGTTAGGCGGCATATAATTTGGAAGTAAATATGAATAATTTATCGGTTGTAAACGAACCATTATCAGCTTTTAAGAACAAAAAAAGCTATATGAAAATTTAGTGATTGAGAAACAGGTGTTTTATTGTAATTCTTGATTGTATGAAAAAATGTGAGTATAAAGAACAAAGAGGTTATTGATTATTCGAATAGATTTCAATATTTCCGGATAAATTGCAAGGAAATTAAAGAAGCCAAACTATCGCTTATCACAAAAGAAATCCAAATACCGTTTAAGCCCCAAAGCCAGTTTAAGCTATACAGGATGGGAATAAACAGAAGAACAGGTCTTAGAATGGCGAAGAAGACAGCAATCTTTTTTTTGTGTAGCGCTTGAAAATAACGCGTAGCCACTATTTGAACCATGTAAAAAGGAATGGATAGAGCGAAAATGCGTAAAGCTATTCGGGCAACATTAATAACATTCTCATTACCATCGATAAAAATCCCGATGATTAAATTGGGAAACAGTTCCAGTACAATCAATCCTATAATTCCGGTTAGACCGACTAAGCCCATGGAATAAAATAAGGTTTTACGACTGCGTTCGGGGCGTTTCGCACCAAAGTTAAAGCTTACAATGGGCTGCATACCATCGCCGGTTCCCAGAGCAATCATCATAAAAACAACATTTACACTAAAAATAATTCCCATGGCTGTAACGGCAAAAGTTCCACCCGACTGAAGCAGCAAATTGTTGGCGAATATATTTTGGATGCTTCCGGAAACATCCATAATAAAGGGAGCTAAACCCAGGGAAAAAATAGAAAGAATCATGTTTTTTTGCAACCTAATATTTTTCCATTCTATTTTAATCAGGCTTTTACCACCAACGTAGTATCGGAGCAAAAGGATGGCATTTACACTCTGTGCAATAACTGTTGCCAGAGCGGCTCCACGAATCCCCATATGGAGATATTTCATAAATACAAGATCCAGGGAAACGTTTATAAGCGATGAAATTAAAATTAAGAAAGCGGGTAAGCGTGGGTTTCCTTCGGCACGGCAAGTGAACTCCAGCGCAATAAAAAAGGCAAAGGGAAACCCAAAGATGATTATCTGCAGATATTCGCCCGCTAATTCGGAAAGCTGTCCCTGAGCACCAAAGGCCTGTAGCAAAGGTTTGTAAAATAATAATCCGGCAGAAGTAAACAAAATAATGGTGATTAACAGACCAGCCATCATCGTTCCAAGTGCTTTTTCTGCTTTTTTGGGACGTGATTCACCTAAATATTTTGAGATTAAAACTCCCGTTCCGCTGCCGAACAAAAGGACAAAATCAAATTGAAAAAGAGAGACCGGGAAGGCTAAAGTCACTGCCGCCAGACCCTCAGCCCCCACAAACTGCCCCACAAAAATACGGTCAACAATATTATAAAGCGCATTTATTAAAAGACCTAAAACAGCAGGACCTGCATAAACCAAGAGTAGCTTAAATATTGGGCTCTCTTTTAGTGAATATTGTTTGGTACTCATAATTGATTAATTCAAATAATAACTATGTAATTGATAGGTAGGTTAATAGGTGCGACATGCTAATTGGTATACAAAAAGATATAATTGACTTCATGGTATAATATTTTACACATCTAAAAGTTTAATCAGCTTTTCAATATCCTTAATTATTAAATGTCGTGATATGTTTGCAACATTAATAACAGCAAAGCAAAACGTTAAATCTAATGCAAGATCTAAAGATATTCTTTTGAACTCTTTAGTACGATAGCTTATTGACTCGCCATTGGAGAAATGCAAGGAAACAAACTCTATTTCATCAATGTTTATTTTAAAACCTGCATCGTTCATCTTAAAACAAAATTATGAGGCAAATATTATTTTTCTCGTCCTCCACCTAAGGCCTGATACAAATTGATGACCGATTGCACCTGATCGTACCAATCGTTCGTTTCAGATAGTTGTGCATCCAGTAAATCCTCCTGAGCTGTCAGAACTTCCAAATAAGTTGATGATGCCAATTGAAATAACTCACGTGTATAGAGCACCGAACGTTCTAGAGCCTCCAGTTGTTTGCTACGATCCTCTTGTTTCTGTATGGCTGTAGAATATTGAAACAGAGCGTTGCTCACTTCGCTGCCGGCATTCAACAGGCTCTGTTTAAAATCAAGTAAAGCTTCCTCCTGAAGAGACTTTGCTATTTTTAAATTTGCCTTATTTACCCCTTGATTAAGAATTGGAGCCGTTAACGAACCGATGGCACTGGATAAAAGTTCCCCGGGATTGGCAATGATTCCGCCATTGCTATTGGTCCACCCTGCAGAAGCACTTATCGTAACATTGGGGTAAAAGGCAGATCGCGCTACGTTGGTGTTATAGAAAGCTGTGGCCAAGGCCATTTCGTACTGTTTTATATCCGGGCGATTCGCTAACATTTGTAAAGGGACACCAACCGATATCTGCTCTGGAAGCTTAATTGTTTGCCACTCGCCCCGTTTTATGGCCTGAGGTGCTTGCCCTAAGGTGATCGAAAGCGCATTCTCCGTTTCACGTATCGACTGTTGTAAGTCGGAATAGGAGGTCTTTAGCGCATAATAACTTGCTTCACTTTGCGTAATGGAAGCTTCATTGGTCATACCTACTCCTTTTAAAGCCCGCATGCTTTCGATTCGGTCTTCCCAGCTTAAGATTGTTTTAACGGTAATGTCCAGTTGCTTGTCGAGCATCAATAAATAATAGTAATTATCTGCGATGGTGGCAATCAACTGAGTTTGGACGGCTTGTTTGTACGCCTGGCTTTGTTCCAATGTCGTTTCAGCTCCTTTTTTTGTATTGCGTAAACCGCCAAACAAGGGAATCTGCCAGCTTGATGAAAGCCCTGATTCATATGATTTTGTAGTTGACCCATCGTAGTCGGATAGTGTACCCGTTGACGAAAAGGACAAATCGGGTGTGTAAGCTAAACGCGCCGATGAAAGTGATGCCTCTGCTTGCTCTATACGAAGCAATGCCGTTTGTAAATCTACATTGGCTTCCAGTCCCTGTTCAATAAGCGCCTGTAATTGTGGGTCAGTGAATAGTTCTCTCCAGGGAAGATTTCCTAAATTCACACTATCCTCAGGCATTACAGCATCAACCGAACTTGTGTCGCGATAGAGATTTTCTGTTGTGACTTCTGGTGTTTCGAAGGTTTTATATACCGAACAACTGCTTAGCAGTACTATGCCGATAAAATATATGATTATCTTTTTCATTCGTTTAAAATTGTTTGTTTTCAGTGGTAACTCATGGAACTCGCTTTTAATCATCCTCCTGTGTGGCAAATTTTGTGATGCTCGTTTCATCTTATTATAATTAGAACCAAGACACAAGAATCAAGACACAAGACAAAGAACTTTAATCATTCCCCTTTGTGTTTTAACTCTCAAGTCATGGTTGTTTGATTTTTTTATTGTGTGATACTTGCGTTACCTGTAGTAGTTTGGCTAAAATCCTCATTCAAGGGTTTAAATTTTTCCTGAAATTTTTGGAAGATGACAAACAAAGCAGGTGTAATAAATATCTGGCAAATCATTCCAATAAGCATTCCTCCAATAACACCTGTACCTAAAGAACTATTCCCGTTGGCGCCTACTCCACTTGCAAACATCATGGGCATTAACCCAACAATCAGCGTAAGCGAAGTCATCATAATAGGACGAAGACGTGCTGCTGCTGCTTCAATAGCGGCTTGCATAATCGATAAACCCTGTTGACGGCGTTCTATGGCATATTCCACAATTAAGATGGAGTTTTTAGCAATTAATCCAATCAACATGATGAGCGCTACTTGCAGATAAATGTTATTGTCAACTCCCATAATATTGGCAAACAATAAACTACCTGCTAATCCCATTGGAATTGAAAGCACGATAGTGATGGGGAGTATGTAACTTTCGTATTGCATACTCAACAATAAGTAGATAAACACAAATACAATAGCCAAAACATAGGCAGTAGAATTTGCACCGGTACTACTTTCTTCACGTGTCATTCCTGAAAATTCATAGCTGTAACCAGTGGGTAGCTCTTTTGCCAGTTCTTTGATCGCATTAATGGCTTCTCCAGAGCTGTAGTCACCGTCAGGCGAACCTGTTATACCAATTGAGGTGTACATATTAAAGCGGTTAATGTTGTCAGGACCATACGCTTTTCGAAGCGTTACAAATTGCGATATGGGTGCCATTTCCGTTCCGTTACGCACCATAATGTTATTCAAACTTTCGGTATTGGTACGATAATCCGGACTTGCCTGAATCATCACACGGTATAGTTTACCAAATCGGTTGAAATTAGAAGCATAAATACCACCATAATAACCTTCCAATGTAGATAAAATGACATCAGGACTGATTCCGGCGATTTTACATTTTTCCACATCCACATCGACCATATACTGCGGTGTCGATGCACTAAAAGAAGTACGTGCACTCTCTATTTCGGGTCGCTCATTAAGTTGCTGTATAAAATCCTTAGCGACCGTTTCGAAATCATTTAGATCACCACCTGTTTTATCCTGTAACTTCAATTCAAAGCCATTGGTTACGCTATATCCTGCGACCATAGGAGGCGCTAAATACATCATGTTCCCATTTTTAACGACTTTGGCTGTTTCTCTGTTTAGCTGAGCAATAATCTCATCTACACTTTCTCCATCGCCTCGCAAGTCCCAGTCTTTTAGTTTACACATTAGATTTCCATAGGTATTACCGGAACCATCAAGAAGACTATAACCATTACTTATGGAATACGATTCGATGGCAGGAATGCCTTGTACTATCTCCGATATCTTGGCCATTTCTTTTGTAGTCTCTTCCAATGACGTTCCCACGGGCATAGCAAGAGCACCAAAAATAGTTCCCTGATCTTCGTTGGGAATTAAGCCAGTGGGAGTGATACGCAATAAAACCACAAAAGCAATAATTACGATGCCAACAAGCGAGCCACTCATCAGTTTGTGAGCGGTAAAGAAGCCTACTCCTTTTTTATATTTATTCGTTAAACGTTTAAAGTTATCGTTAAAAGCGGTGTGAAAGCGTTGTGCAAAAGAAGTCTTCTTTTCGCCATGTTTACCCGAAGGTTTTAGCAATAGGGCACACAACGCAGGACTTAAGGTAAGTGCATTGATCCCCGAAATACCAATAGCAAATGCCATGGTTAATCCCATCTGCTTAAAGAAAATACCTGTTGTTCCACCCGTAAAGCTAACGGGGATAAAAATAGCCATCATCACCAAAGTGGATGTAACAACAGCACCGGATATCTCACCCATTGCATCTATAGAAGCCTGACGCGCCGAGGTGTAGCCGGCATCTATTTTCGCCTGAACCGCTTCCACCACAATAATGGCATCATCAACCACCGTACCAATGGCAAGTACCATGGCACATAAGGTAAGCAAGTTAACACTAAAGCCGAATACCCACATCAGAAAAAACGAACCCACTAAGGCAACAGGTATGGCAATGGTAGGAATAAGTGTGGAACGGGTATTTTGCAGGAAGACATACGTGACCAGGATAACCAATAGAAAAGCTTCGAGCAGTGTTTTTACTACTTCCCAAATCGAAGCGTATAAAAAGTCGTTGGTATTCAGCATGATAGCCGATTTTACACCATCGGGAAAATCTGCTTCTGCTTCTTCTAAGAAACTTGCAATACTATTGTTAATATCCATCGCATTGGAACCCGATGTTTGGAAAACCATACCAGTGACGCCAGGATGTCCGTTTATATTTGACGTAACACTACTTGATAAACGTCCCAGTTCTATGTTGGCAACATCTTTTAGATGTAGTACCTCCCCATCTTTGGTAGCCGAAATAACAATATTTTCGAAATCTTCTTCACTTTGCAAACGACCTTTGTACTTTAACACATACTGAAATGTTTGATTCCCCTGTTCGCCCAATTGTCCGGGAGCTGCTTCGATGTTTTGCTCGTCGAGTGCTGTTGTTATGTCGCTGGGCATAAGGTGATATTGTGCCATTACATCGGGCTTCAACCAGATACGCATGGCGTAGTTTGATCCTGTAATGAAAACATCACTAACGCCACTAATCCGTTTGATTTGTGGAATTAAATTGATATCGGCATAGTTCTCTAAAAACGAATAATCATATTGATCATTTTCGCTATAAAGACCAAAACCCATCAACATACTCGATTGACGTTTGCTGGTAGTCACCCCAATTTTGGTGACTTCAGAAGGTAATGATCCTTCAGCCTGGCTTACCTTATTTTGCACATTTATAGCGGCCATATCCGGATCGGTGCCCAGCTCAAAATAGACCAATATTGAGGCAGTTCCGCTATTGGTTGCCGTAGAAGTCATATAGGACATATTCTCAACACCATTGATTTCCTCCTCTAAAGGAGCAACCACGCTATTGAGCACGGTTTGCGCATTGGCTCCTGTATAAGTGGCCGATACCTGTATAGTTGGTGGTGCAATACTGGGATATTGGGTAATAGGTAGGGAGAATAATCCCAGTACCCCTAAAATGACAATAAAAACAGATATTGCTGAGGATAAAACAGGCCGAGTTATAAATTTATCAAATTTCATGATTTATAATGTATCAGATTTTACTTGAATAGTTGAACCACTGCTTAAGGAATTGATACCTTCAATTACGATTTTATCTCCTGCTGATAATCCTTTTGTTACAGCATACTGACTACCGTTGTTAAGTGGATAGATTTCAATTTCGGTACTTAATACTGTTGAGTTCTCATCTACGGTGTACACGAATATTTTGTCCTGAATCTCATAAGTGGCATTTTGTGGAATTAACAAGCAGCTATCGAGAGCATAAGGCAGAATAACAGAAGCTGTACCACCGCTACGTAAAATTCCATCTTCGTTGGGAAAGGCTGCCCGAATACTGGCAGCACCTGTCGTCTCATCAATGGTTCCACTAATGGTTTCAATCGTTCCTAAATATCTGTAAATAACTCCATCGCTCATCTTCAATTGTACCTTAGGAAGACTTTTGATGATGTCTACTGTTAAATTATTATCCTTAGCCAGGGTAAGAAGTTTTTTCTCTGTAAGTGAAAAGTTGGCATACATTGTTGTGAATTCTGAAACCGTAGTGATAGCATCAGACATTGTAGGACTTACCAAAGCTCCAACACGATATGATATCTTCCCGATAACACCATCAGTAGGGCTCGTTATGCGTGTGTAGGATAAATCTTTTTGAGCACTCACTAATTCCGCTTTTACCACGGCAAGTTGAGCATTACAACTACCCAATTCGTTTTGTGCAAGTTCAAGTTCATAAGCGCTTATAATATTTCGTTCTGCTAAAGATTTTTTGTTTTGAGCTGTTAGTTTAGCTGTAGCAACATTAGCTTCAGCAACTGCAACATTGGCTTTCGCTACGTTTACAGCCTCTTCATATTGCACTTCATCGATTTGAAACAACACCTGACCTTTTTTTACGATTGATCCTTCATCCACATTTACTTTAGTGATAAACCCCGTTATTTGCGGGCGAATATCAATGTCTTGTTTCCCTTTTATGGTAGCCGAATATGATTCGTAGAACTCCTCTGTACTTGGCTTTACTTCCATTACCGATAGCTCAGGAGTCTGCGTCTTTCTATCATCTTGCTTTTGATTGCACGAAGCGAGTATAATTATGCCTAAACACAATGAGATGATACCTCTTAATTTTCTAATTTGTGAATTCATAGCTATTATTTTATTCGTCATATAACCAAGCTTGATATAGCTTGACTTTTTTATTTGTTGGAAGCAAAAGTAGTGTGTTTTAATAGTTAATTATGAATTGTAATTTGGGTAAAATAGATTACTATTTAGGTTTTTACATTACCTTTGAAAATAAATTGGAAAGAGAATGAAGATATACAACAACATAAAGGACTACTTTTTAAATAAGGAGAAAAGATGTAACGATTATTCGAATCGCTTTTATATTCGATCCATAAAAGAAGATAGTAGTAAAGACATAGAACCTGATGAAATCTATTTAGAACCTCATAAAAGAGATTTTTTTGAAATAGGCGTTTTACTTCATAATACTGTGGAGATAAAAATTGGGGAACAAACCTTGCAAAAAAGAGACAATAGTTTGGCTATTGTCTCTCCTTATCAAACCATTAACTACGGAAAGAAACCTCAAAAAGATGATGACGAAGGATATATAATTCACTTTAAAGCTACGCTATTTGAAACACTAAATAACTCCTTCGATGTACAAAATGAATTCCCTTTCTTTAAGATTCATACTTTGCCCTTATACCAATTGGCAGATGATGATTTTACTGAAATTTTAAGTATTGTCAAAGAGATTTACCAAGAATCAAGAGCTGATAAAATGCATCATCTTGAAATCGTTCGATCTCTACTACAGATTCTATTGTATAAAATAAAACGAATCACGCAAAATGATGATGGCATCATCAGTATGAACCGCTATGATGCAATTATGGCTAAATTCGAACAGCTCATTCATGCTAGTAACAACACATTTATGGCAGTCAAAGAATATGCGTCAATGATGAATATTAGTCCTATTTATTTGAGTGAATGTGTCAAGAAAGCGTCGGGCAAAAGTGCGCAAAAAGTAATTATTGAATATAAAATAATGTCGGCCAAATCATTGTTACACCAGAAAAATAGATCGATAACAGAAGTAGCTGATATTTTAGGGTTTAATGAAGCGGCTAACTTCAATCAATTTTTTAAACGCAATACCGGAATCACAGCAAGTCAGTTTAGAAAGAAGTAAAAATGTATCTATTTCCAGGTATTTAATCACCTTGAACGATTTGTCCATACCTGTGATCGTTTTATTCATGCCATTATTGCCATGCAAATGTAATTTCACAACCTAAGAAAAGGGTTAAAGCATTACTAACGCAAATGCTGTGAAGTTCTAAAAGGATTAAAATGAAGAAGCAAGTTCTGTTAATAACTTTTATAATTACACTATCCATGCTTTCATGTTGCAAACCGAAAACTGGTTTGAACGATGTGCAAGTCATCGGTAGCCATAATTCATACAAAATTGCCATTGAAAAACCAGTTTGGGATTATTTGTTTCAAATGGATTCTGCCAAGGCAATATCTTTACAATACGCACATATTCCAATTTTGGAACAATTGAATTTGGGATTGAGAAACGTAGAGTTGGATGTTTTTTTTGATCCTAATGGTGGTCATTTTTCAAATCCCAAAGGTTTGGATGTGATTCGCGCGAATGGAGACACGCCTCTAGCATATGATGAGGAAAATAAGTTGTCAGAACCAGGTTTAAAGATGTTTCATATTCAGGATGTCGATTTCAGAAGTCATCACCTTTTATTTAAGGACTGTCTCAAGGTGATGAAAAGGTGGTCGGATAAAAATCGAAACCATACCCCGGTTTTTGTATTGATGAATACCAAAGATCAAAAAGTTGAGGGGACTCGCGATCCGCTTCTTTTTACTAAGGAAGCTTTTGACAGTTTAGATCAGGAAATTCGATCTGTTTTTGCGGATGAGGACTTGATTACACCAGACTTTGTTCGGGGAGATTATGAAAGCTTGGAAGAAGCTGTATTAACCCTAGGTTGGCCTGATTTAGAAGAGGTTAAAGGTAGGTTTTTGTTTGTGCTGGACGAGAATGAAGAAAAAATAGACCGTTACCTGAAAGGACATGCTGGTTTAAAAGGAAGAGTGCTTTTTGTGAACAGTCCTGAAGGAAATCCGGAAGCTGCTTTTAGAATCATTAATAACCCGATTAGAGATTTCGATTATATAAAAAGTTTGGTTGAAAAAGGTTATCTGGTCAGAACGCGCGCCGATGCAGCCACAAAGGAATCCAGGACGTTGGATTATACCAGGTTTGAAAAAGCAAAAGAATCGGGAGCTCAGGTAATTTCAACGGATTATTATATCCCCTCAACATTATATAATTCATCTTTTAAAGTAGTGTTTGAGGACAATACATACGAAAGAATTAAAAAGTAATACATCATGTATAGATATAAATGTAAGATTTTAGCAATAGTGGTATTGTTTAGCATTGTTGCTACAGGTGTGCAAGGACAGAAGAGTGATATCTTTCCATTGGTGAATGGAAATCAGGTTATAGATATCGTGGTTGATAAAAAAGATGCCAAGGTGGTTCAGATAGCGGCTGATCTTTTAGCCAGTGATATATTTAAAGTGAGCGGAAAGCGAGTAGGAGTTACTTCGAACATAGATAAAGCAGGAATTATTGCAGGGACCATTGGTGAAAGTAGACTTGTCGATCAATTAATCTCCGAAATGAAAATTGATGTTAGCAAAGTGAAATCTCATTGGGAGACCTACTTTATTGAGATTGTTAAAAATCCAGTTAAAGGAATTGAAAAAGCGCTGGTAGTTATAGGAAGTGATCGACGGGCAACTGCTTTTGGTTTGTTGGAAATTTCCAGAATGATCGGTGTTTCTCCCTGGGAATGGTGGGCAGATGTAACTCCCAATAAAAAAAGTGAATTGAATATTTCTATGGAGAATAGGATATACGGTTCTCCATCGGTTAAATTTCGAGGAATTTTTTTGAATGATGAAGATTGGGGATTGCAGCGATGGGCAGCGTTAAATTACGAACCTGAAACAGGAGATATTGGCCCCAAAACCTATGCTAAAGTGTTTGAACTATTGTTGCGTTTACGGGCAAATACAATTTGGCCGGCTATGCATTCATGTACCAAACCGTTTTATTCTTATCCTGAAAATAAACAAGTAGCTGATGATTATGCCATTGTTGTGGGAACTTCACATTGTGAACCTATGCTTTGTAATATCAATGCTGAATGGGATAGTAAAACCATGGGCGAGTGGCGTTACGATAAGAATGCAGAAACCATAAAAAAAATGTTTGAAACGAGGACTAAAGAAAGTTCCGATTTTGAAAGTATCTATACCATGGGAATGCGCGGAGAGCACGATTCGCCTATGATTGTAGGTGAGGATGATACAGAGGCTCAGGTTCAATTATTGGAGGATGTAGTCACTGATCAACGAGAGATTCTGCAAAAGAAAACAGGCAAGGCCGCTCATCATTTGCCTCAGATCTTTATTCCTTACAAAGAAGTGTTAAACTATTATCAAAACGACATGGAACTGCCTGAGGATATCACGTTGGTTTGGACCGATGATAATTATGGATATATCCGTCAGTTAAGCAATGCTGAAGAACAAAAGCGTTCGGGGGGAGCTGGGGTTTATTACCATACTTCGTATTGGGGACGTCCGCACGATTATTTGTGGCTTAACTCTACCAATCCAGTGTTAATGTGGGAGGAGATGCAAAAAGCATATGAATTTCAATCGCGTGATTTATGGATTCTGAATTGTGGCGATATTAAACCGCATGAATATAATATAGAGCTATTTTTAGATATGGCATGGAACATGCGTTCGTTCTCACAAAGCCAAGGCGTGAGAAATCATATGGAAAAATGGGCGGCTCGTGAGTTTGGTAAATATAATGCAAATCCAGTTACTGATTTGATGTATGAATATTATCGATTGGCCTTTCAACGTCGTCCTGAATTTATGGATTGGGGCAGGGTTGAGCCTGTAACGAAAGCAGGCGAAACTGAATTAAACCAGATTCATTATAATGATGAAGTGAGCTTAAGAATAAATGCTTATCAGAAATTAATGGATGCTACCCAAAAGTTGAAACCAAAAATTGCAGATAACAGAAAAGATGCATTCTATGAGTTGGTATATTATCCGGTAATGGGAGCTGCTCACTTAAATCATAAATGGCTATATGCTTATAAAAATAAATTTGCCGCTCAACAAGGGCGTAGTAGCGCATCATATTTTGGACAAAAAGCGACAGACGCATACCATCAGATACAAGAAGAAACCGATTACTTCAATAATATTCTACAAAACGGGAAGTGGAATCATATCATGAGTATGTCACCTCGTCATCTGCCTGTGTTTTCTAAGCCAACAACTACTATTTGTGTACGAGGCAATAAACCTCAACTGGGTTTGGCTTTAGAGAGTTATGAGATGGAAGTGAATACGGAAATCATTAACTCCTATGCCGATGTTTTGCCCGTTTTTAATGCTTATACCCAAAGTAAATATTTTGTAGATGTGTTTTTAAAGGGAAAAGGAGAACTCACCTGGAAGGCATCTGCAAAAGCCGATTGGATACATATTTCGAAAGACGAAGGAAGTTTAAATAATGAGAATCAGGAACAACGTGTTTGGGTAAGCATCGATTGGGATAAGGTTCCTGTAGGAGTAAATAAAAAAGAAGCGCCTTTAGGACACGATTACCAGTTGATTCCTCCAAGTTACAAGGTGAATTCTGCCATCGTTTTTGCTGCTGGTGATACCACTATTAGCATTGGGGTTTCCGTTTTTAATCCAAAGCTTAAGGCCCTAGAGAATTATAAAGGTAAGGTTGAGGATAAAGGTTTTGTTTCCATTTATGCCGAAAATTATTCAGCTAAAATAGCTGGTAAACAGGCAACATGGAAAACTTATGACGGAGTGGGGTATACTGGCAAAGTAGTAAGTGCCTTACCTTATTCAGCCGATTCACAAACAAGTATTCAATCTATCAAGAATAACAGTCCGGCATTGGAATACGACTTTTATACCTTTAATTTTGGTAAAGCTACTGTTCACTTACAAGCTATTCCTACCCATGCATTCAACCACGAAAGTGGGGTGCGTTGTGCCGTCTCAATTGACGATGCTGATCCAGTGGTGGTGGATTTTCAAACCTTTGGAAGAAGCGAAGAGTGGATGCAAAATGTATTAAAAAATGCTTCGGTGAAATCGGTGTCTCAAATTGTGAACAAAGCAGGTAAACACACCCTTAAAATATGGATGGTTGATCCAGGTGTGATGATTGATCAGATATTAATTGATTTAGGTGGTTGGAAAAAGAGCTATGCCTTTCCTCCAGAATCAAATTGTTGATTGAAAATCATTGGTGTCTGATAAAAAAATCTCAAGATAATTTATAATGTACATTAATGTAGGTAGTAATTGTATTGAGCAGCGTGTAGGGGTAACTAATCCGCCTTCATGTAAAAGCGTTAAAAAAATCAGCAAACGTAACGTTAAGAAAGAAAAGCTGTTTGAACGTAGTGAGTTCTTTTCTTTTAGTGAAGAGCGCTGGTTTTTAGCTTTTTCATGTCAGCGGCGGGATTTTTTGTTTACTTTTTTTTCCTGGAGAATTGGAGAGAAACGGAAATCATGAACGCCAATAAAAATTAAACCTATCGTGAACTAAAAAAAGTAAAAGCCCGTCGGCTAGAGACTAAAGGAGCTTGATTAATCCTTTAGAAATACTTACCAGACAATAGTAATTGAAAATATAAGCTATATGATCCATATCGTAAAATATATATTAATAAGTCTTCTCTTTTGTGTCGTTTTAGGATGTCACAACAATGACGAAAAGCAAAGTGCTCAACTACAAATTGCTTTTATGGCAGATGTTCATCTGCAAGATGTTTATGGAACTTTTAATGATACGGATTATAAAGGTGTTTTAAATCCCGGAAATGGAAAATACGTGATGGCGCGTACTATGCAGGCACAGTTGCATTCTACCCGAATTTTCAACGAAAATTACTTCGCTTTTTTGGCAGCATTGGATGATGTGGCGCAACGTGGTGTCAAGTACGTGGTGCTTCCCGGTGATTTTAGTGACGATGGACAGCCAATAAACGTTCGTGGTTTGCAGCGTATTCTGGATACGTATACTCAAAAACATGGGATTCATTTTTTAGCAACCACAGGAAATCATGATCCTGTTCGTCCGTATGCTACTGATGCAGGGAAAACAAATTTTATGGGAGAAGGAGGCAAATCACAAACTGTAATGAGTAAAGAAGGCCTGTATATCTCAAAAAATAAGGATGAGCATCCAGTGGTCATTACGCAGGATATTCGTAAGATGGGGTATAAGGAAATAATAGCAAGCTTACACGATTTTGGGTTTTTTCCAAAAAAAACAGACCTCTATTGGGAAACGCCTTTTACTAAATACGCTTATGATGATTATGATTTTCTGGAAGCACAGCGGCAAGCCGTGTTTGAACATCGTAAGTATTTAATTTCTCCTTATTATACACCTATCCCTGATGTGAGCTATCTGGTAGAACCTGAGAAAGATGTGTGGTTTTTGGCCATTGATGCCAATGTGTACGTGCCTAGCGAAAAAGTAAAAGGTAATCCGGAAGTGCCGGCTAATTATAAAAGTGCCAGCATTGGTTATAAAAACGTCCTTACCCATAAAAAGCATTTAATAGAATGGGTAAAAGAAGTAACGCAACGAGCCGAAAAATATGGTAAAACCCTAATTGTATTTAGTCATTACCCCATGGTTGATTTTAACGATGATGCGACCTCCCATATTAAAAAGTTGATGGGTGAAGGAAAAATGCAAATGCACAGAGTTCCCGAAGAAAATGTAGCCCGTATTTTTGCCAATGCAGGTATAAAACTTCATTTTGGAGGGCATATGCATATTAATGACACTGGCATTCGTAAATCAGAGAAAGGGAATTGTTTAATTAATGTGCAAGTTCCATCTTTGGCGGCGTATGTTCCTGCGTACAAATTGCTTACGGTTAAAAGTAAAGATTTAATGGAGGTCGAGACTATTGTGTTAGATTCCGTGCCTCGCTTTAAAGAGCTGTTTCCGTTGTACGAAAAAGAACATGACTACTTAAATAGCATAAAAGCAGGCAACATTTGGAACAAAGATATTCTGACAGTCTCTACTTATCATGAGTTTACCAGCTGGCACTTACGTGAATTAGTACGCTTGCGTTTTCTGAAAAGTGATTGGCCTGAAGATTTTAAGGATTTCCTATTGAAGTCATCGGGAAGAGATCTATTAATGTATTCAAAAGCTACCTTAAATGAATCAGAGAAAATATTAAAAGAATATGATAGCTGGACGGGTTTTGATATGATTTATGATTTTTATAGACTCCGCAGTGCCGATAAACTGGCGATAAAAGATATTGGCTGGAATAGAATTCAGCAGTATCAACTTATAAACAGTGCTATTCTTAAACAAATAAACGAGCGAAGTCCCATGTTTGTTGATTTTCAAAATTTTGCGACCGTATTGCATCACTTTTTAAATGGCGCACCTGCTGATCATTTTTTAGTTGATTTGGAAAAAGGAGAGATTACAGATCTTATAGATTAGTTGAATTATCCTCGAACAACAAAAACCATTAAGAAATATCAAGGTTTCACAAAGTGGATGGATTAATTGAGGCATATTAAAATGGGTAAGAAGTTTTAAATATATGATTTTACCTATCTTGTAAGAAGTTTACTGTTTAAATTTATGGGGAGAATTTTTCTAATAATGATATTTTTATTTTGTTCATGGACGACAAAATCAGAAGAGCTTCGTTTTGAGCATTATAATGACGAGCAGGGACTTTTTCATAATTCCATACGTGCCATTCTGCAGGATAGCACGGGTTATATTTGGCTTGGTACCTTTGGAGGTGTAAATCGCTTTAATGGTTATGATTTCGAAGGATTTTCAGGTGAAATTGATAATCCCAATTATTTGCAAGATGATGACATTACACAATTGGTAATTGATGACGATCATGATTTATGGATAGGCACAAGTAACGGATTAACAAAATATCATATCCCTACCTCAACATTTACAACCTTTCATCCAGGTTCAAGCAACGATCAGCTTGTTGGTAATAAAATCAGATCCTTATGTATTGATGATCAGAACCGGATTTGGATTGGAACCAAGGAAAATGGTATCTGCTATTATAATCAACGTAAAGATATATTTGTACCTGTTAAAATTGAAGGTGTACAATATGTGAGATCTATCATTCAAACCCAGGATAAAACTATTTGGGTAGGAACTTTTAAACAGGGAGTATATGCCTTTCAGTTAGATGAAAATGATGATGTCAAAAACCTGAAGCATTATAATCTTAACGTTACGCTTAATCGAGGTAGCATAGATCCTGATGTGTTTTTTATCTATGAAGATCATAAGTTTGATGTATTTGCTGGTACACGTGAAGGGCTATTCAAAAAGAACAAATTTAAAGATGAGTTTGAACCACTGGTGCAAAAGAATACATCTCCTGATTTTTTTCGATGTATCACCCAAGGACCTAATGGGAGATATTGGTTGGGGACATTAAATGGTTTGTTGGTATGTGACTTGTTAGAAGATATTTCAATAAATAAATTTGAGAGGCATCTTAACGATCTGTCAAACCCAGTATCCTTGGTTAATAATTATGTCACCTCCTTGTTTTTCGATAAATCTGGAGTGCTTTGGATAGGAACAGAGAATGGTTTGGATAAATACGATCCCTTTAGGAACCAATTTAAGAGCATCAGAAGCCAGAATTTTGCAAAGGATTTGTCACTTGATGTAAGTAGTTATGGAAAAACCTGCGACAACCATTTGCTAATTGGAACACACTCCAATGGCTTGTGGCTACTTAAAAACAAAGCGTTAATTCAAGTATCATCAAAAGAAAAACGGGTTGCCAGTATTTATTCGCCGGATGGAATTGAGTTTTATTGTGGTTTGTGGGATGGTAAAGTTTTAAAATACGATTATTTAACTTCAGGTAAGGAAATTATTGATGTTGGAATTGACGATTCGCCCGTATTTTCAATGTTGAAGATTTCTTCTTCGAAGTTAATTATTGGATCACATTTTAAAGGTGTGGTGGAATATGATTTATTATCTAAAAAACATGTGACAATAAAACCTGATGTTATAAATCTGCAAGGAATTAATAAAATTATTCAGGATGATTCAGGTATCATATGGTTTGCGACTCCTTTTGGCGCTTTTAGATATAAAAGAGATAGTAATGAACTTAAAAACTATGCATACATTGAGGGTAGTAATATCGGATTGTCGAATAGTGAAATAAAAGATGTGATCATTGATGACGAAGGAAAATTATGGGCTGCTACACGTCGAGGACTTAATTATTACGATCCGGAGATAGATGATTTTGTAAAAATGGATCAACCTGCAGAATTAAAGGATATTTGGATTACAGATATGGCTGTTGATTCGTTGGGTAAAATATGGTTAAATATTAATTATAACCAAATTGCTAGTTTCAATCCATGGAACAAAGAGCTGAAGTTCTTTTTGGTGAAAACGGGTATGAGATCCACGATATATAATAAAAGAGGTTTCTTGTATTTTAATCATTCCAGGATTTATCTAGGTGGCGAAAACGGGATTGTCTATTTTTCGCCTGCGGGTATCTATGAAAATACCTATGCGCCTGAACCCATCATCGATAAATTTATAGTTCATAATAAAGAAGTAATTATAGGAGAAAAAATAAATGGACAAGTAATTCTGAATAAAAATTTCAACTATTCAAAGCAGGTTGAGCTAGAATATGAAAATCGCGATTTTTCAATTTTCTTTTCATCTCCTTCCTATGTAAACGAAAAACTTAATCAATATCAATACAAGCTTAAGGGCTGTGATAAAGAGTGGGTTAGTGCAGGTGGAGGCCAGCGTAGTGTACAATATGCCAACCTTAGGCCCGGAAATTATGAGTTTAGTATAAAAGCCAGAAATAATAATGGATACTGGAGTAAAGAGTCAGAGTATAAAATAAAAATTTTGCCACCTTTTTGGTACACGTACAAAGCTTTTATCATCTACTTTTTGCTATTTTTCGTTCTATTCTACCAAATTAGGAGAATCATCATTTTCAGGGTGAAGATGAAGCAGGACTTGCTTTTTGAGAAAGTTAAGCGAGAAAAGGATGAGAAGTTAAATGAAGAAAAACTCAGGTTTTTCACCAATATATCACATGAACTCAAAACACCACTTACCCTTATATTGGGGCCTGCACAACAGTTAAGGGAGCTTAAAAATGTTGAAATAGGAATTTTGAAGAAATATAACCTTATTTATGCTAATGCCTCACGTTTATTAGAACTTGTAAATCAGATTATTGATTTTAGAAAAGCAGAACAGGGTAAGATTAAACTAAAAGTCTCAGAGATTGAGATAGTACATTATACGTATGAGTTATTTGAGTCTTTTCAGTTAATGGCTAGTAATAAACAACTCAAGTATTCCTTTGAATGTAAACATGAAAGGATGAATGCCTGGATCGATGCCAATCAGTACGAAAGAATGATATTTAATTTGCTTTCGAATGCTTTTAAGTATACACAACAGGGCGAGGTGACGGTGTATTTAGATATAAATGAAGATAATGAAACGCATTATCTAAATATATCTATCTCAGATACTGGAGTAGGTATACCTAAAGATAGACATGAAAAAATATTTAATCGTTTTTACCAGGTTGAGGAGCAATTAAAATACAATACGGGTTCCGGAATTGGTCTTTCATTCGTAAAATCTTTGGTCACTATTCATCATGGAAAAATATGGTTCGAAAGTGAAGCTGATAAAGGTTCTGTATTTCATATTCAACTGCCAATAAATAAAAAGTTTTATCAAAGTGATGAGATATTTGAATATAAGGTGAATGCTTCAATTCCAAAAATATCAAGTGAAGAACTAAAGAAAAATGATGAACTGCCTCTAGAAAATAAAGTGCAAGTTTTGATTATTGAAGATAATGAGGAATTGCGTAAATATATTGTAGATATATTGGCGGATGAGTACCATACTTTTGAAGCTTGTGATGGGGTAGAGGGCTTGGTTGTTGCAAAGAAAATAAAACCGGCTATCGTTGTTTCTGATGTTATGATGGAGCGAATGGATGGTTTTGGGTTTTGCAATCAGTTAAAGAATGATGATGAAATAAGTCATATACCGGTAATTCTACTGACTGCTTTAGCTGAAATTGAAAACCAGAAGAAAGGATTTAAAATAGGAGCAGATGCTTATATTTCTAAACCGTTTGATCCTTCCTTATTAAAGATTCGTATATTAAATATATTGGAAAATAGAAGGAAGTTAAAAGAACGGTACTTAACAGAGCCTGATTTGAATCTTGATCAGCTCTCTTACTCCCAGGCCGATGATGAGTTTATACAAAAAATTAACTCATTTATTGAAGAAAATATAATGAGTTCGAAATTGAATAAAGAACTTCTCTGTTCAGAGTTTGGCATTAGTTCTTCAAAACTTTATCGAAAAATAAAGGAACTCACTGACCTGTCACCGAATGAAATGATTAGAACGGTACGATTAAAGAAAGCTTTTATTTTGTTAAAAAATAAGGATAATAATGTTTCAGAGGTGGCATATGAAGTTGGTTTTAGCGACCCATTTTATTTTAGTAGATGTTTCAGAAAACAGTTTGGTTATCCTCCCAGCAAAGTCTTAGATGAAAATAATAAGACTCACTAGCACTTACTCCCCCCCCCTTTATCCACAATAGTTCATGAAGGTGAATGTAAATGCGGTTATCCCTATATGGTTAAACCCAAATGCGGGAATCAAATTTGTCCGTGAGTTTTTTTATCGTGAAGTTTATATTAAAAGATAAGCGGTCATCTTTCAAGGCTTGCAACATTTATACTATTCTTTGAGATTGTCTTTATACTATAGCGCTTCAGTTTTATTTATCTTAGTTAGTATAAAAAAATCGATGTAAAAAAGTGATATCTAAATCTTAAAACTATCAGCAGTATACGATATGATATTTAGGAAAGATACTTTTCGTCGGGATAACAATTTTGGCAAAGATGAAGCAAATAGTATTATTTTTTATTTTCTTATGGGTGGGTTCATCCAGTTTGTTCTCAAAAGTGTTGGAAATACCTTTTGTTCAGTTACCTACCGGACAGCTGGTGGTTAAAGTGGAATTGAGTGGAATTGAAAATGAACAGCTCTTTATTATTGAAACATCCGGTTGTCACTGTTTAAGGGGAGATATGATGTATCGGTTAAACGATCTGGGAATGGACACCGCAAAAAAGTTTCATAATTTTAATATGTTGAAAATAGGGGATTTTTTAATTCACAACAAGAAAAAAATTGTGGTGAATAAAAGTATAGGGAAACGTGGTGAACACGCTTTTCCTGAACCTGTATTGGGCACATTGGGACCCCAAATATTTAAAAATAAGATTGTACAGATTAATTATGATGAAAAGGTCATCAAAGTAGCGGATGATCTTCATGAATTTAAAATACCGGAGAATACGCCTTCTGTCCATTTTACTCAAAGTTTCATGAATAAGATACCAAGCGTTGATGTGAAAGATGATTTTGGAGGAGTAAATGAAACCGTTATTGAAATATCTTCACCGGTTTTTATTTCCCGATACGAGGCTAATTATTCCGATGCCAGACACCTGAGGTATAGAAGAGAGAAAGGGATTAAGCCCCAAAAGATATCGCTTGATGGGAAAGATATTATTGAAATTCTGGCTGTGGAAGAGGATCAGGTATATATCAATCACGATATCCCTATTTACAACCCTGTACTGTATATTTCCAGTGGGCTCCAATCCATGATCGGTAATAGTTTTTTAAAGCATTTTCGTAGCACATTCGATTTTAAAAAGAAAGTACTATACCTCGATCCGATAGATGAAGAAGGAGTAGGTTACGTCACCGATCCCAAAGGTTCAAAATGATTTTATTGCCAGTGCAGTTCAGCAACTCTACAATTTGACCAACCCCAAAACAGCAATGCGCCCAATAACCATATCAATTTTATTTTTTGTCTTTTTTAGTATTCTTCTGCAGGCTCAAGAAAACAAAGTGTTTAGTAATTTGCATAGTAAAAAACTTAATTCGTTTCCTGTAAGCCAGCGTTTGTTTCTGCATATTAATAAAACCATTTATAGCGATTTGGATACTATTTGGTTTAAGGGGTATAGCGTTCAAGGGCCATTGCAACAGGCAAGTAATATTTCTCAGACAATGATTGTTGCTTTGTTAAATAGCCAGAAAGAAGTGGTTGAGTCTGCCCAGTTTTTAATATTTGATGGTACTGCCGAGGGACAAATTCCAATAACTAAATCAATTGGGGTGGGCAACTTCGAAATAGTTGCCTATAGTTCCAATATGCTTAATCAGAATCTGGATTGTATTTTTCGTACAACAATAGAAATAATCCCCAACAAAAAAAATAGTTATAATTATTCTTTTGGTTTTAACCGTACGTTCTATAGACCTAACGAAAAAGTTGAAATGCAGGTGCTAACTTATGATAAGTATTATAAGCCCTGCGCTAATCAGGAATTAAGCTATAATATCCTGGACGGAGATAAAAAGATAGATAGAGGAAAGGTAAAATCAAATAATGAAGGGATCGCTTATCTTAACTTCCCGTATGAATCGGCCAATAGCGAAAATTTGCCTTTAAAGATTAATTTCGAGACAGGAAGCATTGAATCGCCATTTAGAGAAAATACATATGTTTTATCGGTTCACCAGGCTATTGATGTACAGTTGTTGCCCGAAGGAGGTAATTTGGTGGACGGATTAATGCAAATAGTGGCATTTAGAAGTGTTGACGATCGTGGCAGGCCTATTGAAATTTCGGGTGAGATAACAGATGCTAAAGGTAAATCTGTAACTGAATTCAGCACATCCCATCAGGGAATGGGCAAATTTATGATGATTCCGCAAAAAGGTGAGAAATACAAGTTTATCATTAAGTCGCCCCTTGATTATGCTCACGAAATAGAGTTTCCTGAAGTTATGGGAAAAGGTTTTGCCTTATCGTATATGGGATCTAGAGGGGGGCATGCCTTTTTTAAAGTGGCAAAAAATTTTAAAGGAAGTGAGGAAGTAACGGCCGTGTGGCAGATGGACGGATTTGTATTAGGTACTAAATCTATTTATTTGGAAAACGAGAATACATTTTCTTTTGCGAAAAAAGATTTGCCGAACGGCATTGCCAAGATTACCTTGTTTGACAAAGGGGGAGCGCCTTTTGCAGAGCGGTTAATTTTTATAGAAGCATCTCAAAAACCAATTGTTGATATTAAGCTGAATCATAAAAATTATCATACCCGAAGCAAAGGTGTTATAAAATTGGAAACCTTAACAGCTGATAGCCTTCCAGTAGATGCGAACTTATCTGTTTTAGTCACTCATATTGACAAGGGGATTAATCCTTTGACCCCGATTCCTGATATTAGGGATTACACCTTGTTTAAGTCAGAGTTGTCCGGTCAGGTGTATCGGCCAGCACAATACTTTGATAAGGAAACTGATGCTAAACTTATTGAATATAGAGCAGATTTGGTGATGCTGACCCATGGGTGGAGAAAATACAATTGGTACTACGAATTGTGTCACAAGCTTGAACCTCAGTATGAGTATTATAATTATGATTTTTACCGGGGTGTGGTAACCAAAGGCAAATCTGTGGTGCCACATGCACCGGTTGAAGTGCTTAGCTTTGGAAAAGGAATAACCATGTCTGAGTCTAAAGCAGATGAGAATGGTAGATTTTATGTTAATCCGCAATTTTCTGAGAAAGTGAGTCCCACTTTAATAATCTCTGCGGCAAGGAAAAACGAATTCTCAAGAGTGAAGCTTACCATGGAAGACCGGGAACTGGAAATACGGGATAGCGTGGTACAATTATTCTATGATGAGCTCTTGCCGCATGTGCACCACCGCAATGTGGATTTGTATAAAAAACCGGGAGAGATTGATACATTATTTAAGCTCTGGGATACCAAATACATAGCTGAAATTTTTGTAGTAGGTTCTCAAACTGGAAATAGGATTACCGAAACACTTAAAAGATACAGTGCTGGAAGTACACATTTGCTTACAGAAGAAGATTTCGGAGACGAAATCCTTGACATGGAAAGTATGATTTATCAATTGGGAGCCGGCCTCATGGTCGAAAATGATCAGGTGGTGAATACTTCCGGGGGGCAGTTAGCTTCTATTCCGATCGTCTTGAACGGGGTCCAACTGAGAGATGCCACTTTTACTGAGATTGCCTACCTATCAAGTGATATGATTGAAGGGATAGCCTTCGTTAAAGGTAGCGTGGTATCAGCCGAATTAGATAGTGGCGGGCAGGATGGTGCCTTAATGTTATGGACGCTAAAAGGGAAAAACGTAAAAGTGGCAGACAAGGAAAAGAGGAACAAGTTTACTTCGGGCCGTTACGGTAGGGTATGCAAATACTATAGCCCCAAGTATTCTAATAATAAACAAAAATATAGCCCGGTGCCTGACAATAGAATAACTGTACTATGGGATAATACTGTAAAGACAGACTCATTAGGTAGAGCTACCATTGAATTTTACAATGGTGATGTGAAAGGAAATTATTTGGTAAATATTCAGGGTATATCAAAGAAAGATGGTCTAATTTTTAAAGAAGCTGTTATTACGTTACGGTAAGAGTTTATGCAACCCATATACTATTCTTTGAGATTGATGCCTTATTTTAAGTTCTTCAATGTGCCTATCTTAGCTTTAGTAAAAAAACATTTAAAAAATAACATATGCAACTGAAGAATAGCTTTATACTGGCAGTTATAGTGTTTGCCCAATGGGTAAGTGCACAAAATACAGTATCCGTAAATGCCACATCCCAGGGCGAAAAATTCGATCACCTTTGGAGTAAATGTGTTGGTGCAGGACGTGCCAACGAAGCCTTACGGGCAGGATGGCTCGAGCAAATGGAAAAAGTACATCTGAATTGTGGGTTTGAATATGTCCGTTTTCACGCGCTGTTTCATGAAGATATGTTTCCGGTATTAACGCAAAACGACATACTTGTTTATAATTGGCAATACATCGATGATGTGTTCGATCGTTTGTTGGATATGAATGTCCGTCCATTTGTGGAACTGGCCTTTTTTCCAAAACAGTTTGCTGCCGAAGATTCTAAAACGGTATTCTGGTGGAAAGCAAAGGTAACTCCAGGGCCGGATTATGCACAACAATGGCACGACCTGATAAAGGCTTTTACGCAACATGTGGTTGACCGCTACGGAATGGACGAAGTACTAACCTGGTATTTCGAGGTATGGAACGAACCTAATCTTTATCCCTTCTTTTTCCATGGAAAAAAATCACAGTATTTCGAATTGTATAAGCAATCGGCATTGGCTGTTAAATCGGTGGATGAACGATTGAAAATTGGAGGCCCATCAACCAGTAACTTTGTGCCGGATGCTCGTTTTGATGCTGAAATTATTGATAACAATGTATCTGAAGCAATTTTTGAGGTTGAAGATATCAACGTGTTGGAGTGGCATGGTGTGTGGATTGAGGACTTTTTAAAGTACTGTGAAAAGGAAAAACTACCTGTTGATTTTATTACCACGCACCCATACCCAACAGACTACGCCTTTAATCCTGAAACCGGGAAAGGACGAGGGTTGACTCGTTATGCCCAATCGGTAATTGAAGATTTAAAGTGGTTGAAGTCCACGGTTGAAA
The DNA here is from genome assembly GCF_052400645.1 of Saccharicrinis sp. GN24d3. Classification (NCBI taxonomy): domain Bacteria; kingdom Pseudomonadati; phylum Bacteroidota; class Bacteroidia; order Marinilabiliales; family Marinilabiliaceae; genus Saccharicrinis; species Saccharicrinis sp. GN24d3. The sequence continues at coordinate 384,971 of NZ_JBQTGI010000003.1, forward strand.
ACAGTGCCTATCCTGATGCGGAAATTCATTTAACAGAGTGGAATACTAGCCCGAGCAGCAGAGACCGTATGCACGATTTATTGCCGGGAGCAGCTTATATCGTTAAATCGAACCTGGATTGTATTGGCTTAACCAACTCATTGGCTTTTTGGACTTTCACCGATATTTTTGAAGAAAAAGGTGGGGCTGCTAGTATTTTTCATGGCGGTTTTGGGATGATCAACTTTCAGGGTTTAGTGAAGCCTTCGTATCATGCTTATCGCATGTTGCATCAATTGGGCGAAGAAAAATTATATAAGGATGATTACCTGTTTGTTAGTCGCAATTCGGGTAATGGTAAAGTAGTTGCTTTGGCGTACAACTATCCCAAAGAGAACGAAGGATCAGTTCCTGCCGGATACAAAAGCTACGAATACCTAAGTAAGGGTTCACCCAAGCAACTCGATCTGACTTTGACCGATTTAAAACCGGGTGCGATGTTTAAGATTGAGGTTTTAGATAAAGATCATGGTAACGTGTGTCATTCCTGGGAAAAAATGGGTAAGCCAGAACCTCCAACACGTGAGCAAGTGAAAGTATTAAAAGGAATGGCTGAAAACCTAAAAACAGAACTGATTACCGCAGATGAAAATGGAGTTGTAAGTGTTAAACGGGAACTGTTTCCCTGGAATGTGGTATTAATAAAACAGATTAATTAAAAGTTTCATTGATTGTAGGTTAAAATATGCGGTTTGATAGCGGTTATTTAATTACCTGCAGGTACAATTTCGTGAATATGTATTTAATGTATAAATGTAAAGCCAGCTTATTGTTTCAGAGGGTTTCAATTGTAGTCTTCACTACTATTGCTATTTTTTTTACCTCATCTTGTACACAACGGGTAAAAATCTATCCTGCTCCTGAAGGCATTGAGCTTTCAAGTGCTTTCAATGTAACTGTTGAAGGGAAAGGCGTACCCGTATATAAAACCAAGGTACCTCCCAAAGAACCAATTCCCCGTTTGAACCATTCACGTTCGGAGTTTGGTTATGCCTCTTTGGCTTCCTTTGATATGAATTCGGAAGTTGGTATTACTGTTACGTATCCAGAAAAAGTTACTTCTGTAAAGATACTGCCAACATCTTATGGTGTTATCCCCAAAGTTAAGGGAAATAAAATATCATTCTCGATCGACAATCCCAAGCATGTTACCGTTGAGGTGAATGGCGACTGGCAGGAATCACTTCACATCTTTGCGAATCCAATGGAAGAGAATATCCCTGATCCTAACGATCCAAACGTGATTTATTTTGGACCGGGTATTCATGAAATCGTTCATCTGAGTGTTGGCGATAAGCAAACGGTATACCTCGCCGGAGGGGCTTATGTGCGGTGTAGCATGGATCCAAACGAGAAGCAGGTCATGTCCACCAACCAACAGAGGTATTTGCCAACGTTTAGGCTAAATGGAAATAATATATCATTTCGCGGAAGGGGTATTGTGGAACAGGAAACCATTCCCAGAGCAAAAAGAAGATACACGCTTTTAGCCGAAGAATGCGACGATGTAACGATAGAAGGCGTCACATTTCTTGATCCCAGCCGCTGGACCATTCCGATCAAGAGATCAAAAAATGTTCACGTGGATAATATCAAGATAATTGGCTGGAGAGGAAATGCCGATGGTGTGGATATTTCCAGCAGCCGGGATGTGTTGGTAGAAAACTGTTTTTTGCGCACGCTTGACGACCTGATTGTTGTTAAATCGAGAACCGGTCAGGGAGAAGCCAAAAATATCCATGCACGGAATTGCGTGTTATGGAACGAACTGGCGCATGCCGTTAGTATCGGGGCTGAACTGCGCCAAAACGTCAGTAATGTACTTTTCGAAGATATGGATGTGATTCATGATGTAGGTCGTGAAACCGCAATGCGTATTTACCATTGCGACTCTGCTACGGTTAGCGATGTTACCTTTCAAAACATTAGAGTTGAGGAAGCACGCAGATTGATTTCCTGTTGGATTGGGTCAACCCGATGGACTAAAACCAAAGAGCGGGGACATATCAAAAACGTACTGTTTAAAGATATTATCGCTACTTCTGCCCCAATTGATACCACTTTAAAAGGTTTTCAGGATGGCTCAGACTGGAAGCCCTATATTATAAAAGACCATGCGAGTATGGAACTAATTGGTTACGACGAAAAACATATTGTAGATGGTGTTGTGTTCGATAATGTTGTTCTTGACGGAAAAAAAGTAACAAAGGGACAGGTTACAATGAACGAGTTTGTGAAGAATGTAAGTTTTAAATAAAATTTAAAAACGTACATATATGAAAACAGGAAAATATTAGATGTGTTATGGGGGCTTTGTTTATTTTCAATACAGAATAATTGTATTGCACAGGCTTGCGGCAATCGGGTTTAAGGTCAGAATGGTATTTCGAATTGATGCCAATTATGGTACTGCGGCCGGAGTGGCTGAAATATTGCTACAAAGCAACTACAAGAATATTCATTGGTGACCGGCATTCCCAAATGTATGGACTAGCGGATCGGTAAAAGTATTGCGTGTGCTTGACGTATTTGAGGTTGATAGGATGGAATGATGGAAAGACTGTGGAAGCCGGAAACTGTGCATACCGAAATGCGACCTTCCGAATTGCAACGCAGAGCAAACCGGGTGTAACAATAACTTTAAAAAGGGCGAAACCAGTATCTGTTTGGAACTGTAAAATGAGTTTAAGCTTAAAATTTGATGATGAAATCTATTCCGTTTTTGTTTGTTATAATAATGCTAAGTGTAACCTGTTTCTCGCAAGAGAAAGAACTTACATGGGAAGCGTTGGGTAAGCAGTACCAAATACCGGAATGGTTTGCCAAAGCCCGGTTTGGAGTATGGGTGCATTGGGGGCCTCAAGCTGTTCCTGAATATGGAGGTGGCTGGTATGCACGGCACATGTACATGCAGGATGTGGGCCGGGAAACCTTTGGGAAAAATGCCTATTCGTATCACCTGAAAAGATTCGGTCACCCATCAGAAGCAGGTTATAAAGAGGTGGCCAATGCCTGGAAAGCCGGAAAGCTGGAAACAGATAGCCTTTTGCAATATTTTACGGAAGAATTGGGCGCTAAATATTTCATGGCCCTGGCTCATCATCACGATAATTTCGACAATTGGAATTCAACATATCATGAATGGAATTCGGTAAATGTTGGTCCCAAACGAGATATTGTTGGTGAGTTTTGCAAGTCGGCTAAAAAATACAATGTTCCCTTTGGGGTAAGCACACACAACGAACGCTTTTTTGAGTGGGGCCTGTCTGCTTTTGGCGCAGATTCAACAGGCAAATATAAAGGCGTTCCTTACGATGGGTATCTGACAAAAGAAGACGGCAAAGGTACGTGGTGGGAAGGTATGGATCCTTCGATCTTATATGGCCTGCCTCCGGAAAAGAGAACTTCCGAATGGGAAAAAGCTTGGAAGCAAAACTGGCTGCTTAGGATGAAGGACTTGCTTACAAAATATGATGTGGATTTTATGTGGTTCGATGGAAGGGGATATCCCTACGGAGACTATGGAAAGGAAGCCTTTCGAACATTTTATAATCATAACCTGAAAAAAAATGGTGAAATAAATGCAGTTATCGCAGGAAAAATACCGGGAGGTGACCCGGGAGTCGTGAATGACATTGAGCAAGGCGTAGAGCTGGAGATCTACCCCGAACCCTGGCAAAGTATCTGCTCATTCACCCACTGGTTTTACAAAAAAGATGATCCCTCCCGGCATGATGCAAGAAGTACCATTGAATTATTAGTTGATGTGGTGAGTAAAAACGGCAATTTTATGTTGAATGTTGAACTTTTACCGGATGGATCTATTCCTCCGGAGCATAAAGTTATTTTAGATGATTTTGGGTCCTGGTTAAAGTTAAATGGTGAGGCCATATACGCCAGTAAACCGTGGAAAGTGCATGGCGATAATTTTTACACAGGGCTTATTGATGAGCGCTCGAATGAATCTAATTTAGCTAATGCCGACCTGGATGCACTTAAGAAAAGGAAAAGCAAACAGTTCAACAACCGAACAAAAGACAGCCAGCCTTATGGGCACAATGAGGTTCGGTTCACAACCAAGGGTGATGTACTATATGTGGTGGTGATGAATCCTGCCGAAGGAAAAATTGAACTACCTTCGTTGGGAATAGCATCGAAACACCAACCAAAGGAGATTCAATCTATCAAAATGATTGGAAGTGATGAGGATATCGAGTTTAATCAAACCACTGATAATCTCTTATTAAATGTACCTGTGCACAGGCCCAACCAATATGCGACTGTATTTGAAGTACAAGGAGCGCTTTGATCTTCAATCGTTGATGATTATATCAAACGAATGATGGAGATCCTGACATTATCCGCTCTGTAACCATTCTCAATACGACAGTCCTTTGAATTATGATGATGATTTTATATACAGTAGTTTTGAGGGTGATATGGATAGTGATTGTCTACCAATTGATGTGAATAAAGATGGGGATATTGACTAAGTAATCGTATTGTTAAAATAATTAGGAATGATGAAGATATTATTAATGGCCAGCTTTGCTGTATTGTTCTTTTCGTGTAGCCCACATCAAAATAATGAGACCTTTAAGGTTGCACCCGAAGCTTTCTCTAATCCGCAGATCAATGCGAGAATTGAGGTGATGATGGCTGGCATGACACTCGAAGAAAAAATTGCTCAAATACAGGGCATCCGGCCTACCGAGCTTTTGGAAGATGGCAAACTCTCGTTGGATAGTTGCCGCAAAAAAATTCCCAATGGCATTGGACATATGTGCCAGTTCTCTTCATCTTTTACCATGGAACCGGAAGAATTGCGCGATTTTGTGCGCGAGGTTCAGTATTTTTTGATGAACAATACGCGCTTGAAAATCCCGGCTGTTTTCCACGAAGAAGCAATCACCGGATTTTCTACCAAGGGAGCAACCACCTTTCCCCAGCAAATTGGAGTGGCCTGTTCCTGGAATCCTGCGTTGGTGACCCGTAATGCTTTATCAACCCGTAAAAACATGAAAGCAGCCGGCGCCCATTATGCTTTATCTCCTATGATGGACGTCATTCGTACAGCCCATTGGCCAAGAATAGAAGAAAGCTATGGTGAGGATTCATACCTTACCTCTACCATGGGCGTGGCCTTTGTAAAGGGATTACAGGGCGATGATTTTAAAACCGGAATAGTCGCCACAACCAAGCACTTTGCAGGTTATGGGGCCAAAACGACCAACGAAAAAGATTTTTTTGAGGATTACCTGATGCCACATGAAGCCCTCATTAAAGCAGCCAATGTAAAAAGTGTAATGCCTTCATATGCTGCCTATAGAGGGGTAGCTGATGTAGCCAATCCTGAGCTGCTGAACGGAATTTTGAGAGGCAAATTAGGTTTTGATGGGTTAGTGGTAAGCGATTACCATTCCATTGATTACGTGTATGGTAAATATGGGCAGACAAGCTCATTTAAAGAAGCTGGCGCAATGGCTTTAAAAGCTGGTAACGACATGGAGTTTCCCCTCCCCAAAACGTATGAGTTTTTACCGGAAGCCCTGGAGGAAGGAATGATTAATATGGAAGTGATTGATGCTGCCGTGAAGCGTTCTTTGATCATGAAAATAAAACTGGGTTTACTGGATAAGAACCCTGTATTTGGTGTGGATGGTGATCTTGATTTTGATCCGCCGGTCAATAGGAAACTGGCTTACGAAGCTGCTTGCCAATCCATCGTATTATTGAAAAACAATGGCATCCTGCCGCTAAAAGTGGATGAAATAGACGATATCGCATTGCTTGGACCAAATTCGGATAATGTGTTTTGTTTGTTGGGAGATTACACCTACCAGTCAATGATTACCTATTTTTGGGGGCAAACCTTTGATCCGACTTCACCTAAAATTGTTAGCATTATTGAAGGTTTGGAAAATAAGCTGGGAGATAAAGTGAATATCCATAATGAACGGGGCTGTGACTGGACGGAACCTTTGGGAACCAAAATTGACCCCGATAGTTATGGAGACGGTGAGCTGGGAACAGCAAAAAAGAATATCTTGAGCAGGGTGGCACAGCCCGATCTGGAAAGAGCACTTTCTTTCGCCAGCAACAGCGATGTGATCATAGCTGCCATGGGCGAGAACACCTACCTGTGTGGAGAAAACCGAGAACGTGAAGGCATTCGATTACCAGGTGAACAGGAACTTTTTGTGGAAAAACTTCTTGAAACCGGAAAGCCGGTCATTTTAGTCATTACAGGTGGAAGACAGCAGCTGGTCGACAAGTTTAAAGATAAATGTGCTGCCATTGTTCAGGCTTGGTTCCCGGGAGAGGAAGCCGGCAATGCACTGGCCGATATCCTGATTGGTAATGTTAACCCGACGGCCAAATTGTGTGTGAGTTACCCAAAGGATGAGGACGAAAAGGAACTCAATTATCAGCATGGATATAAGGGGGTACAGCCACAATACCCCTTTGGATTTGGTTTATCGTTCACAACATATGCGTATTCTGATTTCAAAATGCCATCAAAGGCCAGTATAAAGGATCCATATTTCAGCATCTCATGTAACGTTGAAAATACGGGTTCGGCGGATGGCGCTGAGATTGTTCAGCTTTATGTATCTCCTGTGGATGAATTATCTACCATGGATCCCATTCAATTAAAGGGATTTAAACGAGTCGACTTGAAGGCTGGTGAGAAGAAAACGGTTGTTTTTAAGATATCACCGGAACAATTGGTACAATATGTGGGCGATAGCTGGAAAGTCGTTGCTGGGAATTACACGTTTAAGATAGGTAAATCCTGCGTGGATATTCCATTAAGTGGAACCATCACGTTGCAAGGAGAAGATATGATGTTGAAAGAAAGGAACATTTTCTTTTCGAAGTGTAGTATCATAAATTAACAATAGAAACACAAAATAATATTTTGAAAATGAAACAAACAATTACAACACTAACAATTCTGGTTTTACTTCTGAATACTGGACATATAAACCAAGTGAAAGCCCAACAAATTACCGATGAAGCACGAATGGAGTGGTGGACTGATGCCCGTTTTGGAATGTTTATCCATTGGGGAATTTATTCGGTTCCGGCTGGGTTTTACAAAGGGGAACCACAAAAAAACTCTGCAGAGTGGATAATGAACCGTGGGGAAATTCCAGTGGCTGAATATGCGAAATTTGCCGAATTGTTTAACCCAACTTTGTTCGATGCAAAAGCCTTTGTCGGCCTGGCGAAAGAAGCCGGAATGAAGTACATGGTAATTACCGCCAAACACCACGATGGTTTTGCCATGTTCGATTCTGAGTGTAACCCATTTAATGTGGTTGATGCAACCCCTTTTGGGCGCGATGTGATGAAAGAACTGGCCGATGAATGTGCCAAACAGGGTATTAAATTTGGTTTTTATTATTCGCAGGCGCAAGACTGGAGTCATCCGGGTGGCATGGGCAATCATTGGGATAAAACCATGCAACGGGTAAGTAGTGAGACTTATGTGCTTGAAAAAGCACTTCCGGAAGTAAACCAGCTTTTAACCCAATATGGTGACATTGCCATTTTTTGGTGGGATACCCCACGTAAAATGAGCAAAGAGGTGGTGGATAGTCTGTATCGGGTAACTACTGATTTGCAGCCAGCCATTATCACCAACGACCGTTTAGGTGATGAATACCCTGGCGACCATAAAACCTTTGAGCGACACATGCCAAAGAAAAAACCAGAAGATAAATACTGGGAGCTTTGTCAGCCGGTTAGCGGGAGTTGGGGTTATCGTAGCGACGACCAGAACTTTAAATCGCTGGAAACGCTAATAGGTCACCTGGCAAATGCTGCTAGTATGGGAGGTAACTACTTGTTAAATGTAAGTCCAACTTGTTTGGGTACCTTGTCTCCCAAAGCTGTTGAGCGATTGAAAGGAATGGGGGCCTGGATGGACAAGAACAGCGAAGCCATTTACCAAACCCAGGCTAGCCCCTGCAGTAAAGTGGAATGGGGGTATATTACCATGAAAAGTGAAAAGGCTAAAACAAAATTGTATTTGCACGTTTTCGATTGGGAAGCCGGAAAAATAATAGTGCCGGTAAGAAATATAGGAGCAAAAGCCTATTTGTTAACCGACAGCTCAAAGAAATTTGAAATAAAATCGGTCGAAGATGGATTAAGTGTTACACTTACGGGAAATGCACCCGATGATATTAATTCCGTTGTAGTATTGGAGTTGGCGGAGGCACCTAATGCTATCCCTCCAAAACCTTTTGGACAAGATAAAGACGGCATCGTTGCTTTTATGACCGAAAGTGCGGAGTTTGAGAATATGCAAGGGATGGGTATTAAATACAATAGCTCGAAAGATTGTATTGGAAGTTGGAATAACGAACACGAAAGGGTGTATTGGACTTTTGATATTATCAACCCGGCAACTTTCCAAGTAACGGTAAAAACTGCCGGTTTAGAGGATTCTGAATTCACTATTGATATTAATGGACAAACCCGAACCGTTAAGATACCAGCAACTGGTGCCTACGATACTTTTAAAACACTGGACATTGGAAACTTTAAAATTAAAGAACCCGGGTCGTATAAAATAAGCTTTAAGCCTGTGCTTGGAAACTGGCATGCCATTAATTTAAAGGATGTTGTAATGACACCAATTAAATAGAAATGATTTAGAATACATGTGTGTTTTTCTTGCGTTTCGTGTAAACGAAGAAAATATAGCTGTAAATAAATGAAAAATACACAAACTTACTTAGTTGAATTTCATCGGGAAAACATATATAATGCTCATATGGGTAAATCCGTTGCAGCGGTATATTTAATAGAAAAATAAAGGTATAAATAAAGATGAGTCTACTCAAATCCATTTACATTGTCGGTTTATTTGTCAGTATTGCACTAAATACTACACAACCCGTTAAGGGGCAAGAGCAAAGCAACTCTAACAGTAGTTCCGTTGATGTGGTGAATGAATCTGGAGAAATACTGCAAAGGAATATTCCATCTGCAAGAATTTATAAAATATGGGATGACCGGCCTGCGCCAAACAGGGGCGCCGATTTTAATATTAAGAAAGCCCGGGGATATCCTTACGACGAGGATTGGGAACTTCATTCATACCCCATAGGTAATGGCTTTATGGGCGCCAATATATTTGGGCGAACAGATATGGAAAGAATACAGCTTACGGAGAAAACCCTGGCCAATGAGGGGCTCTATGGTATTGGAGGATTAACCAGTTTCGCCGAAATTAACCTTGAATTCAATCATGAAAACCCTTCAAAATACAGTCGGTCCGTCAATATCAACGAAGCTATTGCTTATGTGCACTATACCCATGATGGGGTTGCATATAAAAGGGAACATTTTATAAGTTATCCGGATAATATATTGGTCATCAGGTTGAGTGCCAGCAAAAAAGGCAAAATTTCATTTACCCTCAAACCGGAAATACCGTACCTGAGAGATTCCACGCAGAAAAATTCAAGGACCGGTCAGATGGATGTTAATAACAATCTTATCACCCTGTCGGGTTTTATTGATCATTTCAGCGAGAACTATGAGGGACAGATCAAAGTCATTAACCAAGGAGGGACACTGACAGCTTCTCAGAATGGAGATAAATCAGAAATATCTGTTTCCAAGGCCAATAGTGTGGTATTGTTAGTAGCAGCTGCTACGAATTATGAATTGAGTGAGACACTTTTTTTAGAAGATGTACACCATAAAAAACTGAATCCGGAAAATCTGCCTCATAACAAGGTATCTAATCGGATCAAGTTTGCAGCGGAAAAGGGATTTGAGCAACTGAAAGCTACACACTTGAAGGATTACAAATCTTTGTTTTCAAGGGTGCAACTGTCATTTTATACAGAAACGCCCAAAGTAACGACCCGAAAATTGTTGCAAAACTATCAATCAGGGACAAACCATCCTTATTTGGAAGAGCTGATGTTTCATTATGGAAGGTATTTATTGATCTCTACTTCCCGCAAGGGAGCCCTGCCATGTGGCTTGCAAGGCGTATGGAGCCAATATGAGGTGACCCCTTTTACGGGCGGTTTTTGGCACAATATCAATGTACAGATGAATTATTGGGGTGCCTTTAATACCAATCTGGCTGAAACATTTACACCATACGTGGAATTTTTTGAAGCTTATCTTCCTAAAGCCAAAAGTTTGGCTACCGAATACCTGAGGAAAAATAATCCCCAGGCTTTGATAACAGACAGCCTGGATAATGGCTGGACAATTGGTACAGGAACAACACCTCATAAAATTGTAGGGCCAGGTGGTCACTCCGGTCCGGGAACGGGCGCTCTGACCACTAAAATGTTTTGGGATTATTATGAATTTACAATGGATACCGCTTTTCTGTTAAAAACGGCCTATCCGGCAATTAAGGGAATGAGCAGATTTTTATCTAAGACGCTGATTCCCTATGGAGATAGTCTGCTACTGGTGTATCCATCTGCATCTCCGGAACAAAAACAGGAGGGAAATAATTACATTACAGCAGGCACAACCTTTGACCAGGCACTGGTTTGGGAGAACCACAATGATTTGTTGAAAGTCGCTGAAATTCTAAATATCGAGGATGAATTCACTGATCTTGTACAAGATCAAATTACAAAACTTGATCCGATCATCATTGGCCAATCCGGACAGATAAAAGAATTTAGAGAAGAACAGTATTATGGTGAAATTGGCCAGAAACAACACCGGCACATCTCTCATCTTTGTGCACTATATCCGGGTACACTCATCAACTCCTCCACAAAGGAATGGATGGATGCTTCCATCCTGACGCTGGATTTAAGAGGAAATAATACAACCGGCTGGGCAATGGCACACAGAATGAATGCACGGGCCAGAACTGGGCATGGAGAAAAAGCACACGAAGTTTATTCAAAGTTTATAAAGGAAAGAACCTTGCCCAACCTCTGGACGACACACCCACCTTTTCAGATTGATGGCAATTTCGGATGCATGGCTGGTGTGGCAGAAATGTTGCTCCAAAGTCACGAGGGATATATTGAACCGTTGGCAGCTCTTCCAAAAGCATGGAGCAGTGGTGAATACAGGGGCTTAGTGGCCAGGGGTAATTTTGAGACATCCGTTATATGGAAGGATGGAAAGGCCACATCCATTGAGGTTTTTTCAAAAAGTGGCGGAATATGCAGGCTCAAGTATAAGGGCATTGCGGATGCTGCTTTGAAAAGCATATTGGGTAAGGCTGTAAAGTTTCAAAGCAGTGCGGCCGACTCCCTTTCCTTTTTGAGTGAAAAAGGGAAAACGTACGTGTTGACATTTGGAGGGAAGTGATACTGGCGGATAAAATATTATTGGCACTGTAAAAAAGATATTCTAAGAATATAAAAAGCAGAGATCCGGCAATAGAAATTTTAAAAAAATCCCCATTGTTAACAGGTGTCAGAGGTTCCTGCAACAAGCAGGATCCATCGTCGAATTGACATTTTGCAAGATCCATTGTCAATTTTAGGATAAATGTTGCATCCATGCAACAAATGTGTTGTTATGCACCATTCTAACTAAAAATCACAACATTTGAATTAACATTGGGCGGGATATATTAATAATTTTAACAAAACTATATAACCGTACAAAAACGGATATGTTTTATGGACAAATACTTCCCGGTTAAGGTCAGGTTAATAGCAATTAAGTTTACAAGAAATCAAATACATACGGACAATGAATAAGACTATACAATTTTTACTTCTCGTTTTATGCATGATAACCCCACTGATGTTAGATGCACAAGACAAACAAAAGCCAAACATCATCTTTGTCATGACGGACGATCAGGGCATGGGCGATTTAGCCTGTACGGGCAACCCTTACGTTAAAACCCCAAACATTGATAAGTTTTACGATGATGCCATTCGGTTTACCAACTACCACGTTGGCACTACTTGTGCTCCTACCCGTTCGGGAATTATGTCAGGACGCCACTGCAACCGTGTGAATGTTTACCACACCATTATGGGGCGATCCATTTTGCTGGAAGACGAAGTGATTCTCCCACAGGTGCTGGCACGTAACGGCTACACCAACGCCATGTACGGGAAATGGCATTTGGGTGATAACTATCCATACCGTCCCGAAGACCGCGGTTTTCATGAGGTAGTGCGCCATGGAGCCGGAGGTATCGGTCAGGGACCTGACTATTGGATGAATGACTATTTTGACGATACCTACTGGCACAATGGCGAGGAGCAAAAATATGAAGGCTACTGTACCGATGTGTTTTTTGATGAAGCACTGAATTTTATCGAAAAGAATAAGGATAATCCGTTTTTCTGTTACATTGCAACCAATGCGCCTCATGGGCCTTATAACCTGCCCAAAGAATATTACGATATGTATCGGGGCAAAAAGTTCGAAGGATTAAACTCGCGTTTGCTTCGCTTTTATGGTATGATTACAAATGTTGATGATAACTTTAAAAGATTGGAGAAAAAACTGGACGAGCTGGAATTAACTGATAACACCATCTTAATTTTCACCACAGATAATGGAACATCTGCCGGCCGCTCAACCTACAACGCCGGACTAAAAGGAGGAAAAGGCAGTCAGTACGATGGCGGCCATCGCGTACCGCTTTTTATCCGTTGGCCAAACGGTGAGCTTACGGGAGGAAAGGATATTGAAAAACTGGCTGCCAGCTACGATTTGCTTCCTACCTTTGTGGATCTGCTTGACCTGGATTTCAATCCGGTAAAACCTTTGGATGGTAAAAGTCTGGCTCCCTTAATGACCCGGGAAAATCCGGAATGGCCTAATCGGATTTTATACATCGATACCCAACGCGAGCAAAACCTGATTAAGTATAAAAAGTATACGGTTATGGACGACAACTGGCGTTTGGTGGATGGGAACGAACTTTATTATATAACAGATGACTTAGGTCAGGATAACAACGTTATCGAGCAATACCCCGAAGTGGCCGGGCGTTTGGCCGAGGGTTATGAACGCTGGTGGCAATCGTTTATTGACGAGGGGGCTGACGAAAAATATGCTTACATCAAAGTAGGTACACCACATGAAAATCCAACAAAAATAAGCGCTCACGATTTAATCATCGGGGCTTACAAAGGCGTGTGGCATCAAAACGGAGCTATTCAAGGAGAGCAAGCCGGTGGTAGCTGGAAAATAGAATTTGTGACGGGAGGTGAATACAACATTACGCTTCGCCGTTTTCCGCGGGAGAGCAGCCATGCCATTAACGCAACCTTCCCCGCACAGGTTGAAAGGATTGAACTGGATAGGACGGCTCCGGCTAGTGTAAAAAACGATTATACCCAGGCACGTTTTTATGTGGCTGGAATTAGCAAGAATGCTGAGATAGAAGAAGAGCAAAGCGAAGTGACATTTAAAGTGAATGTGCCAGCCGGTAAATATGATATGGAAGCTCAGCTCATCGATTCAGCTAAACGTGTTCATCCTGCGTATTACGTTTATATTGAGAAACTATAATCAGTGATAAGGTGTATATCACGCATGGATTAATTTGTTTTTTTGCGGATTTGCGAGAAACATTTTAATATATGAAACGACCATATAATATTGAAATATTTAATGTTCCATACTGGAGAATGAAATACGAAGTATGCATGAACATTTTAGGATACAAAAGATTTGGTGATTAATAAATTATCTTGAGAGTTCAATGCTACAAGTGAATAAATATAAACGCATGAAATTCAAATTATTAACATATATGGTACTGTTCGGTATATTATTCGGATGCACCACGCCAAAGTCGCCGACAGATAAACTGGACATCAATGCCTATCTGGAAGCTGCCAACCCGGATCTTATTTATCCAACAGCAGCACAAATTGAAATGCTTGAAAAAGTTATCCCCAATAGGGCATTCCAACCAGCTCCTCCCATTTCCAACCGTGCCCACTGGGACAAGGTGGCTGCGGGAGAACAAGGTAAGGAGTACCTGAAAGAAGCACTGTCGCAGTTGGATAAAGCCCCTGAAGTACCTATAACGGACGAGATTTACCGTCGGGCCAATAAAGAAGGAAACCGAGGTATTTATAAGCCGAGATATTATAGAACGATGGATAGGCTGGAGAGGTACATTATTGCCGAGTGTATAGAGAACCGGGGACGCTTTCTATCTCAGATTGGCGTATATGCCGATTCCATCTTGGCCATGAAATCATGGATGCACCCAAATCATGACGACCGCGACAACAGTGTGTTGGAAGGCAAGCGCGTTTCCATTGACCTGGGAGCACGAAAATTTGGCTTGGTTTTAGCTATGGCCAATGCTTTATTGGAAGATAAACTACCTACTGAGTTAAATGCAAAAATCGCAGAGCATTTACAATGGCGCATTACTGATTCTTATTTAAGAAGCTGTAGAGGAGAAGATACCAAAAGCAATAGCTGGATAAGAAGCACCAGTAACTGGAATTCGGTTTGTACTAGCGGAACGATTTTTACAACAATGGTGGCTTCCAAAAGTAACAAAGAGCGCATTGCTGCTATTGGATGTGCTTTAAACAGTATGGTTTACTATCTTTCTGGTTTTGGTGCGGATGGTTATTGCTCGGAAGGAACGGGTTACTGGAATTATGGTTTTGGCCATTACCTGTATCTGGCAGAGATATTGGATGACTATACAGATGGAAAAGTGGACCTTATTCATTTCAACGAACCTGAAAAATTAAATAACGTGGCCAATTTTCCTGAGAGATTCCAAATACATGAAGGTATGTATTCTCCATTTTCCGATGGGGTAACCAGGGTAAAAGCGGATAACGACAACTTTGCCTATGTGATGGCTGCAAAACATTATGGTGCTAAAAAGCCGGTTAAATTTTATCCGGACGAAAGCGTCCAAAATTTAATTATCTGGAAAGATGGAGAAGACTACACCGCACCCTACACCAAGGCAACACTGCCTGATTATACCTATTTTGACGATATGGGAATCGTCATTTCCCGCGGACAACAGGAGGTTCCTTTTTCTATTTCGATGAAAGCAGGGCACAACGCCGAAAACCATAATCATATGGATGTGGGAAGTTATGTATTGGTATTGGGAGAGGATTACATTTCGGGAGATATTGGTGCACCATCTTATATTGCAGGTGCTTTTTCGGATAATAACCCGGCACGCAGCTCATGGGGGCATCCGGTACCTAGAATCAACAATACCTTGCAATCCAAGGGTATCGAGTTTAACGGAAAAATAACCCAAGTTAGTTTCGAAGACAACAAGGACAAGATCACCCTGGACCTAAAGGCCGCTTATGAAATTCCAGTGTTGGAAACCCTAATCAGGACAATGGTTAACGATAAAACCGGAAAAGGTACAATCACGGTTACCGACGAGTTTTCAGCATCAGCTCCGGTTACTTTTGGTACGGCTATTATGGTGAATGTTGCTTACGAGGTGGTCAACAACAATACGGTCGTCATGACATCAGAACACCAAAAAGTAAAAGTAGAAGTTTCTTCGGTAGGAGGTGCCGTTAAAATCAAAGATGAAGTGGTTCCCGTAAAACATCTCCGGAGCGGAAAAACTTCATACAGAATAGGAATCGACTTTGATAATAAACTTAGTGCGGGTTCTATTACCGTTAAGTATCTTCCTGTAAAAAGGGAATAAAGAGTTAATTTAGATAGGCTTTAGTGTGTTCAACACTTGATATGCTTTATGATAGAATTACATACTTTATTAAAAGAGTGAATCGTAAAGAAGCTGGATTCCACTTGGAGGGATGGAATACAGTTAACGTTATCAAAGGGATATTAAACCATAGGTTTGGTGGTCATGGTGAGAAATTATTCCATACAACGGTGTGGTAGTTATGACTTGAAGCACATAATAAATGGATGGTTATAAGATCGAGTCTGCCGATGCATCATCCCGGTTTTATAACGATGATGTATGTGCCATAAAAACCTAAAAATATAAATAAGATACGATGAATAGTGAGAAAATTGTGAAAAATTTTAAAATAAACGTTTTGAGAAATCTAGTAGTAGGAATAGTTCTGTTTATTGCACTGGCAAGTTGTCAGCAAACCAAACAAAAGAGCAAGCAAAGTAAAGGTAAGCGACCTAATATCATTTTTATGATGTCGGATGATCATGCTTATCAGGCCATTAGCGCTTATTCGAAAAAGCTTACGCAAACACCCAACATCGACCGGATAGCTAATGAAGGGATGATTTTTAAGAATGCCTGTGTTACCAACTCAATATGTGCTCCGTCACGGGCGGTAATTTTAACTGGTAAACACAGTCACCTCAATGGAAAAACGGATAATTATTTTCCATTCGATACCACACAGGTAACCTTCCCTCAGTTATTGCAGGGTGCAGGATATCAAACCGCTATGTTTGGTAAACTGCATTTTGGGAATAGCCCCAAAGGATTTGATGAATTTAAAATATTACCTGGGCAGGGCGCATATTATAATCCTGATTTTATTACAAAAAATGAAGGTACGGTCAGGGTAGATGGATACGTAACCGATATTATTACCGATATGACCCTAAACTGGCTGGATAACGAACGGGATGAAGAAAAACCGTTTATGTTATTTTATTTGCACAAAGCACCGCACCGCGAGTGGCTGCCGGCCGAGAGGCATTATAAAACCTTTACCCGGAAAACCTTTCCCGAACCGGAAACTCTATTTGATAATTACGAAGGCAGGGGCACGGCCGCAAAAACAGCAGAGATGAACCTGCTTACACATATGAATTGGGCCGGAGATTCTAAGATTGAACCTGCTTTAATGGACGAATTGGGAATTCCGGAAACTTGCGACTGGGATAAATCTGCCTTTGCCAGGGAAGTGGGACGTCAAAATCCGGAACAACGAGCCAAATGGGATGCCGTTTATGGACCAATCAACGAGGCATTTAGGAAAAACTATAAAAACATGTCGAAAAAGGAGTTGATGAAATGGAGATATCAACGGTATATGCAGGATTATCTGGGCACCATTGCCGCTGTTGACGAAGGTGTAGGAACTGTTTTGGACTATCTGGATGAAAAAGGTTTGGCGGAAAATACGATTGTGGTCTATACGTCAGATCAGGGATTTTATCTGGGTGAGCACGGTTGGTTTGATAAACGATTTATTTATAACGAATCGTTTAAGACGCCTCTGCTAGTTCGTTGGCCAGAAGTAATTGAACCGAAGACGGTGAATACACAAATGGTTCAGAATCTTGACTTTGCTCAAACTTTTTTAGAGGCAGCAGGCGTTAAGGCTCCATCCGACATGCAGGGTGAAAGTCTGGTTCCCCTATTTAAAGGAGATACAGATAATTTTAGAAAAGCAGCGTATTATCACTATTACGAATACCCATCGGTACACATGGTAAAAAGACACTATGGAATAGTAACCGAGGAATACAAATTGGTCCACTTTTATTACGATGTGGACGAATGGGAATTATATGATAGAAAGAAGGACATAAACGAACTGACCAATGTATACGACGATCCTGCTTATGCCGATGTGGTAATCGAACTTACACAGCAACTGAAGGATTTACGCATTAAGTATAAAGATTCAGCTGAGCTGGACAGCACTTACATTCATGATTTCTTAAATCGTGATACACCAAGTCATTAATCGCAGAAAGTAATGGCGAAAAGGGATGCTATCCCTAATTCGCTTAATTTAAACACAATGGTTCGTGAATATTTTTTACGTTCCATATCACCAAGTTGTTAAATAGCTAGGTTTATGTTGTAATGTGCAGATATTTAGCGTACTGTTAAACTGTCTCATGACAATTGTCTAAATTCTAACAACCTATTAATTTCAGGATGCTATCCTTAAATATGGCATCATGGATGATGGAAGAAAAAGAACTTTCAAAAAATATATTACAAAAATGAGATCAAATATTGTAATTAAAAGCCTAATGTTAGTTGCTGTCTTGTTGCTGCATGGGCACTTCATAAAAGCGCAGGATCACCCATCTTTATTTGTTAAAAATCAGGATAGAGAAACGGTTCTGGCTAAAATAGAGAATGAAGAATGGGCCAAAATGTCCTGGCAAAATTTAAAGAAAAGTATCGATGGATATGTCGATCGACATCAAACCGATCCGGAGTGGATCGTGTCTCGTCTGGCCATGTATTGGAAAGATGGAGAACGATATACGCAATGTTATATCAAAAAACAAAACTGGGATTATGGTGAGGGAAATGCACCTGTGCCAACGATGCGCCTCCCGGGAATGAGAACCTGGAACAATTACGTCAATGTACCGCTTGAAGACCGTATCCCCTATAATGAATCAGGTGATATGCTGGGTATAGACCGTTCCAGCGATGACAAAACGCCGGTTAAAGTCCCATATAAAAAATCGGGGCACATGATAACCAAGAACAACAGGGAGATATTGCAGCTAGCAGAGAAATCGGCATTTGCCTATTGGCTGACTCAGGACGAGAAATATGCGAAATTCTCAGCTGATATATTCAACGCCTGGCTGTTAGGGACCTACTACATGCAGCCACCACTCGACCCCGAAGAATCTACGGGAGGCCAGGGTGGTTATAAGCCCGGGGGGATCATGGGATATTACGACTATGAACAGATTCATGATTTCCTTCAAATACACGCAGCTATAACCTACGATTTTATTTTTGATTATCTGAAAACAAATCAAGCCGAACATTTATCAGTCACGGATAAGGATGTGACGGAAGTAGCCGGTGTTGTGTTTAAACGTTTTATTGAATTGGGACTTGTGCGAGGCGGAAAGCGCGGTAACTGGAATGTGAATGGATTTAAAAACATTGTGCCTTCGATGCTGGTGCTCGAGTCTGATGAATATTACCAGGACGGAAAAGGCAAGGAGCATTATGTACCGTATTACACTCGGATAACAACCGATTACCATGAAGCATTGCCTGATTTTTTAAAGAACTTTAGTGAGGTAACTGGGTTATGGCCGGAGTCGCCGGGTTATGCATCGGGAATGATCTCTGCCGTGTTGGATATTGGAATGCCATTGTACAACGCGGGGATTAATACTATCGGGGATAATCCGATTCTACAAAAAGCTGCAATGGCCAATTTATCCTGGTTAGATGCACGGGGCAATTTAGTGGTGTTCGGAGATATGCGCGGTGGCCCTACCGAATTCTCCGTGTTTGACCGTATGTTAACGTATTATACCTGGGAGAATGATCCTGAAAATGCCAGAAAAATGGCCACGGTAATTCGTAAAGGTTTGAAGTCGGGACAATATAACCGCAGCAATACCGATTGGAAAGGCCTTTGCTTGTACCAGCCTTTGCCGGAGTCGGGAAGCGAGCTGCCATTTCACCGTGCTGCCTATTCCAGGTTTCACCGGCACCTGATTATGAAAAATGGCAATAGTGAAGAAAATGGGATGATGTTTACCCTATATGGTGGAAAAAAAGGCGGGCATCTAACTGATAACGGTTTGGCCATGCAGTTTTATGGTAATGGATGGGCTTTAGCACCTGATGCTTCGGCTTACGAGTCTTATTGGTCTTCTGACGCAAAATACCACCGGAGCATTACGGGTTCAAATACAATACTCCCGGGTTATACAATGGGTGATATCACCATTAATGCGATGGATCCTTATGTTGATGGATCAAAGGAATTGAATAGCAGAACCGCTACATCGCCATACTGTTCATTTGCGGATGTGTCGGCAGAAGAAAAGCGACGATTGGTTGCCATGGTGCGTACCTCTGAAACAACGGGTTATTATGTAGATGTTTTTCGCTCGGATCAAGAAGACAATGATTATCTGCATCATAATTTAGGAGATAAGATGTGGCTTAAAAGTACCAATGGAGAAGCAGTTAAAACAGATAGAGTCGACAGTATCAGCAATCATTATCAGCAGGGATATCAATTCTTTAAGAATGTTCGAAAAACAAGCTACGGTCAGGATTTTAACATCACCTGGACAGTTGACAAAGTTTCACCGGCCTTAATTGTGGATATGTGGATGATGGGGCAGGATAACCGTGAAATTTATTTGATGGATGCACCGCCAACGACGTTGCGGATGGACGTGACGCCTGGCATGGTAAACAGAAGCCCGCAATTAACGCCGGCCACCATAATTCGTCAGACCGGAAACAACGCAAAACTGCATCCTTTTGTAGCCGTTTTTGAGTCGTATAACAAAGGGGAAAAATCTGTCAATCAAATTTACAAAGTGGCAGAATCAGACGGCTTTATCGCTCTTTCCGTGACATCTAATAAAAATACACAACAGCTCATAGTAAATTCTATTGATAATCAGGTTTATGAACCTGAAAAGAAAACAAGCTTTCAAGGTGTGTTCGGAATTGTATCCGAAAAGAACGGAGTTTTTGATTACTTGTATCTGGGCAAAGGAAAAATGATTAAAAAAGGTAAATACAGCATCCAATCGTTAGAGGGTGAAGTGTCGGCGGAGTTACGATTGGTGGATGGAAAATTATTTTATACGGCGGATAAACAGGTGAAAATTGGCTTTCCAAAAGGAAAAACGAAAGTCTATCCTGCGGGGTATAATATGGTTGTTGAATAAAGGTATTACAAATACCACAAGAATTACACGGTCGGTATGGTGTATCTTTCTCATATTGCTAAGTTTGATTTGAATAAAGAGTTTTGACAACAAACGCGTTGTCACCGAGCAGTTTTCAGATATCCAAAACAACAATAATTTACAATCTACGCAAGCAATTTAATTGGCGAAATTAGTATAATTCGCGGTGGCAAATTATTTGTGGATTATTGGTGAAAGTTAAAAACTGATCAAAAAGGCACTACCATAATAGTTTCTAAAGTAAGGTTGATCCTTTCTTTACCTTTTGCCTTAAAGATAGCTGTAAAATAAGGTAAATCGTTCTGGTGTCTTTTTGAGAATGTTTTTTAGAGCATCATGGTTGGTAAAATATTCCAAAGTTGCCATGGTTGACTGATATTACAACGGGAGAAAGCCGTTGTATGTATGTGAAAGGACATCAATACAAGGATGCGGCTTTAGTGGTTTGCAATATGATTGATGTCTGGAGAAAAAATGGTATCGTTTTACTCAACGTTTTTCCTCGTGCCAATGGGGTAATCAACCAGGAACAGCGTGATATATTTAACCCGCAATATGCATTAGAAATTCTATGACACATTGAAATTACTTTAAAACAAGACACTTCGTTGCATCACTTCAACTCACCAGAACGATGCTCCCGAAAGTAATCAAGACAAGTGATGCCTCGTTTCAGTAATGCCTTGTTTTATTTTACTTGCAATGCTGATGACGGACCTCCAATACATAATCCGGGTTAAAGCAAATAAAAGCTTGGCTAAAAGTTCACGGTGAGGCGGAGTATGGTACCCGACCATATACTATTTTCGGATAGGGCAATGCCAGTACGGGATACGGACCGCATGGCAGGCAGTCCGCAACTGTCAACTACACAAAAAAGGATGTTCGGTTTATCGTTGCCAAGATAAAAAGGCGATGTATGCTATCTTTTAGGGTAGGCCTGTAGCCGGCAAACGTATTTCTATGAGAGCGATGGTGGTTATCACCGGAATATTCCTCCATCACCCATAAAAATTGTAACCATGTTGGGTTCCGATGTCCATGTTTAATGGGAATTGACTTCTGGTGAGTTTTATCTGACAATGCCAGGACAGGATTTAAACGATCTGACTACGATATATAAATTTGCGATGGAATAAAAAAAAGGCTGTCTTAACAATTATGTAAGACAACCTTTTTGTATGCCGGCCGCATCAATTAATGGACTATGTAAACTCCTGTATACAGGATTTGAGTGTATATGATCCGCAGTAATCCTCCGTATCGTAAACGATAACCCGAAGGTGAGGCCCGCCTTTAGAACAAACAACTTAACTCGGTTTTAATGTAGTGTTGAGTTTAACAATCTAAATAAAACTGATGCGGTTTACCTTTGTAATAACCTTAATACAAATGTAATTTTTTTTTTTCTTCTATCCAAGAATTAACAAGGGTTTTAGCATTTTTAAAGCTGAAAAAATGAAAATATTTTTGGATATATTTTTGCAGTACAAATGATCAATTCCTTTCTTTACAGATTATCAGAAATATACGAACAATATATGTATACCATCATTGATATTGAAACGACGGGAGGAAATTTTAGAGAAGGTAAAATTACGGAAGTAGCCATTTATCTGCATGACGGAAATAAAGTAGTGGGGGAGTTTGTTTCATTGGTTAATCCCGAACAGTTTATCCCGCCGTACATAACCCAGCTTACGGGTATTACCAACCAAATGGTGGAGAATGCGCCCAAGTTTTACGAAGTTGCCCGGCAAATTGTTGATATTACCGAAGGAAATGTTTTTGTTGCGCACAATGCTGCATTCGACTATGGTTTTATAAAGGCTGAATTTGAAGCGCTGGGCTATTCGTTTAATAGGGAAACACTTTGTACCGTTAAGCTAAGCCGGAAATTGTTGCCAGGTTATAAATCCTATAGTTTGGGAAACATTTGCCATGAGTTTGGAATATCAAATGATGCCAGGCATAGGGCTGCCGGTGATGCTTTGGCGACCGTAGAGTTGTTTGAGATTTTACTGGAAAGGAATGGGGGCGTTATTTTACCCATGGAAGGAAATAATTTTTTTTCCGTAAAAGGTCTTCACCCTCAGCTTAATATGGATAAAGTAAAGCAATTGCCAAACAAAGCCGGTGTGTATTATTTTTATAACGATAAGGCAGATTTAATTTATGTTGGAAAGAGTAAGGATATAAAAAATAGGGTGTTAACCCACTTGGGAAACCCTAAAGCGCAAAAAGCCGTACGGATGAAACAGGAAGTAGCCGACGTGGATTTCGAGTTGACGGGAAGCGAATTGGTTGCTTTATTGAAGGAATCGTCCGAAATAAAACAGAACAAGCCCATTTATAATAAAGCCCAGCGTAGAAACCGATTTTATTTTGGGCTATTTAGCTTTAAAGATAGGAAAGGATATGTGCGGTTTAATATTGCACCGAACGAAGGTAGAATTACCCCAATTGCGTCATTTGAATCTGCTAAAGCAGCAAAGAATTTTCTTTTTCAAAAAGTGGAAGAATATAATCTTTGTCAGAAACTGAGCGGTTTATCCGACTCAATGGGGGCGTGTTTTCAATATCAAATAAAAATTTGTAACGGAGCATGTGTCGAAAGGGAAGCTGCGGAAGAATACAACAAAAGGGCAGAAGAGTTGATTGAAAAATTGGCCTACAAATTCGAAAATTTTCTGGTGGTAGATAAAGGACGTGATTTGGACGAGCACTCCGTTGTGGTAGTTAAAGGTGGCAGGTTCATGGGATTTGGATGGGTGGAGAAAAATGCCGGTTTCAGTTCGTTGGACGAAGCGATTTCTTCAATTACATTGTGTGATGATAATCAGGATGCAAGAATAATAATTAATCGGTTTCTAAAGGAAAATAAGACTGCAAAAATTCATCAGTTTTAGTTAGTGAATCAGTATTCATCTTTTTTCACCAATACTCTTTCATGCGCTCCAATGGCTATGATATCGTCATTTAAATTAAAGATGGCAAAATCAAAAAAAAGCTTGGATTCTTCCGAAAATTTAAGATGTACAGAACACAATATCTCATCACCCGCAGACACCGGCATTAAATGTTTAACATTTATTTCGGCACTTACACAAGTGTAATTTTCCGGAATTCGACCAGCAATCATTTCGCAGATTACCCGCTCCATCAAAATGATCAAGGAAGGGGTAGCCGCGTATGGCACATCACCTGTTTGCAGCGTGGAAGCCAAGTCGTGCTCAGATATATGGAAGTTTTTGGAGTGATGTAGTCCGGGCTTTAAATCAATCTTCATGGCCGTGTGTTTTCAGTTCACTTATTTCTTGTACTTCAATTTGACAAAAAAGTTAGCAATTAACACACGATTTTACAATTTCTTCATATATAATTTGGCGATAGCACCATGGTTGGCGGTAATCACGGTAAATCGCCTGCTTATATTTTTATAGATTCAATGGTTTAAGTACTTACATAAAACAGACTTAAGAAATATACGGACAACCAATTCTTATTATCCTACAAAAATGATAGTTGGTTTGTTTTTACATTGGTATTAGGATTGTCAATTAAGTTGAATATCTATATGTAAATATGTTGTTTCTTATCTGAAAATTTAATTTCTGTATTTCCAATAACCAATGATCCGTTCACGAAAACCCAATGCCTGATTTTCGAATGACCCATCTAAAATTCGCTGGTAAAATGGAATTCGATGTCTTTGAAATTCTGCTGGGCGAGTTGCAGCATATACGAGGAATCGGCCAAAAACACGTCTCTGCCTTGTTTATCCTTGGCCATATACTGGTTTTTCCTTTTCTTAAAATCAGCTAACTGTGCATCATTTTCGGAACGTATCCAGCAAGCCTTGAAAAGACTGATAGGCTCGTATCGGCATTTGGCGTTGTACTCGTGGTTCAAACGGTGTTCAATCACTTCAAACTGAAGAGCTCCAACGGTGCCAATAATTTTACGACCGTTAAACTGGCTGGTAAACAGCTGGGCCACACCTTCGTCCATCAACTGGTCAATTCCTTTGGCAAGCTGCTTCGATTTCATCGGGTCATCGTTCTCAATATAACGGAATAATTCAGGAGAGAAACTTGGCAGTCCTTTAAAGTTTACCTTTTCGCCTTCCGTAATTGTGTCGCCAATAATAAAGTTTCCTGAATCGGGCAATCCCACGATGTCCCCGGGATAGGCTTTGTCAATAATAGATTTTTTTTCAGCCATAAAAGCGGTAGGGCTCGAAAATTTAAAGTTTTTGCCTTGACGAACATGCAGGTAGTTCTTGTTTCTTTCAAAAGTACCGGAGCAAATTTTTACAAATGCGATTCTGTTACGGTGGTTGGGGTCCATGTTGGCATGGATTTTAAATACAAAGCCGGTAAACCTTTTTTCGTCCGGTTCAACTGTTCTGGAATCGGTGGTTGAAGGTTGCGGTTTGGGTGCTATTTGTATAAAACAGTTTAATAGCTCATTTACACCAAAATTGTTGAGCGCACTACCAAAAAACACAGGGGCCAGCTCGCCATTCAGGTAATCATTAACCTCAAATTCCGGATAAACTCCTTCTATCAATTCCAGTTCTTCACGCAATACCTCAGCAGGTTGGTCTCCAATGATATTTTCCAGCTCAGGATTATTGATATCGTCAAAGGCAATGCTATCTTCAACCCTTTGTTTACTGGCTTCAAAAAGGTTTAGGTTATGTTCAAAAAGGTTATATACACCTTGAAAAGAGGGCCCGTTTCCAATAGGCCAACTTAATGGACGTACTTTTATCTTTAGTTCCTCTTCTACTTCATCCAGCAAATCAAAAGGGTCTTTACTGGGGCGGTCCATTTTATTGATGAAAACCATAACAGGAGTATTTCTCATCCTACAAACCTCCATCAACTTGCGGGTTTGGTTCTCGACCCCTTTTGCTGCATCAACAACAATAATAACACTGTCAACCGCAGTTAACGTTCTAAAGGTGTCTTCTGCAAAGTCTTGGTGGCCTGGCGTATCCAGAATGTTTACCTTATGGTCTTTATATTCAAAACCCATTACCGAAGTTGCTACGGAGATACCTCGTTGCTTTTCAATCTCCATAAAATCGGAAGTCGCTGTTTTCTTGATTTTATTGGATTTTACCGCACCAGCCACATGAATGGCACCACCAAAAAGAAGTAACTTCTCGGTTAAAGTGGTTTTACCCGCATCGGGGTGACTGATAATAGCAAATGTTCTTCTTCGTTGTATCTCTTCAATAAAGCCCATAATTTCCTTTTGTAAAAACGAGCGCAAAGTTAATCAATGTATAGTTAATATCGATTCATTCGACCGATCTTTTTTACAAAGACAAATTTGTCCTCAATTTCTCGAGCATGGTACATTTTCCTGCCTTATTCCCGCCATATGCATTAGAAATCCTTTGCGGATATTGCGTTTGTTATTGGGAAAGGATGATTTATGTTATTTTTCAATAAATATTGAGATTAAAGTTTGAATTCCGTAAAAAATATTTGATTTTTATTGCAAATAATAAATGCTTTGAATAATGAGTTGGACGAATTATCACGGTCATTGCAAATTCTGCGACGGTCACGGGCAAATAGAAGAGTATATACAGCAAGCTATTAAAAACAATATGAAGGCGATTGGCATATCATGCCATGCCCCCGTACCTTTTGATTGTTTTTGGACAATGAAGCCAGATGATGTGGATGACTATCTGCAGCAGATACAGGAATTAAAGCTAAAATATCAATCCAATATACATGTTTATACTTCTTTGGAAATAGATTATATACCTGGTATAACCGGCCCCGACCATCCAATTCTGAGCGATATTAACCTGGATTATAAAATAGGTTCGATTCATTTTGTCGACAAATTTAAGAATGGAACCCCATGGCCTATAGATGGCAGTTTCGATGAGTTTACAAAAGGGTTGGATGAAATATATAATGGAGATATTAAAACTGTCGTGCAGCGCTTCTTCCAGCTTAACAGGGAAATGATTAATACACAAAGTTTTGATATTATAGGGCATTTCGACAAAATTAAAATGCACAATGTTACAAAACCGTTGTTTGATGAAAATGCCGATTGGTATTTAAGGGAAGTAAATGATACGTTAGACTGTATTGCATCAAGAAATATTATTGTTGAAATCAATACCAAATCGTACGAACGAAACGGTTTGTTGTTTCCGGGGGTAGAACTTTTTCCAAAACTATTGGAAAAAGAGATTTCGGTCACTATTAATAGCGACGCCCATTATCCTGATAAATTAGAAATAGGTTATGAATATGTAGCCGGAGAATTACGTAAGGCGGGATTTAAAACGCTTAAAGAATTCGTCAATGGAAATTGGACCGATGTAGAATTTAATAAGTATGGTTTACTATGGTAGAAAAAGTTAACCCTTTTGTATTAGTAATTATCGATATAAAACAGAAAGATCATCAGCATGCATTATTGAAACTGATGAATGATTATATGTTGGATGATATGGGATTGAATTCCCCGTTGCCTTTAGAATTAGGGCATAGAATTATTGAGGGCTTAATGTCGCAAAACAACTATCTTGGTTTCATGCTGAAATATCAGGGTAAGTATATCGCATTGGCCAATTGCTTTGTCGGCTTTTCTACGTTTAAAGCCAAACAATTAATTAACATACACGATTTTGTGGTTGCTCCTGAATGCAGAAATATAGGTGCAGGAAATGCATTTTTGGACCTGATCAGTAACTTCGGAATTGAACATAATTACTGTAAAATAACCCTTGAAGTCCGTCACGATAATCCCAAAGCACAACGATTGTACAAAAAAAAGGGCTTTGAGGAATGCCTTCCACCCATGTATTTTTGGCAAAAAGACCTGTGATGGTAAATAAAATTATATTTTTTTTTCAAACGACCATATCATCGAAATTACGATCAATAAAAAAGTTTCAATTCTTATTAATTTATAACGGGTCTATTTGATAAAACCCTCATTGTTTGAGGTTAATAGCCAAAAATGTTACGTCACTTTTTCTTAGGTGGGCAGGTAATTCCATATTCTATATTTAATGAGTTAGGTTCTGAAAGTCAATTGCAGCAAGGCAAATCTTATGGTTTGCTAATTGTTGTTGTAACAATTTATGTTAGCCTTCGTAATAAAAACAAGTTTTGACAAAGTGTTATGCGCATGTCATTCGGTTTTGAAAGAATTGCATAATATGGATCTAACTGGTTAATCAATACCTATTATCAATAATTAGCTCGAAAAGCATTGAGTTATAACAAAAAATAGAAATATGGCTAACAAAAAGTACATATTTGATCCGGAGTCCTTGACCTACATCGCAGTAGATGTTTCGTTAAGGGCTAAAATGAAGAAATATTTACCCTATGTTTTGTCAGGTGCCTTGATTGGTATCATAGTTTTTGGGGTCATGGCTTTTGGGGGTTATGCAACACCTGTTGAAAAGTTGCAGGCTCGGCAAATAGAGAGTATGCAGAACAAATATGAACTGTTGTATGGAAGAATAGACGAAGCCAACGAAACTTTGCAGCGTTTGGCTGCCTTGGACGACAGTTTGTACAGGACGATGCTTGGCGAACACGCTTTGGATAGCCAGGTGAGGCAAGCCGGTACTGGAGGTACAAACAAATATGCGGATCTAGAGAATACCAGCACACCTGAAGAGGTGATCGCGTCGTTTAAAAAATTAGATGATATAGTGGCAAAGATGAATGTCCAGGAAGGATCGTATAAAGACCTGTTCAAAAAGAGCCTGGTGAATATGGATAGGTTGCAACGCCTGCCTGCCATCATACCGGTTGCCAACTGGGATTTAAAAAGGATAGGTTCAGGGTTCTCGCCGCATAGATATCATCCTATTTTAAAAAGATGGCGTCCTCACGAGGGAATCGACCTGATTGCCAATAGTGGCACTGATATTTATGCGTCAGCCGATGGCAAAGTCAAAACAGTTCGTTTTTCGGATAGTTTCGGAAAGATGGTCGTAATTGATCATGGGTATGGCCTGGAGACCTTGTATGCGCATATGAGCAAACAGAAGGTGAAGAGAGGCCAAAAGGTTAAAAGGGGAGAGGTAATCGGTAAAGTGGGAAGTACCGGCCTTTCAGGAGGCCCGCATCTGCATTACGAGGTGCACCTTAAAGGAAAAGAAGTGGATCCCGTTAAATATTTTTTCAGCGACCTTACACCGGATGAATATAAGGCTGTAGTGGCTCAGGCACAAAGCGTGGAGAATACAATGGAGTAAATTAGATACTTAGCTTTAGTTACAATTAGAAGGAAGGAACCCGTATCGGGTTCCTTCTTTTTTTTGAGTTAGGCACGTATCAAGCTATACAAAAGGCTAAAATAGAAACGGTATTGACTTGGCGATAAACTTTGCTTAAATTAACGCAAATAAATACTATAATACTTTTTAATTGATCAGTACTTATAAATATAGGTTTATGAAGAAGTTAAGGAAATATCATATTGGTATAATATTTTTATCGCTCCTTTTTATGTTGGGCTCATGTGATGAAGAAGAAGGTTCATTGGAGGAATTTATGACCAACGAACCCGGCACAATAACCGCAAAAATTGATGGCGAAAATTTTAAGTCGGCCGGTGTATTCCCCATCACGGTTGATTTGCATATCGATGAGGATTATAACCAATATGATCTTCAGATTGAAGGAGAAAGAGAATTGAACGGATTTGAAGAACGGATCATTATTTCTTTGTTCGGAACCGATTTCAGCTCCATAAAAGCTGGGGACGTGTTTGTGGGCGGCGCTGATTTAAATATGGGGCTTAAACGCTTCGATGGCGATTTTTTCCGAATAAGCAGAACCGAGGGCGATGATACCGACATTATCAGTGATTCGGAACAGGGGCCCGCTTCTATGGCAACCGTTACGAAAATAGACTTTGATAATAGATTAATCTCTGGGACATTCTCCTTTAAATCAATCGATATTTCAGATAACACTGTTTCTTTTCAAATAACTGATGGCGTTTTTACGGAAATAGGCTATTAGATAAACACAATCAAATTCAGTCAAAACACGGAAAAACCAATGTCCTCAATTTTAGCTTTTGCTATCAAAACAATGGAGAGGCAGCTTGGATAATTAAATCTATTTTGGCTTGCATCATCTTTTGAGTTGTCAAATAATTAATTTATTATTGTGTTTATCTTATTATATCTCGTTTAAATCATTCATGAGTTTATGGAAAAAGTTGACAACTCCTTACTGACAGCTTCGGTAATGCCTGATAAAAATGGCTTTTTTGGTGAGTTCGGAGGCCGTTTTGTGCCACCTATGCTGGAGCCGATTATGCAGGAAATAACCGAAGCTTACGAAAAAATTAAAGATGACACCATTTTTATTGAAGAACTTCGATATTTACAAAAACATTACACAGGTCGTCCGTCCCCGTTATTTCACGCCAAAAACCTTTCCGATAAGTTAGGGGGGGCACAAATCTATCTTAAAAGGGAAGACCTAAACCACACAGGGGCGCATAAAATTAACCATTGTTTAGGAGAAGCACTTTTGGCCAAAAGAATGGGCAAAAAAAAGATCATTGCCGAAACTGGTGCTGGACAGCATGGTGTTGCCCTGGCAACGGCAGCGGCCCTCGTTGGTTTAGAGTGTGATATTTACATGGGAGAGGTGGATATAGAAAAGGAGCATCCTAATGTGGTACGAATGGGCATATTAGGGGCTAAAGTTATTCCCGCGACACATGGGTTAAAAACATTAAAAGAGGCTGTTGATGCTGCTTTCGAAGCTTATTTAAAAGATCCTGTTAACCAGTTGTATGCTATCGGTTCGGTCGTAGGCCCGCATCCATTCCCCATGATGGTTCGCGATTTCCAGTCGATAGTTGGCGTTGAGGCCAAAGAACAAATGATGGAAGAAGCAGGGAAACTGCCAGATAACTTAATTGCTTGTGTGGGCGGTGGCTCCAATGCGATAGGTCTTTTTTCTGCTTTTCTTGAGGATCAGGAAGTTAATATTTATGGGGTGGAACCGGCAGGGACTAGCTTTAAAACAGGCGATCATGCGGCTACTTTAACACTAGGTAAGCCGGGAATGATCCATGGGTTTAAATGTTATTTGTTGCAGGACGATAAGGGAGAACCTGCCCCGGTAAATACCGTGGCCAGTGGACTGGATTATCCCGGTGTCGGACCTCAGCATAGTTATTTGAAAGATATCAACCGTGTTAAGTACGAAAGCATAACAGACAAAGAGGCTATTGATGCCTTTTTTGCGTTATCCCGCCTGGAAGGAATAATTCCGGCATTGGAAAGCTCACATGCCGTGGCGCAAGCCATGAAATTAGCACCACAACTGTCAAAAGAAAAAACCATATTGGTAAACCTGTCCGGAAGAGGGGATAAGGATATTGATTATGTGGTTGAAAAATTTGGAAAGGAATATGGCTTGTAAAAGTCGTGTGTCCCCTAAAAAATCCGATGCTTTTTGTATCGGATTTTTTATTGCTGTTGAAACAAAAGTTATGGACTAAAGGTTACTTGTAAGTAACTATTAAATTGAACACCATGAACAACACCTATAGAACATTACTATCTGCTATTGTAATTGCCGTATTAACGCTAGGGGTTAATGCCCAGACTTCCTTTTATGACTTCAAAGTCAAAACCCTGGAAGGGGAAGAATTTTCATTGTCTCAATTGAAAGGTAAAAAAGTGTTGGTGGTGAATACCGCTTCTAAATGTGGGTTGACTGGACAATATGAGCAACTGGAAGCTGTTTATAAAAAATACGGGGGGGATGATTTTGTGATTATTGGATTCCCCGCCAATAATTTTATGAAACAAGAACCCGGAACTGCGGAAGAAATCAGAGCTTTTTGTACAAAAAATTACGGGGTTACTTTTCCTATGATGGCAAAAATATCTGTTAAAGGCGACGATATGGCTCCCGTTTATCAGTGGTTAACGCAAAAAGAAAAAAATGGCCTAGAAGACAGCAGTGTAAAATGGAACTTTCAAAAGTATTTAATTGACGAAGAAGGGAATTTGGTAAAAGTAATATCACCCAGGACGAAGCCCGATGATGAAGAGATTTTAAATTGGATTGAAGGGAGAAGTTAAGTTATTTACTGGTTCTACTATTGAGTGAGAAGGTCGGTGCGCATGGCTACCGGCTTTTTTTGTGCAAAAGTATATTCGATTTCGATAATTATTCGCAAATTCGGGCATTAAAAATTAGTTTATGTCAAGATTAAGAGGTTTTGCCAGCGATAATAATTCGGGGGTTCATCCGGATATACTGCAAGCGATAGAAAAAGTAAACAGCGGCCACTCGGTTGGTTATGGTGATGATGAAGTTACCCGGAGAACCATTGTTAAATTTAAGGATATATTTGGGCAGGAAACCGAAGTTTTTTTTGTTTACAATGGAACGGGGGCCAATGTTATTGCTATCCAGGCCTTGGCTAGCCCGTATCATGCAGTTATCTGTCCCGAAACGGCACATGTTAATGTGGATGAGTGCGGGGCGCCGGAAAAGCATTCAGGATGTAAGCTCTTATCCATAAAAACGGATACGGGAAAGCTAACGGTGGAAGGTATAAAGTCGTACATGCATGGAATTGGTTTTGAGCATCATTCTCAACCTAAAATAGTAAGCATCACGCAGGCAACGGAGCTGGGCACCCTATATACTATTGAAGAGATAAAGGAAATTTCCGGTTATGTTCACCAAAACAATATGTATCTGCATATGGATGGAGCCAGAATTTCGAATGCAGCGGCTTCTTTAGGATGTACGTTTAAGGAAATGACGGTGGATGCCGGGGTGGACGTTTTGTCCCTTGGTGGAACCAAAAACGGATTGATGTTTGGCGAAGCGGTGCTGTTTTTTAATCAAAACACAGGAGCCGTTAAGTATATTCGCAAACAAACCGCACAGCTACATTCAAAAATGCGATATACTGCGGCGCAGTTTGAAGCGTTACTCGAAAATGATTTGTGGTATAAAAATGCAAGTCATGCCAATAAAATGGCCTCGAAATTAGCCAGTAAACTGCGAGATATTCCGCAAATAAAGATTACCCAAAAAGTTCAAAGTAACGGTGTTTTTGCCATTGTGCCTGATGAAATAATTGAACCGTTACAGCAAGAGTTTTTCTTTTACGTGTGGGATGCCGAAAGGTCGGAGGTCAGGTGGATGACCTCTTTTGACACGCAGGAGGAGGATATTGATGATTTTGTTGATTTGATTAAAGAAAAACTGGCTGTCTTGGCCTAAAATATCGCCATGGATAAATACGACTTCGAACTGGAATTCAAGGTAAGGGATTATGAGTGTGACCTGCAGGGGATAGTAAACAATTCGGTTTATCAGAACTATCTTGAACATACGCGACATGAGTTCCTGGAGACTGTAGGTTTAAATTTTACGGATTTGAACGACCGTGGAATCAAGGCAGTGGTGGCCAGGGCCGATCTTCAATATAAATATCCGTTGAAAAGTAACGACAGGTTTGTGGTCAAATTAAAATGTGAGCAAAAAGGGGTAAGGATTATGTTCTACCAAAATATATGTAGGTTACCCGATAATAAACTGTGTTTGAAAGGAACCATAACGACCACTACGTTAATCGACGGTAAATTGGGAATTTGCAATGAGGTTGTAGAAGCATTGGCAACAAACAGTTGTAAATAGATCAATGGCAAAGACGACTATCCTGACCTATCGTATGTAATGCAAATCAATCGCTTGTCCGGGATACGACATTTCTAACACGATAACTTCACCTTCCGCATAAGGGCCATGAATCTCTCTGGGCGACTTGCATAGTGGCCCGCTTTCGGCCATAGGTTATATAATCCCGTTTTTGATGGCATATTTTACCAAACCGGCACTGTTTTTCAGTTCCAGTTTAAAAAGGATATTTTTACGGTGAGTTTCAACGGTGTGCTTGCTCAGGTGCAGTTGGGTTGCTATTTGGGAGGTGGTTTGCTGTTCAGCGATCAGCCTAATAATTTCAATTTCTCTTGGTGATAGGAGAGGGTGAGCAGCGTCATTATCTTCCTGTAAAAGACTGGCCGACATCTTTGCATCTATATATGATTTACCTGCCTCCAGTGCTTCAAAGGCCTGTAAAATTTCGTGACTGCCCGAATCTTTTAATACATAGGCATTGACACCTGTTTGTAAAGTTTTTCTGATAAACTCTTTTTCTTTGTGCATCGATAATATCACAATTTTTAAATGGGGATATTTTTTTTTCAATATCGCCGCAGTCGTGATGCCATCTTTTCCACCCGGCATTTCAATGTCCAGAACCAGATAATCAGGTGCCCCTTTACTATGGATCAGTTTTAATACCTCCTCGCCGTTGGGCGCAGTTCCCAGCACTTCCATGCCATTGGATTCGGCCATGGATACCAATCCTTCCAAAAGTATATGGTGGTCGTCGGCGAATATTACAGTCCTGTTTTTCATGTTTTATGTTAGTTGTCACACATGTATGAACGCCATAAAGCTGAATCAATCTTTGATCTATCCCTCATCCATCTTGTGCAATCTACCCCTGAATTGGAATTGAGATGTTCACCAATGTACCTCTTCCCAGAAAGGAATCGATATTAAATTTGCCGTTTAATATTTTTATCCGGTACGAAATGCTACTCAGTCCATTTTTTAATTCCATATTTTTCGAATCAAAACCTATTCCGTCATCTTCCACTATCAGATTGATGTTCTTTTTATTGTTGGTCAGCTGAATATTGATGTTTTGCGCATTGGCATGTTTAATTGCGTTTTGCAGCACCTCCTGAAAAATTCTGAATATCTGTATCTCGCGCATTAAGTTTTGTCTGTTTTCATACCCAAACTCGGTAAATATAGTATGGTGCGAATATACTTCTTCCACTCTTTTTAGCTCGCTTTTGATGGCGGCAACCAGTCCCATCTTTTTAAGCGTACCAGGCATAATGTTATGTGCTATG
The DNA here is from genome assembly GCF_052400645.1 of Saccharicrinis sp. GN24d3. Classification (NCBI taxonomy): domain Bacteria; kingdom Pseudomonadati; phylum Bacteroidota; class Bacteroidia; order Marinilabiliales; family Marinilabiliaceae; genus Saccharicrinis; species Saccharicrinis sp. GN24d3. The sequence continues at coordinate 419,598 of NZ_JBQTGI010000003.1, forward strand.
CTTCTTACTTCCCGGCTTAGTTCATCCAAAAGATGTAAATCACGTTCTTCGGTTATTGCCGTTGTATTGGTCAGGTTAATTTTTAAGGATGCGATTAAGCTCCCCACACTATCATGAAGATCGGATGCGATGCGTTGTCGTTCCTCCTCCTGCGTTTCGGTAATTAAGCGTATGGCATCTTGTTGCAGTTTATTCTGTTGATGTTGTCTGTAGATAACAAAAACGAAAATGGAAAGTACAACCAACAACAAAACAATTCCCATTACAATACGAATTAATTTCTTTTGTGCTTGAATTTTGGCTTCGTGTTCGAGGTTGGCGTTTTTGAGGGCCAGTATCTCGTTTCCTTTTTTCTCCGAACGGTATTTGATTTCCAGTTCTGAGACGGCTTTTAAATTTTTATCGTTCACCAAACTATCGTGTAGGTTGATAAATTGGGTTCGTACTTCCAACGCTTTTTTATAGTTGCCCATGTTCTCATAGAGTACAGATAAGTTGTATAATCCATCTCTTTCTATATCGCGGTAATTTAACTCCCTGGATAGTTGTAGACCTTTTTGAAAATATTCCATGGCATCATGGTACCTTTCCAGTTTTGATAAGGCATGACCGACATTTTGATAGCCTATGGCCACAGATGCTTTGTCGTTGACAGCTTGAGCAATCTCCAATGCTTTTTTATAATGGATATAGGCATTGGTGTTGTCCAGCTTTCTCTCATATACCACGCCAAGGTTATTATATATTTTTGAGACTGACAATATGGATGAATCTTTTCCATAGGCATCCAAAGCGCTTTCAAACATAATGAGGGCACTGTCTGTTTTGTTTTGCATTCCATAAACCATTCCCAGGTTTGAAGAGGCTTTTGTAAAAAACTCCGTTTGACCAAACTCTTTTGATTGGTGGATGGCTTGATGAAGATATTTCTGCACTGTGCCCCAATTGCCCAAACGGATATGTACATTACTTAAGTCGATAAAGATCTTTGGTTTTAGGCTATCTAAACTAAAATCATCGCATAGTTTAAGCGCCTTGAGATGCCCGTCGATGGCTTTTTGATGATCGCCCGTGAAATAATGGGCTTGCCCCAAGATACCATAAAGATGAACCTTTTCAGCAGGCCATATATTTTCCGATAATTCCAATGCCAATTGGCCATGTTTAAAAGTGCTGTCGTATTGATGCCGGTTTAAATAAGATTGAGCCAACGTTGCATGTTGAATGTAACGGATAGAGTCTTGTTTCGTGTCATTGGTTATATTTTGCGCCGGCAGGTGTGTATTTATAAGAAAAGCGAACCCCAAAAATAGCAATAGCCACGATAAATAAATCGAAGAATTATTGGATTTGAAAGGCTTTTTTACGAAAGTCATGGAGATGAAATTAAACCGTTATCATACATCAAAACTAAAGATAAGTTATTTTTAATTACGATTCAAGTATTTTTTATATGTTAGATGTATAATAATGTTGTAATGAAAGAAATAATACCATCATTTGGATGCCGGGTTTTTCAAAGCATTGATTAAAACCTTTCTCAACTCATCGTCGGATTTAGCATTTAACCAATTCCGTTCAAAATTTTTACTGGTGGCTATTTCAACAATCCACGAAACTACGTGCAAATGATAATGCCATTCATCTTTGGTTTTGACAATAACAAAACCCGTATGTATGGGAGCGTCGGATTTTTGAAACGTGATTCCTTCCCTGTCTCTTACCAATAATATCAGTATATTGTTCCTTCCTTTAATATTCAATGTAACGCAGGCAATACCTGAGCGGATAATAGTTTCGGGTACTTTTTCGTGTTTTTTTAACTGTGCCAGTAATTTTACCGGACTAATTTTCAGTTTTTCCGATAGCAATTCGGCAACGGTCTCGGTTACTTTCTTTAATGAGGTTGATTTTTCGATATCTATCAAAGGGCAGTCCCTTATCATCCGGATAAACCGGTTATGTGTAATGTCGTCTCTCTCAATAAGTATCTTGCGTAATTCTTCGTCCAAATACCGGTCGGTTTGTTGAATACCGGTTAAGCGTTCAACGATGTGTAATATCGCATATTCGCGTTTAATTTTTCCTCGGGTGAAAAAAAAGTACCAAATAAGGGACAAAGCAACAAGGATACTCACAAATAAGATAGGCGTTGTTCCCATCTTAATAAATAACAGGCTATAACATATAATCCCGAATATCTGTATCCATGGATACAAAGGGGCGATATACTTTGGACGGTAATGACTAATGTTGCCTTCGCGCATAAAAATAACGGCCATATTGGATAGGATAAACAAAAAGAGCTCTAAAGCTGAAGCTGTTTTTACAAAACTGTCCAGGTCCAAAAACAGGATGACCGTAATCATAAATATTGTGGTAACTACAATAGAGACCCAAGGGGCGCCATTTTTAGAAATTATACTGAATGTTTTAGGCAAAAGGTTGTCCTTTCCCATTGCCAAAGGGTTTCGGGAAGCTGACATTAAACCTGCATTACCTGTGGAAACAAATGCCAAAATAGCTGCGATACTCATAATTACCAGTCCCAGTGTACCCATTATATAGTCTCCGCCCAGAGATATGGGCATAAGGGAAGTTTTTAGTTCATCCGGATCGAGTATGCCGACGGTCACAAAAACAACCAATATATAAAGAGCAGAAACAATAGCCCAGGAATAAAACATACCTAGCGGGATGTTTTTACTGGGATTCTTCACCTCACCGGCAATGGCTGCAATTTTTGATGTGCCCGAAAAGGATATAACGATAAAGCCTGCCGTTGTGAAAACAGGAACAATACCCATGGGTGTAAAAGGTATAAACCGGGTAAGATCAACTGAAAAGGCTCCTATGGTGACATAAGCAATAAGTAGCCCAATCAAGAATAAAACAATAATTCGCTGAAATTTACCGGCCATTTTAACGCCATTCAGATTAATGACCATAAAAAATAAGCAACAGGCCACACCGATGGTCTTAATTTCTGTTAAGCTGATATCGGGTTTAAACAGAATTACAAATATGCCAATGGCAATTAGTGAAAAAGCCGATTTGAAGGCCAATGATAACCAGGCAATAATTCCGGCCAGGGTACCCACTGCCGGACCCATGCTTCTATCTACAAAAAAGAATATGCCACCTGTTTTGGGCATGGCCGAAACAAGTTCTGATTTAGACAATATGGTTGGAATTAAAATTAAACTGCCAATGGCGTATGATAATATTATGGAAGCCCCTGTCTTGGCATAGGCGAGTGCAGGCAGCACAAAGAGTCCCGAACTGATCATAACCCCGGAGGAGATGCAGATCAAATCTAACAGACCCAGTTCCTTTTTTAGCTTTTTCTCTGCCATGATGTATTCCTTAATCGAGCTGTCATTTTCCGCACTTTTATAAGATACTAAAACATGTGATAATAAGCTAATTTTATTGAATGGCGATGCGCTCCGGTATGTTGTTGGTTACGGCGGTGTCGTATACAAATTAGTAGGTGCAATCTGCGCAGCCATAATTCAATACGCTTGCAAAAAAAAACTGATTTATACGTAGCCCCTAACTCGTAGTAAAAAAAATCAAATTCTGTTTTTTTTTCATTTAATTCTTGCACATTAATAAAATGTACTTAATTTTGTTCGTTAAAATACGAACGTAAATTAAGAAATGAGTTTTAAATTAGAGATAGAAACGGTAAAACAGCAGAAAATTGCCAGATATGCCAAAGCACTGGGACATCCGGTAAGGGTGTACGTGCTGGAATTGTTATCGAAACAGGCTTGTTGTTACAGTGGCGATTTAAGCGAGGAATTGACTATTGCCAAGTCAACTCTTTCGCAGCATCTAAAAGAGCTGAAGGATGCAGGTTTGATACAGGGGGAGATAGAAACGCCCAGAATTAAATATTGTATCAACAAGGAAAACTGGGCGGAAGCACAGCTATTATTCAAGGAATTTTTAAGGATTTAAAAAAAATTTGAAACACATGTTCGTTGTTTTACGAATAATAAAATTAAAATGAACCAACTCAACAACTCAACAAATAAATAACTCAACAAATAAACAGTAATTATGGATATTCAAGTATTGGGCACAGGATGTGCAAAGTGTAAAAGTCTGGAAAAGGTAACAAGAGAAGCCGTTGAACAATTAGGGATTGATGCAACCGTGACGAAAGTGGAGGACATCGTTAAAATCATGGAGTTTGGCGTGATGACCACCCCTGCTTTAGTGGTGGATGGTAAGGTTGTTTTAAAAGGCAGTGTTCCAAAGGTTGATAAGCTGAAAGAACTTTTGCAATAGAATTGGAATAGTTCGAAAACAAGGATCTGATAAACTGATAAAATAAAAAGGTTTCTTTTAAAAATATTTTGGACAGTCTTAGTTTATAATTTAATAATATTTTAACAAAATGATGACAACAAAAAATTTATTACAACTATTATCGATGGCAGTTTTAACTTTCGGTATTCAAAGCTGTACTTCAAGTTCTGCAAAGCAAACTGCACAAACAGAGACTAAATCATGTTGTGAGCAAACAGCAAAAGCTGACCAGGCATCTTGTTGCAGCGCTGAAAATACTCAGACTAAAAGCTGTTGTTCATCTTCCACACAGGTTGCAAAAGCTGATGTTCAGGCCTACTATTTTCATGCCACACGTCGCTGTGCCACTTGCCAAGCGGTGGAAAAAGTAACTGCCGAAACACTGAAGGCAAAATACGAAGGTAAAGTTTCTTTTGCGTCCATCAACAGGGAAGAGGAAAAAGATAACCCTTTACTGGCCAAATACAAAGTGAATGGACAAACCTTGATTTTGGTTAAAGGGGATGAGGTGGTAAATCTTACCAACGAGGCATTTATGAATGCCCGTACAAACCCTGAAAAATTGCAAGCCAAATTGGTTTCTACCATAGAAAGATTGCTGAATTGATACCAACATAATACTCGATTACGGTAATGTTTTTGACAAGAAAGCGTCAAAGACAAGGCGTAAAGGAGTAAGTTATGTTTAATATTACAAAGACATTTAAATGGAGATATTAAACAACATACTAGAGAACGCCCAAATTCCGATGGTATCCGCTTTTATACTCGGGTTAATGACAGCCATTAGCCCTTGTCCTATGGCTACAAATATTACGGCTATTGGTTTTATCGGCAAAGACATCGAGGATAAAAGAAGAGTATTCTTTAACGGGGTGATTTATACGCTGGGTCGCGGAATCACATATACCTTGCTGGGACTATTGTTTTTTCTGGGTGCCGGACAATTTAACCTAACAGGCTTGCTGCAGGAATGGGGCGAAAAAATTCTGGGACCGTTATTAATTATCATCGGGTTGTTTATGTTGGGGCTTATCAAAATAAAAATCCCGGGTATCACAGGCTTAACCAATAAAATGGAAGAGAATTCCAATAACGGTTTTTGGAGTGTCTTACTGTTGGGAATCGTTTTTGCATTGGCTTTTTGCCCATACAGCGGAGTGCTGTTTTTTGGGATGCTCATTCCTATGACCATAAGCAGTGTAAGCGGCCTCTATTTGCCGGTGGTGTTTGCTCTGGCCACCGGTATCCCCGTGATCCTATTTGCCTGGATATTGGCCTTTAGCGTGGGTTCGGTGGGCAGACTCTATAACGGAATGAAAAACTTCGAAGTCTGGTTCCGCAGAGTGGTTTCTGTTGTGTTTATTGGAGTGGGAGCGTATTACTCCGTTTTGTATTTTCTGTAATAGGTGTTGAAGTAAGGATATTTTAAGGACGGGGTGAACTATTTAGGCATTGAAAATATTCACCCCGTCACTTTTTTCTTAAATTTGTTAATGCTCGTTCCATTCATACATGCTTAATGGAGCAGGAAGTGTACCTGCATCGCAAAGTATGCATATTGAACAGTTATAAACAGTGGTGTATCGTTTGTATAGACCACCTGGAACTAAGGTGATTAACATGACTAAGAAAACAACAAATCAACAGCAAAAAGGGCAGGCAAATAAAAAAGCTGGCTCCAAATCAAAAACCGTAGACGAGAAACCCTTTCCCGTAGTTGGGTTAGGGGCATCGGCAGGTGGGCTTAACGCTTTAAAATCCTTTTTCTCCAATGTTTCCGAAAAAAGCGGTATGGCATATATCGTTGTGGTGCACATGTCCCCGACGAAACCCAGCATGCTGTCCGGTCTGTTGCAATATGTAACCCCGGTTCCGGTACAAGAAGCCCGGGACGGGCTATTAGTTGAACCAAACCATATTTATGTGATCTCACCCGGCAAGGATATCTCATTATTTAACAATAAGATTCACTTGCTCGATATCGTGAGTAAACATATTATTCACCCTATTGACCATTTTTTCAAATCCCTTGCCCTGGACAAGGGGTGTTATTCGGCTGCCGTTGTTTTATCGGGCACAGGCACAGACGGAACACTCGGACTGAAAGAAATAAAAGCCAATGAAGGACTGGTATTGGTGCAGAACAGGGAATCGGCCGAACACGATGGGATGCCCGTGAGTGCCTTCGACACCGGTATAACCGACATGGTGCTGAAGCCTGAAGAAATGCCGGGCAAACTCGTCGAATATTTTTCAAAACCTCAAGAAAGCACTGGATCAATAGAACCAATGGATAAGGTCCATCAAAAATGGCTGGACAAGATCTTCTCTATTTTACGGACCCGGGTTGGAATGGATTTTTCAACCTACAAACAAAACACTTTAATCAGGCGCATTAACCGGCGTATGAGCTTAAACCAAATAAGGTCGCACGAAAACTATGTTCGCTTCCTGCGCGAGAATTCAACCGAAATAGATGCCCTGTTCCGTGAACTGTTAATTGGGGTAACCAGCTTTTTCCGTGATGCCGGGAGTTATGATGCCCTTAAGGACAAAGTATTGCCCGATATTATTGGCGGGATTGGAAATGATGCAACTTTCAGGGTATGGATTCCCGGATGCTCCACCGGCGAAGAAGTCTATTCGCTGGCCATTATTTTGCACGAATTCCTGGAGAATATCCCCAAAAATATAGAATTGCAATTGTTTGGTACCGATATCGATGAATTTGCCATCAAAAAAGCCAGGGAAGGCACATACCCGCTAAGCATCGCCACGGAAATGAGTAAGGAACGCCTGGACCAATATTTTATTAAGGAAGGGGAATATTATCGCATCGGTAAGGTGATCAGAGAGTGCACTATTTTCTCGGTCCAGAATATCATCAAGGATCCGCCATTCTCACACTTGAATATGCTTTGCTGCCGTAACCTGCTTATCTACCTGAACACCGAGACGCAAAAAAAGCTGATGCCTTTATTCCACCACACGCTTAATCCAAATGGGATTTTGATGCTGGGGTCGTCAGAAACTATTGGGGGGTTTGGTTATCTATTTAAGGTAATGGATAAAAAATGGAAGATATTCAAAAGAAAGGAAATATCAAGCGCACAACGTCAGATTATAGATTTTCCGAGTGGAGGCATTTCAGATGGGGCTATTCAAAGGAAAGTCTCTTCGACCCGGGTGAAACCCAACATAAACTATAGCCAGTTGACCAAAAAACTTCTTTTGGACCAATTTTCCCCCACCGCAATTCTTATTGATGATAAAGGTGAAATAATACATGTTCAGGGTCGGACAGGTAAATATCTTGAAACACCCGGCGGGCCACCTACTCATAATATCCTGAATTTAGCAAGGGAAGGGTTGAAAATTGAGCTTTTCACCGCCCTGCGCGCTTCTAAAACCTCGGGGAAACAGGAAACCAGAAAACGGATTCCGGTTAAAACCGACGGCGGCGTGCAGATCATTGATTTGCATATATGTCCGATGAAGGCACCCAATGAATTAACCGGATATTTCCTGGTGGTTTTAAATGATATCGAAATCAAGTCAACTCCTGTTGATTCAAAAAAAGATTCAAAGGAATTTTCTTCAAAAGATTCATCAAGGATCGCGGAACTAGAGGCAGAACTGCTAAATACCCGTGAAAACCACCAAGCCACCATTGAAGAGTTAGAGTCTTCCAACGAAGAATTAAAATCCACCAACGAAGAGCTGCAGTCGACCAATGAGGAACTGCAATCCACCAATGAGGAACTGGAATCGTCCAAGGAAGAGCTTCAATCCTTAAATGAAGAATTGCAGACGGTCAACAGCGAACTTCAAGGCAAATTAGAGGAACTATCGGCAGCGCACGATGATATGCACAACCTGTTAAACAGTACTAAAATTGCTACCATTTTTGTAGACAACCAATTGAACCTGCGGCGATTTACTTCGGAGGCCAGATCCATTATCAACCTAATCCCGACAGATAATGGGCGGCCTTTAAATCATGTTGTAAGCAACCTGGTTTACGATAAACTAATAACAGACTGCGAGGATGTTTTAAAAAGCTTAATCCCTAAAGATGTTGAGGTACAAACCAATAATGGGGAATGGTATAAAATGCGCATATTGCCCTTTCGCACTATTGATGACCGGATTGATGGCCTGGTTTTAACTTTTTCATCCATCGATCTTCAGAAAAAAGCCCAGGAAGTGATTATTACCCATGCGATGGATTTAACGCGTTTAATTTTCGATATGAACAATGAGCCCATGGCCGTTCTTGATAAAGATGGCAATATGGTTATTGCCAATACCGCCATGTCGTCCGCAATTGAAGTGATTCAAAAAACCGTTACCGGAACGAATATTTTTTCCGCCTTGGGTATCAAAACAGGTGATTCTGAATTGAAATCAAAACTGGATAATGCACTCAAGAAAGCAGAGGGATTTTCAATCGGAGATTTCGTGTTCGCCAATCAAAAAGAAAAACAACATTACATCCTTGAGGCCAGTACAATAAATGTGGAACCTGATTTCCCTTATCGAATCCTATTGCGATTTATACGGCAAGAATAACGATCATAAAAAAACCGGAACAAAACCAATAATCCTGAACACACCGTAACCTACAATGCCGGAAAACCCAAGGTGTTCATATGTTAAAACCATACCGCGTAGCGGTTATGGCATTGTAGGTTACGGCATTGTAGAACAATGTTACGTTTTGAAACGATACCGCGTAGCGGTTAAGGCATTGTAGGGTTACGGATTTGTAAAAAAACGTTCATGTGTTAAAACCATACCGCGTGGCGGTTATGGCATTGTAGAACAATGTTACGTTTTGAAACCATACCGCGTGGCGGTTACGGCATTGTAGGGTTACGGATTTGTAAAAAAATGTTCATGTTTTGAAACCATACCGCGTGGCGGTTATGGCATTATAGAACAATGTTACGTTTTGAAACCATACCGCGTAGCGGTTACGGCATTGTAGAACAATGTTACGTTTTGAAACCATACCGCGTGGCGGTTATGGCATTGTAGAAAAATGTTACGTTTTAAAACGATACCGCGTGGCGGTTACGGCATTGTAGGGTTACGGATTTGTAAAAAAAATGTTCATGTTTTGAAACCATACCGCGTGGCGGTTATGGCATTGTAGAAAAATGTTACGTTTTAAAACGATACCGCGTGGCGGTTACG
>NZ_JBQTGI010000003.1:429214-496369 GCF_052400645.1 Saccharicrinis sp. GN24d3
TTACGGCATTGTAGGGTTACGGATTTGTAAAAAAAATGTTCATGTTTTGAAACCATACCGCGTAGCGGTTACGGATTGATTAAATGGAAAATTGTATGTAAATTATGATGAATTTAATCTGACATAATTATGAAACCAGGAACTTTCACGCAAATTTATATTCAGTTGGTTTTTTCTCCCTTTCACAGAGAAGCACTTTTAGTTGATAAGATTCGGCCTCGTGTTTTTGAATACATGGGCGGTATTATTCGAACTTTGAACCATAAGTCAATAATAATTAATGGCATGAAAGATCATGTGCATCTTTTGGTCGGATTGAATCCAAAAGTATCTGTTTCGGACACCGTTAAAGAAGTCAAAAGGCTTTCATCGATTTTTATAAATGATTTGAAGGTATTTAATGGAAGGTTTCAATGGCAGGAAGGTTTTGGTGCATTTTCTTATGGTCGATCACAATTAGATGACATTTACAATTACGTAAAAAATCAGGAGGACCATCATCAAAAACAGTCGTTTAAGAAGGAGTATTCGTCTTTTCTAAAAAAATTTGAGGTAGAGTTTGATGAACATTATCTATTTAAATATTTTGAATGAACACACCGTAACCTACAATGCCGGAAAACCCAAGGTGTTCATATGTTAAAACGATACCGCGTGGCGGTTATGGCATTGTAGAACAATGTTACGTTTTGAAACGATACCGCGTAGCGGTTATGGCATTGTAGGGTTACGGATTTGTAAAAAAACGTTCATGTGTTAAAACCATACCGCGTGGCGGTTATGGCATTGTAGAACAATGTTACGTTTTGAAACCATACCGCGTAGCGGTTACGGATTGAATAAATGGAAAATTGCAGATGACCATTCCCTATTTCTCCCTCCTCCTAATAATTTAGTATATTCGTGACAATACATGCGCATGAATAAACAATAAAGCCCTGGCCACAAGTTTCCAACTTGCTTGCGGTATCTATTAACCGGTGAACAGAAAGGTATGCAACACGACAACAATAAATCCGACAAATTTGAAATACTCCGCCAACGGGCAGAAGAGTTAATTAAGCATCAGCCCGTTGGCACAAATGCGGATTCCGCCGACATGCTCGAACTGATCCATGAATTAAAGGTACAGCAGATCGAACTTGAACTCCAGAACGAAGAACTCCGGCAGTCGCGGCAGGAAATATCCGACCTTCAACTGGAGTACGAGAACCTGTACGAGTTTGCCTCCTGCGGTTATATAACCATCAATGCAAAAGGTATTATTACCCGTGCAAACCTGATGACGGTCACGTTATTACAAACGGAACGCCGGTACCTGTTGCATTCAGGGTTCAGCCATTTTATAGCACCGGGCTGGGAAGGTGCCTATCACGAAACCCTTAAAGAATCCATCAAAACCGGGGAGAAACAGCGTATCGAGCTGCCTCTTCAAATCAATGACAACCGGCCAGCGTGGGTATTGGCAGAAATAGAGGCTGATTGTGATGATTCAGGAAAATTGCATCAGTGGCGGCTGATGCTCATAGACATTACCTTACGAAAGCAAAGCGAAGCCATCAATATAAAGAACAAAGAGGAGCTGGACGTTATTTATAAAAATGCCCCAGTTCTGCTAATGCTAATTGATAAAGATAGAAGGATAAAAAAAATTAACAAGTATGGAGAAAAGTATATTGGGGCATCTTCGCATGACCTGATTGGATTACGCGGCGGCGAAGCCATCCGGTGTATACATCATCTTGACCATCCGAAAGGGTGTGGGTTTGGACCTTCCTGTGTTCAATGCCCTATTCGCAATAGGGTAATGGATACCTTTGAAAAAGGGATAACCCATGAAATGAAAGAAGCTTCGTTACCGTTGTTAATAAATGGTGAAGAAAAAGAGGCGACATTCCTGATCTCAACGGCCTTGCTTAGTTTAAAAGAAGAACCTGAAGTCATGTTAAGTATAGTTGATATTACCGAACGGAAACGGATGGAAAAAGCCCTTAGGGAAAGCGAGGATAGATACCGGTCGTTATTTAACAATTCAACCATCGCTGTTAGCATCACATCCCTCTCCGGCAAGGTGCTTAAAGTCAACGATAAAATGTCTGAAATATCGGGATATTCACACGAGGAACTGCAAACTGTTACCACAGATAAGGTATATGTGGATTATAATGACCGCAAGAAATTACTGGAAATCATAGAACAACAGGGGAAGGCAGATGATTTTGAATGCCGGATAAAAGCTAAGAGCGGAAAGCTATACTGGGCCCACATGTCGGTGAAAAAAATCATTTACGGAGGTGAAGATGCGCTTTTAACCTCAATGTTGAACATCACAAAATTAAAGGAAACTGAGAAGTCGCTCAAGGAAAGTGAAGAAAGGTACAGGACCATTTTTGATAACGCCCCCATTGGATTTCATATTCGCGACCTTTCCCATCGAATGATAGATGCCAATCCTGCTTCCTACCACATGCACGGTTATTCCAGGGATGAATTTTTGTCCTTAGATATTCATCAATATATTGGTAAAAATTTATTGGAGAAATTAACCCAAATTACAGAAAAAATTCAAGAAGGTAAATCCGCTCATGTGTATGGAACAAACTATAGAAAAGACGGATCTGAGTTTCAGGTAGAAGTAAAAGTTGTTCCAATTCATTTATACGGGAAAAGACATATGCTTACGATTATACAGGATATTACCGAACTTAAAAAAACGGAAGAAAATTTATTAAGAAAGACGAAGCAGTTACAATCCCATACCCGGCATCTACAATCGGTACGCGAAGAGGAAAGAACGGCTATCGCCAGGGAAATACATGATGAATTTGGCCAGGTATTGGCGGCCCTCAATATGAATTTGTCAACCATAGAACGGGAAATAAAAGATAAAAACAAACCGGTGGATCGGCAGGGAATATTAACCGAACTGAAAGAATCGAAGAATGTATTGACTACAGCCATCAACGACGTAAAAAAAATGATTACCGAGCTCCGCCCGCAGGTGCTTGATGTCTTCGGCGTTATACCGGCCATACAACGGCATCTGGATGAATTCGGGCGAAGGAACAGGGTTCGGACAGATTTTAGCTCGAATATTGATCGTATTGATTTTGATAAAGACTCCAATATCGCACTGTTCCGGATAGTTCAGGAAGTGCTGACCAATGTTGCCAAACATGCAAAAGCTTCCAGGGTAAATATGGTGATTAAAAAAAGTAAAAAATATCTCACGCTTACAATAAGCGATAATGGGGCTGGTTTTGACTTAAATGTACGGGAACAAAAACAATCGTTTGGGTTGCTGGGTATGGAAGAGAGGGTACTTCTGCTGAATGGGGAACTGAAAATAAAAAGCGAAGCAGGACAGGGGACCAATATATGGATTAAGATACCATTGCCGGGAAAACCGCATTGAGAAACGAAAAAAGAAACACCGTGTAATCATTGCATCGCTGGTGCCGATTTGCCCGCCTTCCGCCCATGGCCTAGAGCTAAGGGGTGAACGAATCCTTCCCCCTTGGAAAAGGGGGCGGTCTTGGATCTTTCTTACAACTGTAACTATGCAGGGGGATTGACTTCCAGGGCTGGCACACCACAGCCAATCCGTCTGAAAGGCTCTTATTGTTGCAACCTTATTAATCACCCCCCCTTTCCGCCTGTCGCCCATAGGCTGACGGTTATGGTTGCAGACCGGGAACTTGCCCATAATGACACCCCTCCCGCTAAGGCGGGACATAACATGCCGTAACCGCTACGCGGTAAACTTCGCAACCGTACCACGTTTTCTATAATGCCGGAACACCCACGGTGTTCACGCGTTGAAACAATACCGCGTAGCGCCTGCCTGTCGGCAGACAGGGTTATGACATTATAGAAACTAAGGGTGAATGCCCGTAAATCGTTATAAATCATCTGAATCAGTTCTCCTCCTTACCAAGGAGGAGTACGGTGAGGTACGAACCGGGAGGTGGTTTTCTACTATATTTTAAAATTATCCCAATTGATGCTTCGCCAACGGAGGGGTGAACGGATCCTTCCCCCTTGGAAAAGGGGCGGTCTTTGATCTTTCTGACGATTGTAACTATGCAGGGGGATTGACATTAAGGGTCGGCACTCCAAAGCTAATGCCCCTGAAAGGTTCTTTTTGTTACCACCTTATTAATCACCACCTCCCTTTCCGCCTGTCGCCCATGGCCTGAGGGTTATGACATTATAGAAACTAAGGGTGAATGCCCGTAAATCGTTATAAATCATGAGAATCAGTTCTCCTCCTTACCAAGGAGGAGTACGGTGAGGTACGAACCGGGAGGTGGTTTTCTACTATTTTATTAAAATTATCCCCATTGATGCTTCGCCAACGGAGGGGTGAACGGATCCTTCCCCCTTGGAAAAGGGGGCGGTCTTGGATCTTTCTGACGATTGTAACTATGCAGGGGGATTGACTTCCAGGGCTGGCACACCACAGCCAATGGCATCAGTTCCTCGTGTGGTTTGTTTGTATTCGAATAAAACAAGTATACTTCAAAAATTATTGTATATTTGAAATAGATACCCGTAACACAAATACTAGTATAACACATCTATTCAATACTAAACAATAAACCGACCTATTCGTGATTAAATTACTGATAGTGGATGATCACTTTCTTATCCGGGAAGGATTAAAAAAGACACTTAAAACCGAGAAGGACATTTGGGTTGTTGGCGAATTACAAAAAGGAGCCGAAGCATGTGGTTTTATCCTTAAAAATGAATGTGACCTGATCATACTGGATATTAACTTACCCGACCGAAACGGGCTGGATGTGCTAAAAGATATAAAAACAATAAAGCCCGACATGCACGTCCTTATGCTGAGTGTTAACCCGGAAGAAGAATTTGCTGTCAGGGCTATTAAGGCCGGCGCCTCGGGATACATTACCAAAGACCGGGCACCCGAAGAATTAATTAAGGCCATTCGAAAGTCGATAAGCACCGGACGATATATCAGTGAACAGTTAGCGGAAAAACTTGCATGGGATTTAAACACAGGTTCATCGGAAAAACTTCATGAAAAACTGTCGGACCGTGAATTCCAGATATTATGCCAGATAGGTTCCGGTAAATCAACCAAAGAGATAGCAGCAAATTTAGCATTAGGCATCAGTACGGTCAACACCTACAAATCCCGTATCTTCAAAAAAATGAATTTCGATTCCACTTCCCAGCTTATCCGTTATGTCGTAAAAAACAACCTATAGTCATTTACGCTACATTCTTATCGTAGTTTTAACTACAACAGCCGAGGTTATTTCACTACACGGTATTTCCATGATTATAAATATACTTGCTATCGAGTTTGAAAAAGTATATTAATAATCAATCCAGGTTTATGTTAGAGCATCAGAAAAATGTTTTGAACGGAGTAGTTGATTTCAAAGAACTGTTCAGAAAAGAACTTATGAAATCCATGTTATGGTTAAATGTGAACGAACGGACTATATTGATCAAATGGGTTTGTGATAACTTCCGGAACCGGCACCCCGAAATTTATGAAGAGGTGCTTTGTTTGGGACATGACTGTATCGCACAATCCGGTTCGTAAGTACATGGATAAACGGTTTCATGCCCCAATAAAACACCCTAAATTTTATTAAATATATGAAAAATATCTACGAAGAATTACAAGCCAAAATTCTGATTGTTGAAGACGATGATGAAACTTTAGTGATGCTTCAACACATGTTAGAAAACAAGAATTACACCCTTGTTTCATCCGGTAGTGAACATTCTATTGAAAGTGCCTGTACGGAACAACCCGATGTCATACTGATGAACCTTAAGTTAAAAAACACGACAGGTCTGTTTTTATTAAAAGATATCAAATCAATTCCTGACCTTCAGCGTACCCCTGTGATCATGGTTTCTGAAATTAACACACCCCTGTATTGGGAAGAAGCCTTTAAACGCGGAGCCGCGGCTTATCTGGTAAACCCAGTTCATTTAGACTATCTGGTTAAACGAATAGATAAAATGCTTAAGAGAAGGCAACAAGAAATTACCTATGGGAGTGAGGTGTAACCCTTGGGTAAAACCGGCTTAGTATTAATCCATTTGTAGTCGATTGTGCTACATTTCAATCGTTATTTTACCTACAAAACCCATTGCTATTTAACTACAGGCAAATGCCCGGAATTGTAATATATTTAAAACACCTCCGTGAAGTTCATCAATATAAATATTATTTGTAATACTAAAGATAAAAACAATATAAAATGAACGCTAAGAATGTAGAAGTAATAAACAGCCTGTTCAGCGAAGTTTTGGAAAATCTTGGAAATCCCAATTCCTATCTTCTTACATCCATTATTGCATTGAACAAACTGGCCAAAGTACTGTACAGCCCCGATCTGTACATCTGGACAGAAATACAGATGGGAAATCCCACATATACCACAGTTCTGGAAGATTGGGTACGGTGTTATATTAAAAACAGACAAGAAAAAACAAAAGAGACCAAAGAATTGCTCAAAAAAGCAACCCAACCCATCGATAATCTCGGAATTATTATAGGTAGTCATATCACCCCTGAAGAACTGATGGCCAGATCAAAAGAATCCGGCGGAGGGTTTCGGCATATCGGATTTATAGAAGCCAAATACAAACACCTGTTAAAAACCAATAAAGAAAATCAGGGTGTATACAATAGGTCTCATCTCGCAACCACGCTTTCCATCATTAAGTCGATGGCGTATAGAATGGCCGTTAACAACAGAATTGAAGAATCAATTGCTAAACCATCTTATGCAGAACAGCATGAGTGAGGTGAATATAGCCTTATTAAATATAAATGTACGCAATAAATATAAACTATTTTAAGAAAGGAATAAATCATGAAAAACAAAAGGTTAGGTTCAGATATCTTAGGAAATGACAAGCATTTGACCGGTTCAACAATATCAAGTCGGATTCCGTTGGAAGAAACGGTTTTACAGTCGCCTAAAGCTTATATGTTTAAGTATAATGTTACACATATCAAAAAAATAGGTGTAGAGGTTGAATTGGGCAAGGACGAAGTAATACTAAAAATAACGGGTGAAATAAAAGACCTTCCGGGTAGTTATGCAATCATGGGCGAAACAGAACCCAAAAGCATCCTGATAGAAAAAATAAACATATGGCGCGATATGGATACCAATAACATCCAGACCGTGGTGGATAATGGTGTTTTGATGGTTAATATCCCCAGAATTAAAACTCTTCCTATTAAAGAAGGATACCGCTATACGCCTGAGGTTTGTTTTAAAGAATCTTATTTTGGGTGAATCATGCAGTTGACCCGGGCAACAGAACGCAAAGTTTAATTACTCATTGGGGGAGAAAGCTCAAATTCAAATTTTTTATTGATTTGGTCTGTTATTTTTTTGTTAAAATGGAAAACCGGATGCTTAACATGAATGCTATGCTGGAACATCAAAAAAGGGTTTTAGAAGGTGTAATTGATAATCCCGAACTGTTTAAAAAAGAATTGATAAAATCATCAAGCTGGTTATCGGCCACAGAATATAACCTGCTAAAAAAGTGGGTATACCAGCGTTTTGATCATCGCCATCATGATATTATTGTGGAGGTTTTGGGCGCAAATACCATGGTACAAGATATTCAGTACCATTAAAAAAATGGTGGGATTTGTGTTCTTTAAGGGCCTTTTTATGCGGGGAAACCTGTTAATGAACCATCGAAAAATTTCGCTTCAGATACAAACCGTGTATTAATTTGCAATACTTTAAATTATGCCTGGATTTCTTATTGGAAATAAAGAATCATTTAATTTGGAGAATAGAATATATATTTCCACTTGTTTAGTGGGTGCAGTAGCGGGGATATTAGCTCTCATCTGGGATACTAAACCGGGATTCTCAATAATACCTAATGTTGCAGTTGTCATTGGAGTTGTCACATATGGCGTACTTTATTATTTATCGCGTTTTAAGAAAATATTCAACTCTTTTATCTTCTTTTTTACCACCCTTGGCTTTCTATCTGTTCTGTGGGTGTTGAACGAAGGTTTAACGGGTTCGATACCCGCCCTATATATAGTTTTCACTTCTATATTTATTGGTATTTCCAAAACCAAATACCAATTGCTTTTACTTACAGTTACAATAGCAAACTTTGCCCTGTTAATTATTCTGGAGAACCAGTATTATGATGAGCTGATTATACCTTATCCCAATGTTGAAGCAAAAGAATCGGCGCTGCTATTTGGCTATGTAGCTGCAATTATTGCTGTTTTTTTGATGACAAGCTTTTTGAAAAATACCTACGAAAAGGAAAAGAAAAAGATGATAAATGAAAATTTTGAACTACAGAGACAAAATTCTTCAAAAGACCTGTTCTTTAATATTATGGCGCATGATTTGAGAATTCCTTTCAACGGTATTTTAGGTGCTACCGAATTAATGTGCAATAAATCCAGCAACCTCACATTAGAAGAAATGCGGGAATTTGCGGGATTAATAAATAAGTCATCGGTAAATGCATTCGAACTTTTAGAATCGTTGCTGGAGTGGGGAAAAATTCAACAAGGGAAAATGAATTTGAATCCTCAGACAATTAATCTGAAAGACATGACCATTAAAAGTGTTAACTTTTTCAAAGAAGAATGCAGCAACAAGGATATTAAAATTAGTACTCTGGTACCAGGTGATATCGATATTTTTGCGGATATACATATATTTCAAACCATACAAAGAAACTTAATCAATAACGCCATAAAATTCACACCACAAGGTGGTGAAATCTGCATTTCAACCGAAGACAGCAATAATGGAAAAGTAGCGGTGGTCATTCACGATTCTGGTATCGGCATGAATAAGGAAATGGTGAAGAATCTTTTTAATATGGGAATTAATACGAATAGATGTGGAACAAACGGTGAATCAAGTACCGGACTGGGTTTAATGATATGTAAAAAACTGGCGGAGAAACTGGGAGGCGAGCTTAAAGTCGAAAGTGCATTGAATAAGGGTAGTAAATTTACATTTAATGTACAAAAGAATAATACATCGTTAAATATTAGCAATCTTCGCACTAGCGAAGTCAGGCACTAATCCAACCATAAGCTTCGGTTTGTAAAAGTATACCGGGAAGATTCATTTTTATACATGTCCGTTTTGTCATTACACCGTCCCATGGCTTGCCCAATACATTTGCGCACAAAATCCGGATGTATGGAACCTATGCTCTTAAAAAACGAATCAATCTAATATTAAATTAAAATATTATGAAAACTGTTTTCATGGTAAGCGATCCTCCGCGAAAGTGCGAAATCGCTACCTTCAAGCAAGAACTCTATCATTGAATGGTCGATAATGCAACATCAAAAAAGAACAATAAAAAAAATGCTTGAATAGAGCATGTGAGGATGGTCAACTGTTTTGTCAGCCAGGGGGAATTATCCGACCTGCTATCTTGTATGACAATATATTCACCCCGTCACTTTTCTACAATTTTTAAGAGCGTACCCCGAATTCTCGAAATACGCTCTCTACCGCAGGTTTAAAAACAGTTCTGAATTACGGTAAATATTTTAAACCCGGATTATGTATTAGAACTTCGTCGTGAACATTGAAAGTGCAATCTTACTAGGTTTTCATCGTTATGGTGAGTTGAAGTGAAGCAGCGGTGTGTCTTGTTTTGAAACAATTTCAATGTGTAATAGATTTTCTAATGCATATTGCGGGTTAAACCAGGATTCCCTCCATACAGCTGATGCCTGCTGACATTAAGGATTTATGCAAATTCCTGATGACAGGTCTCGGATTATTCTACGCGATATAGTTTCTTTAATTTAAACACAAATGTAAGATCCATATAATGTTGACTTTTACCATAGTTAGATATCGTATAAGTATATTCTCCATTTGGCGAGTTAACAATTGTAGGTAATTCGATATTATATGTACCCACACCCATGTCAATATCTTTGGTTAAATCGCTTTCGTTCACATCAAGTCTAAGTGTAATATGATCGCTTCCTACTAAATTCGTGTAAGTGCGATTCGTAGTTGTATTATCTGAAAAGTAATGTGTTTGGTTTTGTTTTAGTTTCAAATAAGAGCCGCCATCACTTTGGCTCCAATGAGTTTTGTACGATGAATTTCTTCCGAGCTTACTTTTAATGCTTCCCCATAATTCATTATATTCTCCGGCAGCACCATCACTAAACTTAGGTTTCATGGAACGCAGACGAACGGAAATGTCATATCTAATGTTGTCCGTGCGCGGTATGGCCGTCCTGATAGGATAGGAGGCCGCAAATACGATACGTGCAATCGAGTTGTCGTTAATATATCTCAATTTATAAGAAATCGGCGCTCCCGGGGATTCTTTAGAAAAGTTTCCTCCCTGAACGATATATTTCTTAAAGTCCTGAAATCCGTTTATGGTGGCTCCGGCATCGGATCCTGATCCCCCCAACACATACACTTTCATGGTGGATTTGGCTTTTAAGCTTTCAAAATCGGACGACGTTTCACCTTCCACATCACCATACGAGCCTTCCAGGTAGGCCTGTACCTCAGTTTCTTCCAATTCCGATTCAATAGTGAACAAAGCCATTCGTCCAAAAGTAACAGTGGATATATACATGGGCATCAGCGAACCATAAAGGTTGTTGTTGGATGTATCGTCCGTAAGGTCAGATGGTTCTTGTGGCAAGTCCATATCTAAGGTATAATAGTTTTGAATGAACTTGGCTACAAATCTCGACCTGATTTTTTTATTGGAATAGTCGAAGCTGGAATTAATGTTGCCAAAACCGTTGTCATAGCTGGCCTTTAGAGCAAGCCGTAACTGTTCGCGGCTATATACTTTTTCAACGGTAAAACCGATGTTGGCCGGGGGCACGTCGTATTCCTGGTTCATCAGTGAATTGACAGCCTCACGTACCTCAGACAACTTATCCGGGTTGTCAACAACTACCGAAACCTGACCGGAACCTTGTAGCGAAGTTGAAATGGTAATGGGTTTGCGCTCAACCGGGATAGGGATATAACTACCATCCAGTATACTTTCACCTTTAATCAGTGCTCCCGGATAAATAACATCCGTTTGTGGGTTTAGTACAATTTGCTCGTTGTAACCCGCTGCCACCGTATAATAATCAATGGTGTAGTCATATTCCAGATCTTGGTCCGTGGCGGAACTATCCAATTCTTCGGCTTGTTCCGAAGGGAAAGTTACAGGCGGGAGGTTTAAGATATAGTTGTTGGTAACTTCAGCGGCATTGGGGCCATCATCCTTTTGACAGCTAAATCCAATTAGGGCGATTACTAATAAGGGCAATACTATTTTAATAATATTTGCACCCCATAATTCTTTGTTTGATTTTAAACCTGACTTTTTCATAATAATGGAGTTTGAGATTGTTTTATCCAAAATTACGATAATTGTCATCGAGGAGGGTAACGCACATGTTGCGTGATGTTACACTTATGTTGCATGGGATATAAGTTATAGTATATCAGTGTTTTCCTTAAGTTGACCGGGGGTTGTGTTAAAATAGTTTTTAAATGATTTGTTAAAATATCCCATATTCTTAAAGCCGGTCATAAAGGCAATCTCTGAAATTGTACCCGTATTTTTAAGAATAAGTTCTTTGGCTCGTTCCAGCTTATACTCCCGAATGAATCGACTGGTGGATTTAGCGGTGACCGCTTCCAGTTTTCGGTGCAGTTGACTTCGGCTTAACCCGATAATGCCGGCCAGTTCTTCCACGGAGAAGTTTTCGTTGGAGAGATTGTCTTCGATAGCTTGACATATCCTGGTCATAAAAACCTGATCGAGAGATTTAACCTGAATATTGGCCGTGTTAATTACTAATTCATCCGAATATTTCTCCTTTAACTTATTGCGATGATCCAGCATGTTGTGAATCAGAAGTCTCAGTTCATCAGCATTGAAAGGTTTTGTCAAATAGGCATCTGCTTTTACTTCCAACCCTTCAATACGGTCATCTACCGACGCTTTGGCGGTTAAAAGTATCATAGGGATGTGCGAACTCAATTCGTTGCTTTTTAAGGATTGCACAACTTCAATACCGTTCATCTCCGGCATCATCACATCGCTTACAATTATATCCGGAATGAATAACAAAGCTTTATCCACGCCTTCCCTGCCATTACTGGCTGTAATAATCTGATATTTGTTTTCCAAAATCGAAACAATATATTCAGATACCTCCTGATGGTCCTCGATCACAAGGATTAGGGGCAATGAATTTGTTTGGGAAATTTCGGAAGGCACGGTAAGTTTTTTACCATTGGGTTTATGTTCCTTGCCATTAGGACGTATAGGTGTTATAGCCATGTTTTGCTCGGTAACAGGAAGATTTGTTGGCAGTAATAGTGTGAAGCAAGTGCCTGTTTCCCTGGTGCTTTTTACTTGTATACTGCCCTGGTGCATATTTACAAGTTCTTTGGTAAGAGCAAGGCCTATTCCAGTTCCTTTACCTTGGGAAAACGTATGGGTAGAACCGTAAAAACGGTCAAAGATCAAGGCACAGTCTTTTTCCGGAATAAAGGATCCGCTATTTGTAATGGCAATACTTAATTGATTCGCGTCGGAGCCGGAAGAATCCAGCTGCACTTTTATATGCCCGTTATGGGGTTCGAACTTAAATGCGTTGGACAGAATGTTGTTGAGTATCGTGGCCACGCTTTCGGGATCGTAATGGATCATCCATTGTTCCTTTTCACATTCTATCTCCAGATGAATGTTTTTGGTTTCGGCCAGCGAGTGAAAGGAAAGTACCGTGCTTTTGAACATCGCCACAAAATCACCTTGAATAATACGGAGCGAATACTTACCCGAATCCAGTTTGGATAAGTCGAGTATCTGGTTGATTAACAAAAGCAACCGGTTGGCCTGTTGTTTTACCGTATGCAATGAAGGTTGGAAGGGTTCGGACGCTTTGTTTTTCAGCATTTCGCTCACCGGCCCCAGAATCAGGGTTAAGGGCGTCCTGAACTCATGCGAAATATTGGCAAAAAACCTCGACTTGACCTGGTCCAGTTCTTTTTCGGCCCGCAGTAATTGTTTGTTTTTTCGGTAGGCCTGAACCAAAATTGTTACTACCAGCACACCGACTACCAGGGTTAATATCCAGAAAAACAAAACACGCTGTTGGTTAGATTCCGCTTTCGCATTTTCCTTTTGCAAAACCGTAATTTGTTTCTCTTTTTTTTCGGTCTCGTATTTCGATGTCAATTCGGCAAACTGTCGTTTGTTTTCTTTGGCATGGATACTGTCGCTAAACTGCTTATACTTTTTAAAGTTGCTCAACGCCATTTGGGGATTGTTTAGTGCCTCATAATTTCTCGATATAATTTCGTAGGCGTCCCTCAGTTTATAATTGTCTTCAATATTTTGGGCATGAAGAATACTTTGCTCCAAATTATCAATGGCAGCATGGTACTTTTTCTGTTCTGAGAAACATTCGCCAATCCCGAAATAATTGGAACACTTAAAAAGCGCATCGTCACATTTGTAACTCAGTTTCAGACCTGATTGATAAATTTTTAAAGCTTTTTCATAGTTTTTTGTTCTAAACGCCAATTGCCCCAAAGAGTACATACTCTTGATTTCTTCTTGCGCAAACCCGTTTGCAACCGTAATTTGATACGAAGAATCCAAGTTAACTCTTGCTCTCTCGTAATCAGGAATTTCCAGATATATATCGCCGATAAGGCGATAGGTAATGGCGGTAAACTTAGCGTTATTGTTTTTTTGATGATAGCGTAAACAGGTGTTGAGCAACGCCAGGCTTTCATTATATTTCTTTTGAACGTTATAGATACCTACCAGCATGTTTAACGCATATACTTCCCATTCTTTTACGCCTTTGTTTCTAAAAATTTCCAGGGCTTGTAAAATGTTTGCTGTTGCCAGTTCGTAATTTCCTTTGGACTGATATTCGCTGGATACCAAATATAACGAAGCGCCATAACCCATCGAATCGTTATTGGCTTTGAATATTTTCCCGGCCTCTTGGGCATAGTAAATAGCGCTGTCGTAATTGCCTAGCTCATGTTGAATGTTACCCAGGTTATAGTTTACGGAGGCATCGAGCTGGTAGTTACCCGCCTTTTTGTTGGCATCGCCCGCTTTTAAATAATACGCTGTGGCACGTTCATGGTCTCCCAACTGAAAATATGCATTGGCTGCTCGTTCGTAACCTTTGGCAATTCCTAAATAATAATCGGCTTGATTGGCTGTATATACAGCTTGCTTTGCATATTCAACCGCTTTTTTCGAGTTGTTATAAGTATTTAGGTCACATAAATCAATATACAACATTGTTTTGTCTGTATCATTGGCGGTGGAACGAATGACATTTAGTAAACTGTCATTTTTATTTTTAAACGATTCCTGTGTGGAAGAAGAAATTTTGGAGATTAAAATTGGCGCAGACCACAATATGAGCGTAAGCATGCTAATTAAATTGTAACGCATAAACCAATAATTTAAATGTTAGCAATAGGTAAGCAACTCAACCCTTTCATTCAAAGAATTGAAATATGATAGATTGCCAGATGTTAGACACGTTTAGTATGTATTTTGTTCAAATTTAAAGCACTTTATATGAGGTTGTTTCGTTTATTAGAATATTTCGTTTAAAAAGTATAATTTGGATAGCCTTAGTTTGATATGTTTTTAAGAACTCTATTTTATCTGAAGTGTTCTACAAATGATATTCGTAATAAAAGGAGCTATGATTAAAGAAATATCAGAAGGTAAAAACCATAAAGCAATTGACATAGGGAGTTTTGATCAATTGTCGGAATACAGTTTTATTCATCCCAAATTCGGAACTGAAGATAAAAGCCGACTTTTCACAGGAGAACTTTTAAAATCCACTGGTGCGGAAATATCATTCCGTGAGTTAGCGCCAGATACCACCGTACCTTTTTTACATGGGCACCATCAACATGAGGAGATTTATATTTTCATAAAAGGAAAGGGGAAATATCAGGTGGACAACCACATATTTGAAATTAAGGAAGGTTCAATGGTCAGGGTATCACCCCGTGGGTCACGAACATTAAGCAATACCTCGGATAAAGGTATGATATATATGGTGGTTCAATCGAGAACTGGTTCGTTGGCAGGGTATAATATTTCCGACGGATACAGGATAGATGGGGAAGTAAAGGTATAACTATAATTTCTTGCAAAATATAGTTGTACGATGCGACAATTTTGTAGACTACCGCTTAAATTTCCTACCATATCGTATATTAACACATGGGTAAGGTTTTATTTTCAGTTATTTAAGTTGGATGGTTTATTGTTTGAGGGTGGGGTTGTTTTACTAATTTAAAAAATTTATTATGGAAGTAAAACAAACTTGGGAAAAGGTGTTGGAATATGCCACTATGCCTTTACACGGAACCCTGTCAAGAAAACAACGTAAAGGCGTAGAACTTCAAATCAATGATGGCAAAATCTATAAAAATGCTACCATTTTTCTTGAAGAAAATGTGGTTTGGGTTTCAGAAACTATAGATGGTAAGGTGTTTAATACCTATTATGATTGGTGCAAGATATCTTCAATCACAACCGTAAGCGACGAAGAAAAGTAGCAGTAATGACAGAAGAGCAAATTAAAGAGCTGGAAAAGGAAGTGAATAAGCTTAAATTCAAAGCTGGTCAAATAGCTAGTGAACTTCACGATTTAGTGGAAGACAGGTTGTTGTTAGACTTTGAAGACCTTCCTAAATACGCTGAATGTGCGTATACGGCTTGTAAGGAGTGGAGCATAAAAAACAAGCAATTGTTGCAAGAAAAAGGATTGCAGTAATTAAGTAGTTTTGATAGGAGTTCCTGTTCGATTTAACATTAATTGAACAGGAACTTTTTCTTTCTTCAAATTTTCTTTTGTAGATATTGAATCTGAATATCTTGTTGTATTGGCAAAAACAACTACTTTTGCCTTTCTAAAGGAATTTATGTGGGCAGGATAATAGCTATTGACTACGGAAGAAAAAAGACGGGACTTGCGGTAACAGATCCCTTGCAAATTATTGCAAACGGTTTGGAGACGGTTCCCTCGCATACTTTAATCGAATATTTGGAAAAATATTTTGAGCAAGAGGATGTGGAGCAGATTGTGCTGGGATATCCCCGGCAGGCTTCGGGAGAGGATTCGGAATCGATGCGGTACATCAAACCTTTTTTTAACCGTTTAAGAAACAAATTCCCGCATATGCCTGTTGAATGGGTAGACGAACGTTATACCTCAAAAATTGCTTTTCAGGCGATGATTGACGGGGGACTTAAAAAGAAGGCCAGGCAAGACAAAAATTTGGTGGACAAACTAAGTGCCACCATTATCTTGCAGTCGTATTTGGAACAAAAAGGAAATTTGAATTTATGATATTACCGGTAACTGTTTACGGTCATCCTGTATTGAGAAAGGTGGCCGATGAGATTGATGAGGATTACGAAGGGTTGGAGAAACTGATAGAAGACATGTGGCAAACCATGCACCATTCTGATGGTATAGGTTTGGCAGCACCTCAAATAGGGAAAAGTATTCGCTTAATCGTGATTGATGCCAGTCCTTTGTCGGAAGAATTCCCGGAATTGGAAGACTTTAAACGTGTCTTGATCAATCCAATTATTGTGGAAACAAACGATGAAAATTGCAACGAATCAGAGGGGTGCCTGAGCTTGCCGGGTATTCGCGAAGAAGTTAAACGACCGAACAAAATAAAGATTGAGTACGAAAACGAAAACTTTGAACTGGTTGAAGAGGAACTGGAAGGTTTTGCTGCCAGGGTTGTGCAGCACGAATACGACCATGTGGAAGGGATTCTGTTTGTAGATCATCTGTCCCCATTAAAAAAAAGGCTGTTAAAAGGTAAACTAACCGCTATTTCTAAAGGGAAAGTGGATGTTGGCTATAGAATAAAAACGGCTTAACTTGTTTTTGGAGAAATTAAATTATATTACAATATTTCCAAGGGTGTTTATTTTATAGATGCCCTTTTTTTATGTAAGGATTAATGATAGAAAGTGAAAGGTTTGATTTAATATCGAAAATGTAGTTTTTTATATAAAAAAAAACAGAATATTGGCCGAGAATAAATATTTTAGGGTGGATTTTAAACAACACTTGGATAAGTTTTTTTAAGTGCCTGATTGAGTGTTGTTTGAAAAATCAACGATGATTGTAGTAATAAATTGAGGATAAGCACCTTGTAAATAGGTCTATTGTCTCGTATTTAACATGATAATCAATTATTAAATAAACCAATCAAATATGAGTAAAGCTTTTCTGTTTTTGATCCTTGTGGTCGTAACTTTCGGATGTGTTCCGCAGCAAGACATTATTTATTTGCAGGATCCCGATTTAGACCATACCGAAAAATCATTTGCCAATAAAAAATCTGAGAATACGATTAAGGTATTCGATCAAATTTATATCCAGGTTTCAAGTTTCGACGACGGCAACATTAACTTTATGAACAATGACCCAAACCGTTATGGCGGAGGACGTTCCGAACTTGATTTGGCCATGGTATCCTACACGGTGGACAAAGACGGAGCGGTTAAATTGCCTATTGTTGGACAAACAAAAGTTGAAGGCTTGACAGTTGATCAGGCATCCGAAAAAATACGCAAGGAACTTGAAGACTATCTGAACACGCCTTCTGTAAAAATTACCTTTGTCAATAAAAGCATTACTGTACTAGGTAGTGTTAATAAGCCAGGGCGATATTTCTATGCGGCCGAGTATTTGAGCATATTTCAGGCACTTGGCCTGGCCGGCGACATTTCGGAATATGGTAACCGCAGAGAAGTAGTGATAGTGAGGGATGCGAACAATAAAGTAGTCCGCAAAAGGGTCAATCTAACCGATATTTCATTGTTGGGGGAGGCAGACCTGTATGTTCAAGCTGATGACGTCATTTACGTGGAACCATTGAAAAGGCGACACTGGGGATTTGACGCATTTCCCTGGGCTGTGGTGCTAAGTTCAATTACAACCATTATTTTGGTTGCTAACTATGTAAAAGAATGAGTATAAAAAATAATACCAACAATGATTCATATATCGATGTCAGTAAGGTGATTAAGCATCTGTTTAAAAACTGGCATTGGTTCGTGGTTTCATTGGTGTTTTGTTGTGTTTTGGCCATCGTTTCTATTAAGGTGTTAAAGCCAAAATATTTGGTTTCGTCCAGCATCTATATAAAAGAAGATATGGGGCTGGATGGACAAAAAGCGATGGAGTTTATTCAAAGTTTCAGTATGTTCGATCAAAAGATGAACTACCAAAACGAGATGTTAATCTTGAGTTCATCTCCTTTGATCCGTGAGACGATTGAAAAATTAAATCTGGAAACAGCCTATTATCTCGATGAAAATCTTTTGCAAAAGGAAATTTATAATCAATCGCCCTTTGTGGTCATCATCGATTCGTTGCATAACCAAATCATCAACACAACGTTTGAGGTAGTTTTTAAGGAGGACGGGAAGTTTGTTTTAAGGGCAGATAAAGATGATTACAGAATAGTGAATTATTCCACGGGAATTGGATATCCCACGGAAAAAAACTTGGAAATAGAAGCGGAGTTTTTTCAATCGGCAGTAATCATGGGGGAAGATTATAAATTTAGGATTTATTTAAATGAAGATGTCGATTTAAAAAAAATAGCCGGGCAAAAATATGCTTTTAAGTTTTTCGATATTGAAACTTTGGTACGAAATTATCAAAAGGAATTAAAGGTGAACCCTGTAAATACCGAAGTGAGCGTGGTGCAATTATCATTAAAATCGGAATCGCCTGCCAGAGGTGTAGATTTTATCCAGACCCTAAATGAAATTTACCTTAATAAAAACCTCGAACGGAAAAATCATCTGGCATTAAATACCATCGCGTTTATCAATAGTCAGCTGGAAGAAATTTCCGATTCACTGAGCTTTGCCGAAAGCACACTGGAGAAGTTCCGGGCATCCAATCAGGTGATGGACATAACCACCAAGGCCACCCGTGTTTTGGAAAGGCTTCAGCAGTTGGAAATTCAAAAAAGCACTACAGAGCGGGCCTATAATTATTATGAGTATTTGGATGAGTATTTTCAGCAGGACGATGACTACAGCAAGATTGTTGTTCCTTCGTCTATAGGGGTGACCAATACAACACTGAACGAATTTATCAGGGACCTGTTAATTCTTTCCAACCAAAGAAGCGACCTGATTACCAGGAATCAGCAAAAAGGGCCGTTTTTTAAGAATCTGGAGATTAAAATCGAAAACCTCAGAAACAGCATTGTCGACAACATTACTTTTTCCAAGGAATCGTTAAAACGCGAAGTGGAGAAATTCCAGGATCAGATTAGGCAACTGGAGCAACAAGTGAAAACACTGCCGAAAACAGAGCGAAAACTGGTGGGAATGCAGCGAAAATTCAATATTAACGATGCCATTTACACCTTTCTGCTACAAAAACGTGCCGAGGCACAAATAGCCAAAGCCGGTAGTTTACCCGAACATTTAATTGTTGAACCGGCACGGGTGTTGAAAAAAGTATTTCCAAACCCAAAGATTCATTTTGCCCTGGCATTATTTCTGGGACTTATACTTCCTGCTTTGGCGCTGGTGATTATTGACTTAATAGACGATAGAATAAAAAACGAGCAAGAATTTACCGAAAAGTTTGCGGATGTTCCTTTTTTAGGTTCCATCTTAAAAAGTGAAGAAAAAGGAAGCAAGCTCGTGGTGCATAGTCGTCCGGCATCGGTGGTTACGGAAACATTTAGAACGATACGTACCAATTTGTCATTTTTCAAAGAAGGAGCTGCACATAAAACCATTTTGGTTTCGTCTTGCATAGCGGGGGAAGGCAAAAGCTTTGTGGCAAATAACCTGGCCATTTCCCTGGCTAATTTTGGTAAAAAGACGGTAATTGTCGGATATGATTTACGCAAATCGGGACAGTTTAGCGATTTTGTACACGATAAACGCAGAGGGCTAACGTCGTACTATCTTAAAAATAATGAGATTGATGAAATTATTATCCATACCGAAATTGAACACCTGGATTTTATAGCCCCCGGGGTCATCCCTCCAAACCCTCTGGAGCTGATAGGGAATGAGTTGACAGAAACCTTGTTTAAAGTGTTAAAGGCCAATTACGATTACATTATTATTGATACACCGCCTATTGGAGTGCTCAGCGATGGGTATATGCTGATGAAATATGCGGATGTAAATTTATTCGTGGTCAGGGAAAAATATACGAGTGAAAAAGTGCTTCGTTCCGTGTTGCAGGAAGTAAAGCAAAAGGGCATACAGAACAATGGTTTGGTATTAAACGGAAGCAAGCTCGAGGGCAAAAAATACAAATACGATTACTACAATAAGTACAATAACGCCTAAAAACGATCCTGAAAGTAGTAAGGTATGAACAATGATATGAGGAGCATATGTTTCGTTATTCCACACTTTGTAACTTTTACCACAGGAGGTGCCGAAATTCAGGTACATTACTTGTCGCAGGCATTCTTAAAAAGGGGATGGAAGGTCGAAGTAGTTTGTGCGGGGTTAGGATATGAAAAGCAAATCAGTAACTCTCCGTTCCTAAATGATAATATTCAATATCATTATTACAGAAAAAGAAGTATCAGAATACTGGAGTTTTGGGATGTGTTGAAAGTATTGAAAAATACAAGCGCACATTATTACTACCAACGAACAGATTTCGCTTTAACTGCATCCACGTATTGGTATACCCAGAAACAGGGTAAGCATATGGTATTTGCGCTGGCTCTTGATTCTGATGCACACAAAAATAAATATAGCACATACTTTAAAGCGTATAGCTATTCCAATATCATAAAAAAATGGATACGTAAAACTGATTTTTTCCTCCTTGATAAGTTAATTGAATGGGTGAAAAAGCGGGTGGGTAAAGTGGTTTGTCAAAATCAGTATCAGCTTCAGTCTTACAAGACTAATTTTAATACTCTTGGAATCGTCGTTCCCAATTCTTTTTCATTACTGGAGGAGGTAGATGAAGACAAAGAAAATGTGATATTGTGGGTAGGTAACGACAGTTTGGTAAAACAGGCACATTTATTTATTGAACTGGCGAAGGAGTTTGGATTAAACCGAGATTGGCATTTTGTGATGCTGGGCTCGGCCTGTAATTCCATCTTATCGGAAGATATCCCCCAGAATTTGAGTGTAGTCGGTTCTGTCGGCTATCAGGAGGCCAACCAATGGTTTGCCCGGGCAAAAGTGTATGTAAATACAAGTTTGAGCGAAGGAATGCCAAATACCTTTATTCAGAGCTGGTATTTTAAAACCCTAATATTAAGTTTAAATGTTGACCCCGATCAGGTTTTTAGTCGGCAAAACGTTGGGTTCAGTTGTCAAGGTGATTTCGATTTTTTGCGTGCAACACTTCAAGAGTTTATAGATGGGCACGATGTGAGCCGACAATTAAGCAACGGAAAGGATTATTTTAATAAGCAATTTAACGCGGAAAGAAACGTGGATAAGTTGATTGAATATATGGAATCATAATTTTGAGTTTAAGCCATGAAAGTACTTCATCTGTGTGGAAAAGATTTTTTTGGTGCCGGACGTGCAGCTTATCGCCTGCACAAAGGTTTGCTTCATGTCGGCATTGGGAGTAAGATGTGGGTAGGTGCAAAACGAACAGCGGATGATACTGTGGTTGATATCCACAAGGGAAAGGCAAAAAAAAAGCTGACAAAGATATATATTAAGCTTGAAAAGCTGATTATAAAAAGTAAGGCAAAAGGAAGCAGAGAAATGTTCTCGTTAGGATATCCCGCACATTCGATACGAAGAAAAATAGAAACAGAAAAACCGGATATTGTTCATCTACATTGGATAAACCGAGGGTATATGAACCTGAATGAACTGAAAGGAATAAAGATACCCGTTGTGATTACCTTGCACGATATGTGGTGGTTTACCGGAGGATGCCATTACGATGAGGGATGTGGAAGATATGTAAATGGTTGTGCAAGTTGTCCCATCTTAAGAAAAGATGGAGAATATGGACTAAGTTTCAAGCAGCTATCTTGTAAACGAGAAATCTTAAACAACACTTCCCCTATTACATTTATTGGTTTAAGTACCTGGATGCAAGATTGTGTGAAACAAAGTTTGATTGGACAGGACCATAAGATAAAACAAATACCTAATGGGATAGACGTGGATATATTTGCGCCAATGGATAAGCAGGCTTGTCGCAATAAATTAAATTTGCCAAACGATAAAAAACTAATATTGTTTGCAGCGGTTGATGTATTGTCGGAAACCCGAAAAGGATATCAATACCTCAGCCAGGCGTTAACCATGCTAAAACCGGAAGAATACGAATTGGTGGTGATCGGTGAACAAAGCGATGCAAACTCAATCAGTGGATTAAAGACTTATTTTCCGGGTGAAATCAATGATGACCAACTCATGATTGAATATATGTCGGCGGTGGATGTTGCTGTGGTGCCTTCATTGCAGGAGAACTTGTCCAATTTAATTATGGAGAGCCTGGCATGTGCAACTCCTGTTGTTGCATTTAAAATAGGGGGAAATGGCGATATGATTAAGCATAAAGTCAACGGATACCTGGCAAAACATAAAAATATAGAAGATTTAACTGAAGGGATAGAATTCTGTACAAAATCGGAAAACAATATACTTTTATCGGAAACAGCCCGACAAACTATTGTAGATAATTTTGATATTAATGAGGTTTCAAAAAAATATATTCAATTGTATCAATCACTTGTTGAATGAGGCTGGTAAGATGTTAATGCATTTAAAGAGTTGAACCACTTTGGGGTTACAGGTTTTAAAGCTCAGGAATTTACGTTTTTTTACCCGTGGTTATTCGGATTTAACCCCATTGGGGGTTTTAAAGTATAAAATTTGTTTTTAGTATTTTAATGTCAGGAAGTTAATACTATAAAGCATCAAAAAACAAAAACACAATAGCGTTCGTCTATGATAAATGTAACTAAAATAACGGATTATTGGCTGGTTTACCTGCTGATCGCGTTCTCGGGCGTGCCTTTTTTTTACAAGGCGCATATTGCCATGATGATTGTGTTTTTGGCATTTCCGGCCGTTGTTTTCTTTATCCGACAGAGAAAGATTGACCGTTTTTTTATGTATTATTTATCCGCTGTACTAACCCTTCAAGTAGGGCAGATGCTGAAGTTCTATGAACTCCCGGTGCAAACGTATTTAGGGCTTCATGTCCGGTTGTTGTTCGCCTACCTGACGATAAAAGCAGTCGGAAGAAAGACGGTGGAGTACTATGTAGATGTTTTAGTTTTCTCGGTGCTGGTTAGCCTTTTCTTTTATGTTACTTCTTACATAGGAGCTTTTGAGAGTTTCTTTGAAAACACGGTGGCTCCAATGTTTGATAACCCGCTCATCAAAACATCCAACTATAAAAACTGGCCTAGTATTATATTGTATACCTTCAATTCGCAAGGTGAAGGTTTGATCTGGCTTAAAAGAAATTCAGGCCCTTTTTGGGAACCGGGAGCATTTTCGGGATTTTTATTAGTGGCCTTGTTGTTCAATATTATTATAACGGGCCAGCTCAATAACAAAAAAAACAGAATCTTGATGCTGGGGGTGTTGACTACCTTTTCAACATCAGGACTATTGGTGATGGCAGGTGTTGTAATATTTTATCTGGTATTGAACAGGGATTTGATTCGACGTTACATTGTAATCCCCATTGTACTCGTAATAGGAGTAACTGTATTTTTAAATGTTGATTTTTTGGGAAGTAAGATTGTGCGTAAAATGAGTTTTACCGATGCTACTTATAACACACGTTTTAAAAGTGCGCAAATCGATTTTCAGGATTTTGTAAAGTATCCGCTCTTTGGGATGGGAAGGTCTGAGTCAACCCGTTTTCAGGGAGAGACAAACGCCCGAACCATACACCGAAACAATGGGGTGACCAACCATTTGGTGATGTACGGAGGTATTGCATTCCTGATTTATTTTTACCTGATGTACCTAACGTTTTTTCGCATGTGTTTAGCTTACGATGTGGATAAGCGAATGGCTATTTTTGCTTTGATAACCATTTTGTTGATAGGTTTTTCACAAATTTATTTTATCAAGGTGTTTTTTATTTCTTTGACGTTAATGCCTGTTTTATTTAAAAAAGAAGAAATAAGTCTTGATACTTGATACCCGATATGAATGAAAATATATGTTGTTATAGCGGTTTTTAACCGAAAGTCGTACACCATTCAGTGCTTGCGGCTGCTCCAAAAGCAAACCTTTAAAGACTTTGGAGTTGTGGTAGTGGATGACGGATCAACGGACGGCACATCAAACGAGATAATACGTTGCTTTCCTGAGGTGATTCTGGTGAAAGGGACCGGAAACTGGTGGTGGACTAAATCCATGAACGAAGGCTGCAAGGCTGCTATCGAAAAAGGAGCCGGCTTAATTATAACCTTAAATAATGATACCATATTTAATACTTTGCTGATTGAAAAGCTGGTTCAACAGCATCAACAAAACCCCGATGCAATGATCGGCACCTTAAATTTGATCGAAAAAGAGCAAGCGTATATTTTCTTCTCAGGAATAAAAAATATCATCTGGTGGAAAGCGAAGGAGGTAAAATATCATAAGGCGTTTACTCCTCTGCCTGAAAATTTAGGAGGACTGCATCCCACAAAATGTTTGAACGGGAGAGGGACGGTCATTCCCGTTCCTATATTTAAGGAGGTGAATGGCTATAATGAACGATTCCCGCAATATGCTTCCGATTACGACCTGGCATTACGAATACAAAAGGCAGGCTATCGTTGTCTGATCAGTTACGATGTTGCGGTACATTCGTATATTGAAGAAACCGGTGGGGGCAAGAGTTTTGTGAAGCAATCCAGCTGTACGTTTTTTAAATCGTTTTTCAATCCTTATTCGCAGACAAGTATTAAAATGTGGTATAGGTATTATAAGTCACATGCGGCCAAACCTCTATTTTTAATGGGTTTCGCAATGCAGATGTTAAGGACTATTTATGCATTTTATACCAAACGTAATTTATTGTCTAAATTATGATCTCGTTTGTGGTAATAGGCAGAAACGAAGGCTGGCGCCTGAAACTATGTTTATCGAGTATAGTTAAAGCGGTAGATGAGTGCAGACTGCATGCGGAGATTATCTATGTGGATTCGCAATCGACCGACCATAGCCTGAAAATCGTTCAAAGTTTCCCATCGGTTAAGTCATTTGTGATCACCGGAACATGCAATGCAGCTATTGCCCGTAATATCGGTGTAAAAGAATCGAAAGGAGAAAATTTGATCTTCCTGGATGGTGATATGGAAATCAATCCTGAGTTTCTGAAACTTATTTTGGATGAATCCCGCCATCTAAGATATGAGTTTGTGTCGGGTAATTTTATGAACTACTATTATAATGATGAAGGCGAATGCTTACGTCAGGATTTTTATAGAAAGATATATGTACGGGAGGATACCTTTCAATATACTACCGGAGGATTATTTGCCATCAAACGCAAACAATGGGATGAGGTAGGGGGGATGAAAAACAAATACAAAAAAGGACAAGACCTCGATTTGGGGTATCGTTTGGCCAGGAAAGGCATTCCTTTGTTAAGAAAAAAGGAGTTGATGGCCATTCATCACACGATAGATTATAAAGACAGAAAGCGATTGTGGCGTTCCTTCGTAAACGGTTCGCACGTATACCCCAGGGCAGTGTTGTACCGCGACCATATTTTTAATAAACATGTGCTTAAAAGAATGCTCACCAGCGACCCAACATGGATTGTTTTAATAATAATAATTGTATTTTCTGTACTAACCAAGAGTGTGCTCCCCATGCTTATGTATTGTATTCTTGCAGTTCTCGCTGTTTTGTTTTCCATGCGAAAATCGGGATTTAAAGGTTTTTTTAACCGTTTGATAATTCATTTATTAAGAGATATCCTTAACTTATTGGCATTGTTATTTTTTCATCCGGGTAATATCGATTTAAAATACAAAAAAGTGATCAATGGAGGAACAAAAAAATAAATGGCTGTACATTACTTTGGAAATATTATTGGGGGCATTAGGCGCTTTTTTTTCAGCTATATTATTTAGTGTATCAGGCGTAAAAGATGTTGCCGGACAATTAGATGTCTATTATTTTAAATTTTTCTCGCTCGTTTACCTGGGGATTATTCTGGGGGTGGGATTAGGGGGATTTATTTATACAAGTTATATTAGGCAACCCTTAAATGTTGTGCGGGGAATGTTGTATGGCATCGTTGGTTTATTTGTTTTTGTATGGGTTGATCTTGCCTTAAGGTTGTTTATTAGTAATGACGTTCCGTATGTTCTAAGAGCATGGATTTTGCCAATACTAATTCCTTTGTTGGGAACGGTAATCGGTTTTAATATTAGAATTGATAAGCCTTTTACCCTTTTCCATTTGAACAACCATCCTGACGAATTTCATATTCTGAATGGGGATAGCCTACTCGAGCAACTTCATCAGTTTAACAAAGATAAAATCGTTTTTAGGGAGTGCCTGATAGATGGACCTGTAAAATCAACTTCTTTAAATGCATTCATGCGTGAAAGGGCCATATTTTTTGAGGAAGTATTCTGTGCCAATAAAGATGACTATCTAAAAAACGTAGCCGGAGAAATCGAAAAGATTTCACGAATCCCCAAAGGGTCAATCGTTAATCTTTGGTTTGAGCAGGATTTGTTTTGTCAGGTTAACATGTGGTTTATTGTAAACCTGTTAAAAGAATTTAGCAGAAATTGTACCTTGTATTTGGTGCTCCCCATAAAAGATTCGTGGCACGGCTTTGGCGTTTTAAGTTTAGAGGAATTAAAAGCTTCCTACGCAAATAGGTTAGCGCTTAATACTCTGGACAAGAAACATATAGTTAAGCTTTGGGAATCGTACCGGGAGAATAATTGGTCGGAATTAAAAAGGAACGCAAGCCCTCTAAAACCGAAAATGGAACATATTGAGGATGTTGTTCAGGCGCATATCGATAGATTCCCTGAAAATGGCCCGGGCCGCCCCGAGAAAACTTTAAAAATGGTGATGGCTGAATCCGAAAATAAAGACTTTGCAAACATCTTCAAAAAATTCAACGCGCAAGAAGGAATATACGGCTTTGGCGATATCCAGGTCAAAAGGATGTTGGAAAGAATGAAGCACATCATAAAGGATTGAATGTATAAAACATTACTTTTGTCGCTCCTTCAATAAATACAATTTTTTAATGCAAAATATTCACAAACGGAATCCGCTGTTATTAACGGTGATGTTGGCGGCTTTGGTAACGCTGTCTCCCTTTGCTATCGATTCATACCTGGCAGCCATGCCCATGATGGCTACTTACTTTGGGGTGCGTATCAGTGTTGTTGAACTCACCATTACTTTGTATTTCCTGGGTTTTGCAGTGGGTAATTTTTTTGGCGGGCCACTATCTGATTCATTCGGACGAAAACCCATTGCCGTATCCGGAATTGCCATATACGGCATCTCGGCATTGATGATTCCCTTTTGCGATAACATTGAATTGATTTTTATACTGCGGGTAACGCAAGCCTTCGGTGGTGGATTTGCCACTGTTACGTCTAATGTGTTTATACGAGATTGGTATTCCGGGAAAGAGGTGGCCAAGTTTGTGACCATCATAAGTATGATGATGATGTTAGCGCCTCTGTTTGCGCCCGTTATTGGCGCATTACTTATTGAACACCAGGGGTGGCAAGGCGTTTTTTATTTTCTGTTTGCCTTTGCTGTGCTGTTATTTGTGAGTTTTTTCATCCTGGTTCCAGAGTCCAGGGATCAAAAACTGATAACTCGAAAAATTACCGCAGCGCAAGTGTTACAGAAGTATAAGATATTTTTCTCGGACAAAGAATCTGTGATCATGTTATTTGCCATTAGTTTTTCAATGGCAGGAATGTATATTTTTTTAACAGGAGCTTCATTTATTTATATCAAGTTTTTTGGCGTAGAACAAAGTAAATTTCCTTTATTGTTTGGGGCCAATGTAGTTTTAAATATTCTTCTTTCTTTTTTGAATACCATTCTTTTAAAAAAACACAAACCCAGATTCTTGTTAAGAATAGGCTTGGCGCTTCAGTTGATAGCCGGAATTGCTTTGTTTGTTGCGGTTCTACAGTCAGAGCCTTCTTTTTGGGCGGTCTTTGCCAGTATTGTCCTTTTTGTAGGGAGTTTGGGGCTGGTTTTCGGAAACGGCACCGCGGCCATACTTAACATCAACCCGCAGGTAAGCGGTTCGGCCAATGCTACTATCGGGATTACACGATTTATCTTAAGTTTTTTGATTGGAACAGTAATAGCCCTTTTTCATGCGGATAACCTGGTGCCACTTGGCACGGCCATGTTTTGTTGTACATTCACCGGTAATGTTTTGTACACCTGGGCAATGAGGAGGGTTAATTAGTGTCGCCTTCAGTCAGAAGTATATTAGCCATTGGTCAATAGTCAATTGCCATTGGGGTTGAAGGCATATAACACTTCCAATAAATTGACTATGTTGTCAGATGAATGTACAGTCCTAATGTGAACTGCCAACCGAGGACTCGTTTAAATACTGCGATGGAGTAACTCCAAATTCCTCCTTAAACTTTTTGGTGAAATATGCCGACGACGAAAAACCGACCTCCATGGCAACGCCGGAAATATTGGTTTCCTGGTTTAAAAGGAATTCTTTGCTTTTTCTAAGACGGTATTTGTTAATATACTCGGATGGGGTAAAACCGGTTAGGGCTTTAACCTTTCTGTAAAGATGTATTCTCGACAATCCTAATTGTTGACCGAATTCCTCTACACTAAAGTTTGCATTGCTGTAGTTGCTTTCCAGGTTCCGGATCAGACCGGAAAGAAATTTCTTGTCCAGCGAATTTTGTCCGTTATGGTTGGCGATTTTCGGGCTCACAATATGTTGTTGGTAATATTCTTGAAGTGTTTTTCTGGATTCCAGTAATCTACGTATTCTTACCAAAAGGTATTCGGGGGAAAAAGGTTTCTCGATATAGGCATCGGCTCCGGTTTCAATGCCTTCAATTTTTTGTTCCTGGGTACTTTTCGCCGTTAACATGATCAATGGCAGATGGCAGGTGTCAAGTCCGGATTTTATCCGTTGGGTCATTTCCAGTCCGTCCATTTCCGGCATCATCAGGTCGGTAACAATCATATCCGGATTTTCAAGCTCTATCATTTCAAGGGCCTGCTTGCCATTTTCTGCACTCTTGACGTAGTAATGTTCGTTGAGTAAATTGATAAGATATTGTTTAAGCTCCATGTCATCCTCGACAACCAAAACAGTATGTTCTTTATGGCTTTCACCGGAAATTAAAGGTTCGCTGTCCTGTATGTTCTTGCTATTGATATCGTAACTCCGGGTTTTTTCCTGTTCTCGTATGGGTATTATCTGATCTTCTTTAAAGTGTTCCTTTCCTTTTGGCAGGGTTACCTTAAATATGCTGCCGCCTTCCTTGCTCGTATTGATCTCGATTTTCCCATGATGAAGTTCCACAAATCCTTTGGATAATGAAAGACCAATTCCGGTACCCATGGAGCGATGTTCATTCTGTTGAACGTAAGGTTCAAATAGGGCGTTGATTTTTGCTTCCGGTATACCCGGGCCGCTATCCGAAACCTCTACATAAACATGATCGGGAAAGTTGGTTTTTAGCCGGATGACGATAACGCCATTTTGCGGCGTAAACTTAAAAGCATTGGAAAGGAGGTTGAAAAGTACTTTGTCAATCTTATCCTGATCAATCCATATATCACAGCGGTTTTCATCCTTATCAAAACTAAAGTTTATTTCTTTTTGTTTAGCCAGGGGAATAAACGATTGATAGATATTTTCGCAATCATCCACAATATTTATTTTACTTACGCTTAAGCCTGCTTTGCCCAGTTCTACTTTTCTAAAGTCCATTAGCTGGTTGATAATGCGAAGGAGCCTGTCCGAGTTTCTATGTATCAACTCCAAGTTTTTAATTAATGATGTTGGAAGATGGAGCTGGCGGAACTGATCCATCATGGTGTTTACAGGAGCCTGAATCAAAGTCAGCGGTGTTCTGATTTCGTGGCTGATATTCGTGAAAAAGCTGAGTTTGGCTTGTGTGGCTTCTTCTACCTCTTTATTCATTTCAAGAATCTGGTTGTTTTTTTCCTCCAGTTCTTTTTTCTGTCTTTCGATGGCATCATTCTTTTGGGCCAGCTCATGATTTTTTTTGTTGATGCGGATGAAATAGTAGAACAGCCAGAATGCAACTACCACCAACAGCACCAAACTTGTCAAGCTTATGTTCAACAAGCTCCGCTGGTCGTTAAAATCCTCTTCTTGTTG
The DNA here is from genome assembly GCF_052400645.1 of Saccharicrinis sp. GN24d3. Lineage (NCBI taxonomy): Bacteria > Pseudomonadati > Bacteroidota > Bacteroidia > Marinilabiliales > Marinilabiliaceae > Saccharicrinis > Saccharicrinis sp. GN24d3. The sequence continues at coordinate 459,651 of NZ_JBQTGI010000003.1, forward strand.
AGCCATTCTTGAGATCTGTTTGTCAATGGTTTTTTGGTGGTCCAACACCTGCTGTTGTTGCAGTTTAATCACCTTCACATTACCGGCATCTATAACCGAGGTAGCCAGTTCGTTGTTTTTATCGTATTCTTCGTTATTTAATATGTTGAGGGCTAATTCAATGGCTAAATTACCACCTGTAGGATACAAGAAAGAAGCTTGAAGTATGTTTTCGTTCACTTTTTCCATACCTAAATTAGGCAATGCATCAATGCCCACAAAAAACATATTTGCTGCTTTGTCCTCAGGTGTAACTTCGCGTGCTCCAATGGCCATTACATCATTATGACCAAATACAATATCGAATTTTTGAGCGTTTAAAAGCGGAGCTGCCAAATTTTTAGCATTTTCATGCAGCCACTCGCCCTCTATGCTTTCCGTTACCTCAAGGTTGGGATAGTGCTTAAGTCCATCCATAAACCCTCGATGTCTTTCTTGACCCGGGCTGGATTCATCCAAACCTCTTATCTCCAGAATTTCCCTTCTGTCTTTGAACAGGTTGCCAAGATAATCGGCAACATTTTTACCAATGTGGTAATTGTTTGCTCCAATATAGGCGGTGTACTTTTTCGAACTTATCTTTCTGTCGATAATAATGGTAGGAATGTGCTCATCAAAGGCTTCTTCGGCAATAGACGTGATGGGTTCCGATTCGTTAGGGGAGATAATCAGCAAATCGACATCCATATTTATCAATTGCCTGATTTGAATATATTGTTTTTTCGTGATACCATCCGCATTTAAAACGGTAAGCTTAATATTGGGGTATAACGATGCTGCCACCTGCATTTCGCGGTTCATGGTTTCCCTCCAAGCATCCTGGTTGGTGCATTGCGAAAAACCGATGTGTATGGTTTTGTCTTTCTTTTTTTTGCAGGATGTTGAAAAGGTGAATAACCCTATCAACAATATCAGAAAGTAGTTTCTATACATGACGTTAAGATCTCCTTCTACAAAATTACAAAATTTCGGATTAAATCTTTCCTTAAGTGCTCCGATATATCGATCCATTCAGTGCTAAAATGCGAGGAAAATTAACCTTGACCGGTAGCACTATGTTTGGCTTGACATGCTGGAATCAGGTGTGCTTTCATCTATCCAATGAGTTAATTTGTTAAAATGAAGCGTTAGTTTTTATAACAAAGCACTCGAAACTCATCGCACTCCGCCTCCTAATATCACCCGGCTGTGGGCTGGTTAAATCCTTAATAAAGCTCCGGGATATGGGTTTGTTCGTCTTTAGGTGGACGCATATAACCAACCTTGTCTTGCAATTCAGGGAGTTCCAACTTATCGTACGGTACTTTATCGTAGGGTATTAATGATAACAAATGTGCTATGCAGTTCAACCTGGCCTTTTTCTTGTCGTCCCCTTCAACCACATACCAAGGTGCTTGCTTGGTGTCGGTATATCTGAACATCATGTCTTTAGCGATGGAATAATCTACCCAATGTGTACGGGAAGCCATGTCCATTTCGCTGATTTTCCATCTTTTAAGCGGATCTTGGATGCGTTCCAGGAAACGTTTTTCCTGTTCCTCGTCGCTCACCGAAAACCAATATTTCACAAGGACAATTCCGGATCGGATCAGCATTCGCTCAAATTCGGGACAGGAACGTAAAAACTCTTCGTATTGTTTCTGGTTACAGAACCCCATTACTTTTTCAACCCCGGTTCGGTTGTACCAGCTCCGGTCGAACAAAACCATTTCGCCGGCGGCAGGCAGATGCGGTATATACCTTTGGAAATACCACTGGGTCTTTTCCCTTTCTGTAGGAACAGGTAAAGCAACAACTTTAGTTATCCTGGGATTTAGACGTTGTGTTATCCTTTTAATCACTCCCCCTTTTCCTGCGGCATCCCTTCCCTCAAAAACCACCACCACCTTAAGCCCCTTGTATTTGATCCACTCTTGAAGCCTGACAAGTTCCAGTTGAAGCCGCTCTAATTCTTTAAAATAAAATTTTTTATCCAAGCTGCCGTTTTTCGAATACATAGCTTCTGAGCCGTTCTTTTTTTTGTCGTTATTTCCCATAATTCCCGATTGATTGTTTTTTGAGTAGGATTTTAAATTACTAAAAAAGTGGGAACTTACAAAAGGAGTATGGGTGATTTACCGTTTCGACACCTTGATGTGCATGTGCGATCGAGGTTCTGGAATTCGCCTGTAGATAAATTTGTCTTCTCTCATTCAATTCAAATTTCTAAAATATACGAACCCTTGGTCAACTTGTCCGACTTTAAACCCGCCATATGCATCAGAAATCCTGTTACGCAAATCAACTGCTTCAAAACAAGTCGTTTTACTGAGTTGCTTCAACTCACCAGAGCGGTGCTATACCTTGTTTCAGCAACGCCTTGTTTTATGGTATTTTACATGCTCATTACGTACCTCTAATAAATCATCTAGATTTATCGGATCTCAGACCACGAGGCGTGAATATAAGGATTTGTTAAAAAATATTATTCGGTCTGGCCATTGCCGTTATAATACAGGTTACATTATTGTAACATATTTCATACTGCTCCTTAATAAAATCAATCCATGTAACCATTTTGTAACATTTTGTAACAATTTTACTAACGCTTGCCTGCATACGGCTATAAATTTGTGTTAACGATTATTAAAAGAAGTCATTTGTAGTTGGAATGAAATATACAAGTGCATGAGGCGAATTTAATAGTCATAAAAACAGTTAAGTATTCTAAAACGATTAATTATGAAAAAAAATGAAAGCTTTAGCAGAAGATGTAGAAATGCTTTTCTACCATTAATAATGCTAATGTTGATTCCTCAGGTACTTTTGGCGCAGGAAACAACAAATGTTTCAGGAACAGTTCTCGATCAAACAGGAAGCCCGCTGCCGGGCGTAACTGTTGTAGTTACAGGTACAACCACAGGTACTATAACAGACATTGATGGTAACTTCAAATTGGAGGCACCAGTTGGTTCAACGGTAACATTCTCTTTTGTGGGTATGAATAGTCAAGTGATGGATGTTACAGCTAATATGACTGTATTATCCATTACCATGATGGATCAAACTACGGATTTGGATCAGGTGGTCGTAACAGGTTATTCTTCTATGCGAAAGGCGGATTTGACCGGTGCTGTAGAGGTGGTAAAAATGGAGTCTATTGAAAACGTGAGTTTAAGTTCGGGTAACCCGATGCAAGCTTTACAAGGAAGGGTTCCGGGTTTGTATATTGAAAAAACAGGTTCACCTACCGGTTCAAACAGCCGTATTTTAATTCGAGGCGTAAATACATTGGGGGATAATAACCCTTTGTACATTATAGATGGCGTACCAACAAAACGTACGGAGGTATTCCAGGGAATCAGTCCAGGTTCTATTGTTTCGGTTCAGGTGTTGAAAGATGCATCCGCATCCTCTATCTACGGTTCGCGTGCTTCCAATGGTGTCGTGATCGTAACCACGAAAAACGGTTCCAATAATGATGGAAAAGTAAAAATCCAGTTCAACTCCAACCTGTCCATCCAAAGCGAAAAACGTCAGCGTTTCGACATGTTGAATGCCGCTGATAGAGGTAGAGCCCTTTGGCAAGCTTCGGTTAATGATGGCGTGGATCCAGCCAGTGGTTATGGTGAAATTTATAATTTCGACTGGAACGGGGATTTTAACAATCCGGTATTGAATAGTGTTACCGTTCAACCTTATGTTGGTGGAGATACCAATGTGCCAGTAGGTGATACCGATTGGCAGGACGTAATGTATCAACCGGGTTATGTGATCAACAACGACTTGACAATATCAGGGGGTGACGAGAATTCTTCGGTTTTGTTGAACCTTGGTTATATCAAAAATACAGGTATGTTAAAGTATACCGACTATGATCGTATTACATCTCGATTAAATGCACAAACCAGTATGTTCGAAGATCGTTTGAAAGTAGGAATCAATACAACTTTGGTAACTTCAAATGAAACACTGGAAACACCCGACTTAGGTAGTGCACCTACACCCGGTCTGGCTGTTACTTTGGCACCAACCATTCCAGTGTATACTAACACGGGTGAATATGCTGGTCCTTTGGGTTCAGGTTATTCCGACCGTAATAACCCATTACATATGCAGTATATCAACAGATGGGACAATACGAAACGTTCGTATTTATTCGGAAATGTCTTTGCGGAATTGAAGCTGATCAAAGATCTTACTTTCAAGACAAATGTAGGTATCGATTATTCACTGATTAAGGACAAAGATATTGAACCTGCTTTTACCGAAGGATTTATTGCAAGAGCTGTGAATAACATGACCCAAACAAATAGTGATTTAACCAGCGTTACCTGGTCTAACACTCTGAATTATAAACTCGATGTAGATAACCATAGGTTTAGGTTTTTGTTGGGTGTTGAATCCGTAGAAGAAACCTTTAACTCAATTACAGCTTATAAAGAGAATTTTGCTACGCAAACCGAAGAATATTTTGTGTTCGATGCAGGTACCACTAATGGTAACAGCTTTGGAAATAGCACGAAAAACACTCTTTTCTCTCAATTTGGCAAGATTGATTACACATTTTCGGATAAATACCTGGCATCTTTTACCTTGCGTCGTGATGGTTCTTCAAAGTTTGGTGAGGATAATAGATTTGGTTACTTCCCGGCAGCCACATTTGGTTGGAGATTAACGGAAGAAAATTTCATGGAAAATGTGGAAGTAGTTTCCAATTTAAAGTTTAGAGCAGGTTGGGGACGAGTAGGTAACCAGGACATAGGTAACTTTGCAAGCCTTGGTTTATTTGAGTCTCGCTATGGAACAAGAGCTTCTGATATCGATGGGTTTGGTCACGTAGGATTCTTCGATCAATACTGGAATATCGGTTCAGCTTATGATCTTACCGGTTCCAATTCAGGCAACCTGGCTTCAGGATTTGTGTCAGTTCAGGCAGCTAACCCGGGGGTTAGATGGGAAACTACAGAAGAAATCAACCTGGGATTAGACTTTGGCCTATGGGGTACAAAAGTTGTCGGTTCATTTGATTACTTTACTCGTGAAACAAGCGATATCCTAATACAACCTCCAGTGGCATCCGCAGTTGGAGAAGGTCAAAAACAGTGGTTAAATGGAGCTACGCAAGAAAACAAGGGATGGGAGTTGGCTTTAAGTTATCATAAGGCGAAGGAGGACGAAAGTGATCTTTCCTATACAGTAACACTAACAGGTAGCCATTTTAAGGATAAAATTACCAAGCTTCCCGAAGAAGTGCGAACTGCATACCCAGGTAACGCCGAGAAAGATATTATCGGTCACTCTGCCTTGTCCATCTTTGGATACGAAACGGATGGTATATTTAATAACCAGGCAGAAGTGGATGCGCATGCAACCCAAGTGGGAGCTGCACCGGGAAGAATCCGGTATAAAGACCTAAACGATGATGGTAAAATTGATGCTTTAGATCAGGATTTCCTGGGAACTACACTGCCTGATTTAGAATATAGTATAAAGATCGATGTTGATTATAAGAACTTTGATTTATCCATTTTTGGTTCGGGAGTAGCAGGAAAAACAGGTTTTGACCCTTATGTGTTTTATAATGATTTTATTAGGGGGCGTGATAATGTTGGTCCTGGTGTATTTGATGCCTGGACAGCTCAAAATCCAAATTCTTCAGTCCCTGCACTTAGTTTATCCGATGCGAATAATGAAACAAGATCTTCAGACTATTTTAATGTAAACGCATCATATTTTAAACTTAGGAACTTACAATTGGGATATACATTCAAGCAACCATTTGTGGAGAAAATTAAACTTGAAAAACTAAGGGTTTACTTTATGGCAGATAACTTATTTTGGATAGACTCCAAAGACTTCAAAGGTCCGGATCCAGAAAGATTAGATGTTAATACTATTCCTGTACCAACTACTTATTCTTTTGGTGTAAATGTTTCATTATAAACACAATAATATATTAGATATGAAAATAAAATTTATATATATCGCATTATACATGTTGGCAGTTGTTTCTGCTACTTCGTGTAAAGACATTTTAGAAGTAGATCCCCAGGGGGCTGTTTCTGCCGGGGCACCTACAGCAGAAAGTGCAAATGGTTTAGTTACGGCTGCATATGCTGCGGTGGGTAACGATGATATGATTGGCCCTATGACCAGTATGTGGGTTTATGGCAGTGTACGTTCCGATGATGCCTACAAAGGTGGTGGTGGTGTTTCCGATGTTGCTGATGTTAATTTCTATGAGCAATATAATTTAACCCAACCCGATCAGGCTTGGATGCACCCTTATACCTGGGAAAATTTTTATATTGTTATTTCCAGGGCCAACTCAGCATTGGCTGCGTTAAATCAATTAAGCGACGAGGATTATGAACTTCGGAAAGTACGGATAGGGGAAGCCCGATTTATCAGGGGCCACGCTTACTTTATGTTGAAGATTCTGTTTAAATACGTTCCTTATATAGAAGAAGGATTGAGCAAAGATGAGATTCTTCAAATCTCAAACAAGGTTTATACCAACGATGAGCTATGGAACAAAATTGCAGAGGATTTTCAGTATGCTTATGATAATTTGCCAGAGTCGCAGCCTGAAGTGGGTAGGGCAAACCATTATGCAGCAGCGGCCTATTTGGCAAAGCTTAGATTGTACCAAGCCTACGAACAGGATGAAAACAATCAGGTAACTGGTATAAATTCCTCTAGATTGCAAGAGGTAGTTGATCTAACACAAGAAGTGATTAGCTCCGGTATGTATAGTTTACAACCTGACTTTGCAGAAAACTTCCTGGATGGTTATGACAATGGCCCGGAATCGATTTTTGCAGTTCAATTCTCTATCAGTGACGGAACAGCAGTTGGACGTTTAAGTTTTGTAACAGGACTGAACTATCCACATGGTGCCACCCAATTTGGGTGTTGCGGTTTTCACGCACCAAGTCAAAACCTGGTAAATGCCTTTTCCACGGATGATAGTGGCCTCCCTAAATTCGAAACCTTTAATAGTGTAGAGCTTAGTTCGGATGATATCACACCCACGGGTGTAACCATGGATCCACGTATCGATCATACGGTAGGAATACATGGTCACCCTTATAAGTATCGTAACCAAGAAGCATATATTTTCGATAATAGCTGGGTTCGTGACCCTGGTGTTTATGGTTGGTTTCAAAGTATGAAAGAGCAGCAAGCGGCAGATTGCTCATGTTACAAAAAGGAAGGTCCCTTTATTGGAACGTCTAAAAATATTGATATTATCCGTTATGCGGATGTGTTATTGATGCAAGCCGAGGCCTATATTGAGTTGGGTCAGCACGATTTGGCCATGCCTTTAATTAACCAGGTCAGGGCCAGGGCTTCGCAAAGTACCGGTCGCACTAAACTGGCTGATGGAACACCAGCTTCTAATTACCTGATTGATCAATACGACGGGGTTAATTTAGCTTGGACACAAGATAATGCAAGAATGGCGTTGCAGTGGGAAAGAAGATTAGAGTTTGCGATGGAAAGTCCTCGTTTCTTCGACCTTGTTCGCTGGGGGATTGCCGAAGAAACATTAAATGCCTATTTGGCAGTGGAGAAAACCAGAAGAGATTTCTTGAGTGATGCCCAGTTTACAGCAGGTCGTGATGAATATTATCCGATTCCACAGCAAGAAATTGATTTTACAAAAGGCCTTTATGAGCAAAATGTAGGTTACTAAAGCTGAGAAGTTTTAGTATGGATCCAAGGGGAGTATCTAATACTCAATACTCCTCTTGAGTTTGGTTTAAGAATCTTTATGTCTGTAATATGCGTATTCATCAATTTATATATGTTTTAGCGGTTCTTGTGCTTAGTTGTTCAAGACCAAACGTTAATGATGGTTCCGATATTCATTTTTCAATCGGAGATGGCAGTAACCTTGGTATTCCAACGGAATTAATATACTGTAATAATGCTTATCATTTATTTTATCAGACTAATAATGCAAGTGGTAATATTAGTTGGGGCCATTCATCAAGTACCGATTTAACAAGTTGGGAACACCTGCCATTCTTGAATATAAAAGGTGATGGATCGGTGGTGGTTGATTATAACAATACTACCGAAATCATAAGCGATACCGCTCCTATGATTGCTATATCGGGCGATACAGAATCTAAAGATAAGCAAGCTGTGAATATTTCATATAGTACAGATAATGGACTTAGTTGGAAGGATCATCCTGAAAACCCAATGATAGTTAACGACGGTTCTTATCCTATAAATGATCCAAAAGTATTTTGGCATGAGGAAACCCAACGTTGGATAATGCTTGTTATAGCCGGTTATAATATTCAGTTTTATGCATCTAATGATTTAATAAACTGGGAGTTTCTAAGTGAATATGGGAATGAAATTTATGAGCGTAAAGGGGAATGGACTAATATTGACTTTTTTCCGGTAAATGTGGAGGAAAGTAGCGAAAAGAAATGGGTGCTTTTTATTACCGGAGACACTGGTGCACCGAATGCAAGTCAAGGAACAAGGTATTTTACCGGTGACTTTGATGGTTTTATTTTTACTGCACACAAGAACATTGGGCAATGGCTCGATTATGGAACAGATACTTATCTGGGTGTAGGTAATTACAGTTACCATGCAGAAAAAGATTGTGCCATATTGATGGGTTGCATGAAAAATTCAAATACTGACAGTTATTCGTATACCGTGCCACGAAACCTTTTTCTTACCAAGGAAAATAACCAATACTACCTGATATCAAAACCAACTTTTGCTTTTAAAAATGATAAAATAGAGGGTAAGGTGGAGAAAGGCAAAGAATTCACAGAAGAAGTTTTATTTGATAATGATGTAAAATTGCCTACAGAGATTAATCTCACTTTTGATGTTTATAATCGTAAATATCTGGACTTTGCAGAAGTTTTTGGAGTAATCTTAAAAAATAGTAGAGGAGATAAATTAATTGTAGGATATCATAATTTAAGACGTTACTTTTTTATTGCTCTGCAAAACTCAAATACTAGTGACGCCCAAAGTCAGATTTATTATGCTCCTACTATTGTAAATGCCAAAGAACTGGATGTAAAAGTAATACTTACAAACAATACTGTTGAATTGTTTGCTCTGAATGGTTTTGCGAGCATGACTAAAAAGTTTGATTCTAAAATTGATTTTAATCAAATATATCTCTTTGCAGAAGGAGGAAATGTGGTTTTTAACGGCGGGAGTGTATCTAATATAGAAACAAAAGCCCATTAATATAATATAAATGTATAAATATCATTGCCAAAATATTGTTATAGTCCTGATAGTCGTTCTGATAACTGGTTGTATGTCAAGAAAAAATAATGCGGTTGACAAAATGTCGGTAAACGGTTATTATCAGGAAAAATATCGGCCCCAGATTCATTTTTCACCACCGGAAAACTGGATGAACGATCCTAATGGATTGGTATATTTAGATGGTGAATATCATTTATTCTATCAACACAATCCCGATACCACTATTTGGGGACCCATGCACTGGGGCCACGCAATAAGCACTGATTTATTGCATTGGAAACACCTTCCTATCGCTTTATATCCTGATAGTTTAGGTTATATTTTTTCGGGTAGTGCAGTTGTTGACTGGAACAACACCTCCGGTTTTGGCAGCACTGAAAATCCTCCATTAATAGTTGCTTACACCTATCATGATATGGATGGAGAAAATCAAGGGAAAATTAAGAATCAAAGTCAAGCGATTGCATATAGCTTAGATAAGGGAAGGACTTGGATTAAATATAAGAATAATCCTGTTGTTGTTAATCCTGGTATAAAGGATTTCCGGGATCCCAAGGTTTTCTGGCATGACAAATCAGATAAATGGATCATGGTTTTTGCTGCTAACGACAGGGTAAAGATATACTCTTCAGATAATCTAAAGCAATGGACATTTGAAAGTGATTTTGGGATGGAAATCGGTTGTCACGAAAGTGTTTGGGAGTGCCCTGATTTATTTCCGTTAAAAGTATTAGGCAAGGATGAATGCAAATGGGTATTAACAGTAAGCATTGTAAAGGGTGGTCCTAATGGAGGTTCAGCCACGCAATATTTCGTGGGGGATTTTGATGGAGACTCATTCATTGCACAAGACAGTAATACCAGATGGATGGATTACGGTAAGGATAATTATGCAGGGGTAACCTGGTCGGATATTCCTCAGGAAGACGGGCGAAGAATATTTATAGGTTGGATGACCTGTATCGGATATCATAACCTAACACCAACCCGTAAGTGGAGAGGCAACCTAACTTTTCCCAGGGAACTTAAGTTAAACAGTGGTCAAAATGGATATTTTCTTACCTCTAAACCTATTGATGAGATAGATAAATTAACCCGGAAAATAGAAGTAATCAAAGGTGGTCAATTTTCAGGTTCAATGGTAATAAGTAAAAAGTCCAAAGCACCGCTGAAACTTGAATTGGACTTTGATTCTATAGAGGCATCGAACGTGGCGGTGGAATTGACTAATGGATTAGGAGAGAGGCTGGTAGTTGGTTATGATAACATTGAAAAGCGCTTTTTTATTGATAGAACCAACGCTGGAGAATCTGATTTTCACCCGGATTTTGCAGGAGTACACTATGCTCCGTTTGACATTAAAGATGAACTGTTAGATATTAAAATGCTGATAGATGTGTCATCTGTTGAATTGTTTGCACAAGATGGTAAAGTAGTCATGACTGAATATTTCTTTCCGCATGAACCATTTAATAAAATAAACTTGATAAACAAAGGGGGTAACGTTCGATTAAAAGGAGGTCAACTTTATTTTCTTAACTCTATTTGGCAGTAAGAAAACCTGCAATCAAATATTTTACATATTGGAAATTGCAGTATGATTCAATTATGAACAAAATATGAATTGCCACAGATGGTAATATGAGCATTGTAAATGTCAATTGATAACATTAATAACTACAAAAATGAAGCTAAGAGAAATTTTAATTGCAATAATCGCAGTGGGTATATTGTTGGCTTGTTCACAGAAAAAGCAGCAAGCAACAAAGGAAACAGCAAGCGAATACTACACGGAGCAATACCGCCCTCAATACCACTTTACGCCGGATTCCATGTGGATGAACGACCCGAACGGAATGGTTTATTATCAAGGAGAGTATCACCTATTTTACCAGTATTACCCGGATGCTAATGTTTGGGGCCCTATGCACTGGGGCCATGCGGTAAGTACTGATCTGGTTCATTGGGAGCATTTACCTATTGGTATCTATCCAGACTCTTTGGGTTGGATATTCTCGGGAAGTGCAGTCGTGGACTGGAATAATACATCCGGTTTGGGTAGCGAGGAAAATCCTCCGTTGATAGCCATTTTTACGCATCATAACGACCCGATGGCTAAACAAGAAAGGAACGATTATCAATATCAGAGTATTGCCTATAGTTTGGATAAAGGACGTACCTGGGAAACGTACCAAGGCAACCCGGTTCTCGCCAATCCCGGCATTCAAGATTTCAGGGATCCCAAGGTGATCTGGTCAGAAAAATACAATAAATGGATCATGGCCCTGGCTGTCAAGGACCATATTGGTTTTTATTCATCGCCAGATTTAAAATCATGGACACATGAGTCAGATTTTGGTAAAGATGTAGGTGGCCATGGTGGCGTTTGGGAATGTCCCGATTTGTTTCCGATCAAAGACGACAGGGGAAACGAAAAATGGGTGCTGTTGGTCAGCATTAATCCGGGAGGTCCAAACGGAGGTTCGGCTACACAATATTTTGTGGGGGAATTTGACGGTAACAAGTTTATCAACGAAAACCCGTCGCCCCAACCGATATGGTTGGATCATGGAAAGGATAATTATGCAGGTGTTACCTGGAGCGATATCCCGGAGCAGGATGGGAGAAGAATATTTATCGGCTGGATGAGTAACTGGCAATATGCAACCAAAGTACCAACCGAAAGATGGCGAAGCGGAATGACCCTGCCACGCGAATTAAGATTGATAAGCAAAGGAGATAACTACTTATTGGCTGCTAAGCCTGTTGCAGAGACGGCTTCCATTTTAAACAAAACACAGGCTCAATCGGAATCAGGGATTAACCTTTCGGAGAACGCACTTCAGCTATTTGAATCAAAAGTAAAAGGTGGAGCGTGGATGTCGGAACTTAACATAGATGCCATGTCCGGTAAATCCGTTAACATAAAGCTTAAAAACGATTTGAAAGAAGAAGTATCGCTCAACCTTGAGATAGAGGAGGGGAGAATTGATTTTGATAGGACGAAAGCTGGCAAAAGCGATTTTAGCCAAGACTTTGCGGTGCCTGTTTCAGGCAACTATGTTTTTGACAAAACAAAAATAAAGGTGCACATATATTGGGACGAAAATGGTTTTGAAATATTTGTAAACGACGGAGAGTTTCAGATGACCAACCTGGTATTCCCCAACAAAAACTGGAATACCATGGAAATGTCGTCGAGTGGAGAAGCTATGCTGATTGAAGCTTCATTTACGCCTGTCCATAAAATTTGGAATTAAATAGAACCGTTCTTTGCAACGATCGTGCGATTCAAGAACGGAGATCAAAACTTAATGTTGGAAAGATTAATAATAATTAAACCCAGTGTCTCCGCGCCTCTGTGTTCTAATTTCTACAACGACACAGGTTGTAATAAAAAATAATAATATGGATACTACTAACAATAAATTGAACTATGCCAAACTGGCCCCGGTAATGTTAGCATTCTTTGCTATGGGGTTTGTGGACCTGGTGGGAATTGCCACCAATTATGTGAAGGCCGATTTTGAACTGTCCGACAGTGTGGCCAACCTTTTACCTTCCATGGTCTTTTTTTGGTTTTTGATTTTTTCGGTGCCTACAGGGATGCTGATGGATCGGATAGGGCGCAGAAAAACATTGGTGTTAAGCTTATTTGTCACGATTTTATCGTTGATGTTGCCTGTAATTGCCTATGACTACACTGTCATGCTGGTTTCTTTTGCCCTTTTGGGAATTGGTAACACTTTGATGCAGGTGTCTATCAACCCTTTGGTGTCAAACTTAATACGTGGCGACAGATTGGCCAGCACCATGACCTTCGGACAGTTTGTGAAAGCGATTGCTAGTTTTATGGCCCCTATTATAGCGGCCTGGGCGGCCCTGCAATTTAACGACTGGAAGTTATTGTTCCCAATTTTTATGGTCGTGGCCATAGCCGCTACTTTATGGTTAGGGTTCACAAAAATAGAGGAGGAGAAAGTGGTGGGGAAACCTTCCACCTTCGGGCAATGCTTTTCCCTGCTGGGCGATGGCTTCGTTTTTCTATCCTTCCTGGGTATCATGTGCCATGTGGGCATCGATGTGGGCACAAATGTTACCGCGCCCAAGATTCTAATGGAGCGATTGGGAATGGACTTGTCCGCTGCCGGATATGCCACCAGTGTATATTTTCTTTTCCGGACCATAGGAGCCTTGACCGGGAGTTTTATCTTGGTAAAGTTTTCCGCTAAAAAATTCTTTATAATAAGCGTTGCAATGCTAACGGTTGGGATTTCGGGTCTGACAATTGCCACTAATCAATGGTTGATTTATGCCTTTGTGGGTATGATCGGGTACGGTAACTCAAATGTTTTCTCCATTGTATTTTCACAGGCCTTGTTCCATAAGCCGGACAAGAAAAACGAAATATCGGGCTTGATGATTATGGGTCTGTTCGGGGGAACAATATTTCCGCTTGTTATGGGGGTGGCCTCAGATGCGATGGCTTCGCAAATAGGCGCAATTATTGTTATGCTTGCCGGAGCGGTATACCTGCTATCCTACATCAACAAGGTGAAATATTGATAAGAAAACCTGCTGTCGGCGCAGCCAATAATATAACCAGCGCCGAATGCACCTGGGCTTAAACGATATTTTGTTTCGAGCGAAAAAACGGATTATGGGACCCATTTATTTTTACAGTTCCGATTGCAACTTTTCGTGACCTAAGCATGCGAAAATCTCCGGGTTGGTAGATGAGTAAAATTTTTAATACATTGTTAATGGCTAATTTAACACGGATTATGTACTAGAGGTACGTAACGGGCTTTTAAAATACCATAAAACAAGGCATGGATGAAACGAGGCATAGCACCCCTCTGGAGAGTTTAAAATGAGTGAAATGCCTTGTTTTAAAGTAGTTGAATTGTAAAATAGGATTTCTGATGCATATGGCGGTTTTAAAGGGTATGACGGGAAGAATTATTTAAATCCGAACAACTAATCAAAGCCCATTCGTAGGTTGGGGGCTTCTAAAATATAAAAAAATGAAACGAGCCATGCGAATTGTTTCGCAGTCAGAAAAATATGTATTGGCGCGTACTATCGAATACATGTAAAAGTTTAAAATTATAATGAGATGAAAACAGTAATAGGAATAGGCGAAATACTTTGGGACATGCTTCCGGAAGGAAAAGTGTTGGGCGGGGCACCTGCCAACTTTGCATATCATGCCATGCAGTTAGGTGCCGAAGGGGTGGCCATCAGTGCTATTGGCAATGATGAACTCGGCCAGGAGATTGTCAAAATTATAGAAGAAGAAAACGTGGTTAACGCACTTCATATTTCTAACAAACCAACAGGTACGGTTGGGGTAGAATTAAATAATGGCATCCCCAGCTATACCATTTACGAAGATGTGGCCTGGGACAATATTAAACTGACTGATGTAGCCAAAGAGAAATTGGTTAAAGCAGATGCTGTTTGCTTTGGCTCTTTGGCCCAGCGTAGCAAGGTTTCCCGAAAAGCCATTTGGGAGGCTTTGGCATTGGTGCCAGAATCCTGCATAAAGGTATTTGATATTAATTTGCGGCAGCATTTTTACTCTAAGGAAGTCATAGAGAAGTCGTTGGAATTTGCCGATGTGTTTAAAATCAATGAAGAAGAGATAGAAATTTTCCGAACCATGTTCGGCATGGAAGGGACGGAGGAGGAGTTGTGCGCCCAGGTTGTGGATCAATACAATCTTCGGCTGTTAACGCTAACAAAAGGTTCTGAGGGTAGTTTGCTGATGGCCAAGGATGAAAAGTCATTTATCCCCACGCCGAAAGTAAAAGTGGCCGATACCATTGGTGCCGGTGATTCGTTTACGGCCACCATGGTGATGGGATTGCTATATGAACAGCCGCTGACGGCGCTTCACCAAAAAGCGGTGGATGTTTCTGCCTTTGTGTGCACCAACAACGGTGCAACGCCGCTATTGCCGGAGAAATTGAAGTACAAGTTATAAATGTTATCAATTATTACATTGCAATTATCATCCTCTTAAAAGTTGGATATCATCACTTGTTCCGAATATCTACGGAGGTATAGGACTTATGAAAAGAAGCGAACTGCTTTAAACATAAACCAAAGTGCTTACGACAATGGCAAAACACCAAGGAACGGGAGCGATTAAGGTGTTACCATAACCAAATACATAGTTACAGGAGCGAAACGGGGTGTTACGATGGTAACATCTCGTTTAGCCCTCGTAACATACTATTTCGCTTTGGTAACATGCTATTTTACCCTCGTAACCTGCTTTTTGGCCTGCGATATACCCTGTTTGGCTATCGTAACACACCAATATGCCTTTGTAAAACCCTTTTCGCAGGTGACTTATCATATTTTGCTCATGTCGCACCATAATTCGCTGGCGGAATAGGTATTTCGTTCTTGGAAGATGGGTGTGCTATATGTTTTTGGGACTTATTTTGTTATGGTTGCCCTTTTTAATGGATTGTTTAACCTGATTATCCTTTGTTTGCAATGTCATTTTTTGTTCATAATGAATACCTAACGAATCAATTCGTATTTTAACACCTGGGATGCCGGAGTTTAACAAGGTATCTGTGTCGGTTAACACAAACTTGCGACCATCGGAAAGGATCAAAGTAGCCTTCTTCTTACCTGGCTTAATATCGGCCATAACATGATTGTTTGATGGCAAAATACCGACGATTAAAAATAGAATCACTATAAAAATATTCAAAAATGTCTTGGTTGTTGTTAGTTTTAACTTTTGGGCATTCTCACTTTTCTTCTCCATGGTCTTCATAATTTTTTGCAAGTGTTTTACGTTTGTTGGTATAATGTTTCTCTTACTAATGACAGTTCATACAGCCATAAGGGTGAAATCATATTGTTAATTTACGTTAAATAACATCGTCTTCTTGATGTGGATTAATGTTTTAGTAACTAACAAATTAAGGGTGATTTGTCGAAAAACGTTTATAAACAAAAATACATTGGTGTTTGATGTGGGGTAGTTGCAAAAAAAAAGAAGTTTATTTTTAAAAGTACCCCTATTAATTTATGGTGATGGTAGAATGTTAGGATATAAAAATAAAGGTCTGGTTTAACCCGGATTATGTATTGGAGGTTCGTCATGAGCATTGCAAGTACAATAAAACAAGGTATTACTTGAAGCAACGAAGAGTCTTGTTTTAAAGTAATTTCAATGTGTAATAGAATTTCTATGCATATTGCGGGTTTAACTTCACAAGGTGTCAACTATTTTTGGCTTCATTGCAGTCCGAAAGAAGAGCGCCTGCTTGTTGGACAGACGGGGAATAGATTCAATTATAACCGGACACCAATAATAAGGTGGTTAAAAAAGAACCACATGTCAAATTTTTGGATTGTGGAAGGCATTCGATTTATTAACTTAGTGGAGAACTTATTTTTTCACAGACTAAAAACAATACCATGGAAAAGCAAAGCTGCGAACAGTGTTGGATGAGGGCTAAATACGATGTAAAACCCAAATCGTTGATCGGGAGGTTTTGGAGGTGGCATATTACTTTTTGTCCCGGATGGAAAGGATATATGAAATCACTGGACGAAGATAAAAAGCAAGAAATAAAATTGAAATATAATTTAAAGTAATTCTCTTTTCTAAAATAGAGAGGTGCCAGGATTATGTTTTTGTTTAAAAAGCAGAGATTAACAATTTTTCTTCAGTTGTATGGGTAATCTATATGCCTTTTTTATATTGAATGCAGGAGGTAGGATAAACGGATTGACGTATTAGTTGACTTGCCTTGGAATTTCCGCTTACTAAATCATTAAAATGCCGGATAATTTCTGCTTTACTTATAGTTACCATCGTTTCGGTGGCTACATCGCTTAAATCAATAAAAAATGAATCGAACATTTTGAGGTTGTCGCTAATAATATCGGTATTCAGATAGTTTTGGTTACTGTAAATTTGGTGATAGTTCCCTTTGGATTTTACGACGGCAAATGAAATACCTTTCGTATTGGTGATGGATGAAGATTTTTCGCAATTTTCAATGCATTCGCTGTCAACCACTTTTTTATTACATCCCATGGTCTGTTGTGTAAAACACTGTCTGGATGTCATTAAAACATGAGGATGGTAAACGCTAAAATAAAGATTAAAATTATCAGGTTTCTGAATACCTCTGAGTTGCATTCTGCTTAATTCGCTCGAGATAAAGGCACCCGCACAATTGAATTGCTTTTTTAAGCACTTCAAACTGTATGAATTAACGATGTTCAATCCGGGGCCTGCGATCCATTCCAACCCAAGTTGATAGGCCTCAAATGCAATTCCCGTATTATCGGTTACCAATGAATTAGGCCGGACTTTATGGATGAAATCGACAGCTGTAGAATATTCATCACCAATTAAAACAGAAGGAAAACAGGGGATAAGGTTTCGTTCCTTCCTGAATACTTCAATATATTCCGAAAACCTGTTTTTAAAATTACCGGGGAGTTTAAAGTAGATGGAAGTGTCGGTTTCCGAAGTGTGATGTAAATCATTTAAAGATGAAATAAATACGGATAATGCTGGTTTGATGCCTTGCTTTGGTTGACTTTTTATTTGAGGTAGCTGAACAGGCGTGATGTTTTTCTTGGAATCCATTAATAAAAAAAGTATTCGATTCCTTAAGACTGTCAGTTCTTTAAAAGGCAGATATAACCGGTCATTTATCCCTTCCAGGTTCATTTCCGAAATATAATAATTACTGGTGTTGATCGCTTTTAAGCGTTTAAATAGAGTGCTATAGCTTATGGATTCTGTTCCTTTATTACTAAGTACAACTTCTGAAATCACATCGAAGGAAGCATCAGGAGTTTGCACCGATATTTTTAATGGAGACGCAACTTCGCCTGTAATACGAAGGATCACAGGCAGTTTTTCAATACTCAGCTTTTTAGTTTTGGTTTCCACATCTTCCATAATCCTATCTTTTTCCTCAAAAAGATCTTTCTCCGCTTGTTCTCTCTCGGTCAGGGATTGAAACGCCTTATCTTTCTTTAAACGAATAACCGAATAATCCCTGGGATTATCGATAAACATGTCTTTTGAGATTTCCGCCGTAAGATAAGCATTGGAAAAATCGCGGTTAAAAACCTTGTACAACATGTTTTTTTCAGAAAGTAGCGTTTGGTGCTTTTGCCAGTTTTCAATCTGTTTTTTGTAGGAACCAACCACCGTATAAATATAATCGTGCTTTTTTATGCGACCTTCTATTTTCAACGAATATACACCGGCTTCGTATAATTCCCCAATGTTCGAATACGCCGAATTGTCCTTTAAATTCAGCGGGTATTCTTTTCCTGCCGGTGTGGTTAAATACCGGTCTCTGCAGGGCTGACTGCATCTTCCTCTGTTTCCCGAATTTCCGCCATGGACCGAACTCATATAACAAATGCCCGAGAATGAAATGCATTGCGAACCGTGCACAAATACTTCGGTTTGTACCTCATGTTTTTTTCCGACGGATGTCAGGTGTTTGATCTCTTTTAAGTTCAATTCCCGGGATAAATTGACACGCTCTGCATGTAGCCGGGCCAAAAATTTTATCTGACCTTCGTTATGCGTGGTCATCTGTGTGGAGGCATGAATTCTCAGTGACTTGTAATAGGTAGAAAGGATATAGAGCAACCCCAAATCCTGAACAATGATTCCATCGATGTTGGTATTTACAAGTTGGTTGAGTAGTTGAATTAAAGCGGGAATTTCATTTTCGAGAATAAGGATATTCAACGTAAGAAAGACTTCGCATCGGTAATTATGCGCGAGGCGCATCACACCTTGCAATTCATCGAAACTAATATTGGCAGCCCTGTTACGGGCATTAAACCTATCCAACCCACAGTAAACAGCATCTGCACCAGCAATTATGGCCGCTTTAATACTGTTAACATCTCCACCCGGAGCCAATAATTCAATCTTCTTTTCCATATACTTTAATATGCGCAAAGATAGGTTTTTTGAGCTCAGGATTTAACGTGCATCATTCATTCCTTTTTTATATACTCACCAACCAGGCAGTAGTTAAAGTAAATTTGATTTCTCAAATAAAACTTTAACCGTTTTCATGGCTATAAACATTTTACCACTATCGGGTAACGAAATAAAAACGAATTTACTTTTTATTTAATGCGTAACCTGATGCTGAAAATAATTATCAAGCATTGTATTGCCACAACAAAATCCTTTTTTTTAATGCGCTTTTTCTAAGGGAAGGGTTGCAAAATTCATTTGTTAATGTAGTTTTTATAAGCTTCTGCTGCCATAACAAAATTATCGTTAGGAGTTGGAGGATTCGTAAGTGCATTAAAAAATACTTCTATGTCGTTTTGAGTAGAAATTATTTTTTTCTGATTCGTAATTATTTCATTGGCTTTTCCCTAAACGGTAGATAATACAAACTCTGTAAGAGTTCTTTATCCCCAGCATAGCAACTCCTTCAAAAAGTTCCTTTTGTTCTTTGGGCAGCCTGGTATCAAACCTCGCTTTATCATTTTCAATGGTATCCATCTTTGTATTTTTTATAAGGATAATTATAGCAATTCTTAAAATATTAAATAGGAAGGATAATAACCGTACTTATAGATAAGTTTTGTAATGACTTTTTCTATAATTCCAATTTCCATTCGTCGGGTAAAACCGTTCAAACTTCTAAAATACCCAGCCAACGGTCTAATTGAATTGAGGTACACAACAAATAGAGGAATATTTGTATCGTAAATCAATTATTAAATCAATTAAGATGAACACGATATTGAAAACATTCATGCCAATTCTTTTATTAGGTATAATTTTTTTACCGGCAAAAGGACAGGAAAAACAGTTTTCACTGGACGATTGCATTGCGTATGCCTTGGAAAACAGTACCACTATTGGCAGGGCCAATAATGAGGTTATTAGTATGGTTTCTGAATTGGAACAAAGAAAAGCGGAACGTAGTCCCAATTTATCATTGTCGGCCAATGAATCAGTAAGCTCCAATAATACTTATAACAACACAGAAGGAATCTGGGACCGGGAAACAAATAGCAACTTGAATGTTTCCTTAAGCTCAAACCTTACCTTGTATAACGGTGCAAAAATCAAAAACTCCATTCTTCAAGGAAAAATCAACCTATCCGCAGCCGAAACTGATATTAAAACCAAGGAAGAATTATTAAGTCTGGATGTTCTGGCCAATTACATTGCCGTGTTGCAGGCTAAGGAGCAAGTAAAAAACAGCCAGTCGCAATTGGAGGCCACGGAAAAGGAACTGGAAGAAGCTACCATTCGTCGTGAGGCGGGAGTCATGTCGCCATCTGACTATTTGAATATAAGATCGCAGTATTCGAGCGATAAGGCCACCTTGGTCACTTCGCAAAGTTCGTTACGAATTGCTTTGGTAACCTTGATGCAGACCATGAATATGCCTGTGAGCAATTCGTTCGACATATCGCATCCTAATATAGATACCTTAGTGAAGTTGAACACGGAAACGGATCCCGGCATTGTGTATAACGTGGCATTGGGAATTCAGCCAGGTGTTAAAACAGCCGAGTTGGACCTGGAAAGCTCGGAGATGGATATCAAACTCGCAAAAGTAAATGCACTACCATATCTTTCGTTAAACGGGAGTGTTCAAAGCAATTATAATAGTGGATTTACTCCTGCATTTAGCGATCAATTTTCTAACCAGGTAACTCCCACCATTGGGTTATCCTTGTCTATTCCTATTTATCAACGAAAAGAGGTTAAAAACAGGGTGAAACAAGCGGTGATTACAAGGGATAATTATGAGTACAACCTGATAGACACCAGAAACGATTTGCGAAAAGCCATTGAACAGGCCTGTACCGATGCGCAAACGGCCAGTAGTACCTTTTTGTCGTACGAGGAACAATTCGTGGCAGAACAGGAATCTTTTAAGTTAGCGGAAGAAATGTTTTCGCAAGGAATGTTGAGTTCCGTGGATTTCCTGATATCGAAAAACAATTTAACGACAGCAGAAAATAACCTGACAAGGGCAAAGTACGAAATGGTTTTACAAAACGAAATCATTGAATACTACATGGGAAACCTTATTGCCCTATAAAATGATAAAAGGAAGTAAAATAAACTGGATACATATATCTGAATACTAAAATCTAATAAAGATGAAACGGAAAAAAATAATCATTTATGCAGTTGTTTCATGCATGGTAATAGCAGCAGTACTGACTTATTCCTTTACCAATAGCGGCAAGTCGGGATATGTTTTTGAAACAGCAATAGTGCAACGAGGATCCATAAACAATTCGATTACGGCTACAGGAACATTGGAAGCCACTAATACGGTTGAGGTAGGAACCCAGGTGTCTGGTGTGATCGAAAAACTATATGTGGATTTTAATTCTGTCGTAAAAAAGGGGCAGTTAATTGCGGAGCTGGATAAATCCACCTTAAAATCTTCGCTGGAAAATGCACAGGCCGACCTAAACAGATCAGAGGCCGAGTACGAATACCAAAAAAGCAACCTGGCCAGGATGAGGACTTTGTACGATAAAGATGTGTTATCGCAAAGTGATTATGATTTAGCGGTGTATAATTATAAAACAAGCGAGGCTAACCTGAAGTCTGCGAAAGCCAATGTAGAAAAAGCAGAGCGGAATTTAAGTTATGCCACCATCTATTCACCTATTGATGGCGTGGTGTTGAACCGTGCCGTAGAAGAGGGGCAAACTGTGGCAGCAAGCATGAATACACCTGAGCTGTATACCATTACCAACGATTTAAGCGAAATGCAGGTGGAAGCCGATGTGGATGAAGCCGATATAGGTATGGTGGAAGTTGGGCAGCATGTGGATTTTACGGTAGATGCTTTTCCCGATGATACTTTTACCGGTAAGGTTTCTGAGATAAGGCTGCAGCCTAATGAATCGTCAAACGTAATTACCTATACGGTAATTGTAATAGTTGCCAACCCCGACAAAAAACTAAAGCCGGGCATGACCGCAAGTATCACCGCATATGTGGAAGAAGCCAATGATGTATTATTGGCAGCAGGTAAAGCCTTACGCTTTAGTCCGGAAAGGGAAATGATGATGGAATATATGCAATCATTACCTGAAGATCAAAGACCGCAACGCCCGGAAGGAAGACCAGGTATGAACGGAAACAAAGGTAACGTGCAAAGCGGTCAATCATCCGGAAAGCAAATGCAAGGGCCATCTGATGGTATGATGAAAGAGGATGACTCAAAAACAATGGTGTGGATTAAAAAAGGTAGTTCGATTCATCCTGTCCCCATTGAAATTGGTATTAATGATGGAACCCAAATTCAAATTATTTCAGGATTGGAAGAAGGTGATGAAGTTGTTATAGCTATGAACGAGGGGATGCAAGAGGAAACGGAAGAAGAAAGCGCAGATGAAGAGCAATCCAGTCCATTTATGCCATCGCGTGGTAAAGGTGGCGGTGGACCACCGAGGTAAGACTTCGATAAGCTTGGAGAGTTGGCAGTCAACAGTCAATGGTAATACTAACTCTTTAAATAAAGCTCCGAAGGGCGTTTGGCACTAACCTGGGGCAACGTCCCAGGTTGGTGATGTAATTCAAACCGACGCATCATCAACTAATTATGTTTGTAACGCAACTTTGCGTCGGCAATTGGAAACCTATTTGATAAATATTGGAAGACATTATGAGGTAACCAAAGTATCTCTTTGAGTTGGAATTTTAAAAATTGATGTAATCATGAACAATCATAAAATCATAGAAATTAAAGGTCTCCATAAAAACTATCGGGTGGGCGACGAAACCGTAAAGGCGCTTCGGGGAGTGGACTTGTCCATTACTCAAGGCGAATTTGTGGCCATTATGGGTACCAGCGGTTCAGGCAAATCAACCCTGTTGAATATTCTTGGATGCCTTGATAGAGCATCGGAAGGGGATTATTGGCTGGATGGAAACAATGTGAAGTCCATGAAGAAAAATCAGCTGGCGGAAATAAGAAGCACCAAGTTGGGCTTTGTGTTCCAGTCGTACAATTTATTGCCCAGAACTACGGCCCTGGAAAATGTGGAACTCCCCTTGTTATATAATCCATCCATTAACAGTAAGCTGCGTCGCGAAAAGGCTGAGGCTGCCTTGGTAGCAGTGGGTTTGCAAGATAGGATGAAACACCTGTCCAACCAGATGTCGGGCGGACAGCAGCAACGTGTGGCCATAGCCCGGTCAATAGTGAACGACCCGGTAATTATTTTGGCCGATGAGGCCACGGGCAACCTGGATACACGGACTTCTTTTGAGATTATGGCCTTGTTTCAGGAACTGAACGAAAAAGGCATAACCATTGGCTTTGTGACACACGAACCGGATATCGCCTTGTTTACCAAAAGGAATATTGTTTTCAGAGATGGCCGGATTATTAAAGATGCCCAAACAGAAAATAGGGCCATTGCCAGTGAGGCGATATTGAAACTGAAAAACGAAGATTATATATTGAATTAGGATAAGGTTGATTGGAAAGGTTCATACGAAGCTCCTGAGGCTTATGGACCGTTCCTTATGTATACCTTTAGTTTTAGGCAGTTCTTAAAGAAGCTTTATGTTTCTGTGTTTTAAGTCTATTATCTCTAATCTATTACCTAAAAATCTTGCAAAATGAAACTAATAAACTTATTTAAAATAGCCATTGCAGCTATTAAGCGCAATAAAATGAGATCGTTCCTGACCATGTTAGGGATTGTCATTGGGGTAGGGGCAGTGATTACCATGTTGGCTATCGGCCAGGGATCTAACGAAAGCATTAAATCAAGTATTGCCTCTATGGGAACCAACCTGATTAACGTGATGCCTGCCAGTATGAGCAGGGGTGGCGTACAACAAGGCAGAACGGCATCGCAAACACTGAAAGAGAAAGACGTAGCGTATCTGAAGCAAAATTGTACTTTGATTGACGCAGTGTCTCCCGGAATGAAGGGCTCTGGGCAAGTAGTATATGGATCGAACAATTGGCCGACAAGCATCAGTGGAGGTAATGAAGAATATGCAACTATCAAAAAATACGAGATTGAGACAGGTCGCTTTTATACCAGTCAGGAAATAAAAACAGCAGCAAAAGTATGCGTTCTGGGTCAAACAGTGGTGGAAAATGTTTTTGGGGAGGATGTTGACCCTATTGGACAAAGTATTCGTTTCAACAACATACCGTTTAAGGTAATAGGAACTTTCAAAGAAAAAGGGAACAACACTTTCGGACAAGACCAGGATGATATGATTCTGATGCCTTATTCAACGATCATGAAACGTATAACCCGCGAGACACATTTGCGTGAAATTGTTTTGTCGGCTTCTTCCGAAGATAATATTAAAGAAACAAGCGCCGAGATAGAAGAGTTGTTGCGTCAATCGCATAAATTGAAGGAAGCAGAGGATAATGATTTTGAAATCAGAACCCAGGAGGAGCTGATCAGCAACTTTGGGTCTATATCAGAAATGTTGTTGGTTTTATTAGGATCAATCTCAGCTATTTCTTTGTTAGTAGGCGGCATTGGGATTATGAATATCATGTATGTGTCGGTTACGGAGCGTACCAGAGAAATAGGACTGCGCCTGGCCATTGGCGGAAAGGGCAAAGACATTCTGATGCAGTTTTTACTGGAAGCTATTTTACTGAGCGTGTTAGGCGGAATCATAGGGGTATTGCTCGGGTATTTTGCATCTAATTCGGTGGAAAGTATCTTGAACTGGCCCATTCTGATTACCACGGATTCTGTGTTGTTATCGTTTTTGGTTTGCTCTTTTATCGGTGTTTTCTTTGGCTGGTATCCGGCGCGAAAGGCGTCAGCTCTTGATCCGATTGTAGCTTTACGTCACGAATAAGTGTGCAGCTAAGTGCATAGAGCGATAGGCGGATGGCTCGAAAAATAAGGTTTGATGTTTTGCAATTGTAAAATATAGTATATCCGTAATTTGGACTCTCCTTCTTACTAAGGAGGAGAGCCGATTCCCGTCTTGTAAACTATTGTAAAAATGCAATTTTCCAACTTTTCGAACTCTGGTGGGCAGCAAAGAAATACCATCCGTTTGATAATAACTGTCTACTGCTGACTATTGACTGAAATAATTATCTTTACCATATGCAAATTATCAAATCAAAACTAGGAAACTGGTTACCGCATATCATAGCCATAGCATTTGTGCTTCTGATGCCTTTGTTTGTATTCGACAGGTCGGACAATCATCTGACATTTTGGAGATATATGTACTACTATCAGATGTTTTTTATGACATTGGCATTTTATGTCAATTATTTGGTATTAGTGCCCCGATTGTATTTCTCTAAAAACAAAATCGTTTTTTTTATTGCAATAGTATTGTTCATACTAACCATTCTGTCTCTATGGCAAATGGGTTTTGAACTGGTTGGTTTTGACGAGATTAGGGAAAGTATGAGCATGGAGAAGCCTGTAAGGAAAGATAAACGTGAGGGTATGTTTCTCGACCCAAGGGCAGTTGACAATATTTACCTGCTTATATTGGTAATTAGCACCAGTACGGGATTAGCTATTATTCATAAGATCAGGCAAAACGAAAAAGTGCAACAAGAAAAAGAACGGGCGCATCAAGATACGGAGCTGGCTTTTCTGAAAAACCAGATTAGCCCGCATTTTTTCTTTAACGCTTTAAACAACATATACGCGCTTATTGCTATCGACAGCGACAAAGCGCAAAAATCTGTGGAAAAACTTTCTGCGTTAATGCGCTATTTAATCTATGAGTCAGATATTAAAACCATAGCCTTACAAAAGGAATTTGATTTTACACGAAATTACATTGACCTGATGCGGCAACGTTTGACTTCCAAAGTAAAACTGGATGTGAGCATCTCGAATCAAAACTCGAACACCGATATTCCTCCGCTGATGTTTATTCCGTTTATTGAGAATGCATTTAAGCATGGTGTCAGTTATCGCGAGCAATCATTTATAAAAATTGAGTTAAAACAAGAAAACAACCAAGTAAAGTTTGCGTGCAAGAACAGTATCCCCCAAAAAGGAAACAGTGTAAATGACGAAAAGGGCGGGGTAGGGATCACAAATATTAAAAAACGTTTGGATTTAATTTATGGAGATAGAGCTATTTTAAATATGGATATAGAAGAAAATGTTTTTAGTGTAAGTTTAATCATTCCTTTAGAATATTGATTTATAAATATTCTTCATGCCTAGTAATCTAATACCATGAAAAAAATTGCCTGCATAGCCATCGACGACGAGCCATTAGCCCTGGGTTTAATGGTTTCTCATATTAATAAAACACCTTTTTTGGAACTGAAGGGGGAGTTTGATAACCCGATAGATGCAATGGAATTTTTGCAGGACAATCCCGTTCAACTAATTTATTTGGATATACAGATGCCCGATTTTACCGGTGTAGAATTTGCGCGCACACTGGATGAAAGCTGTAAGGTGATATTTACTACAGCATTCGAGAAATATGCTTTGGAGGGTTTTCAGCTTCATGCCCTCGATTATTTACTCAAGCCAGTGAGTTACGAGGTTTTTTTGAAAGCAGCCAAACATGCCCAAAAACACTTTGACCTGATCGAAGCGGCAAAATCTCCGGCCGAAAGCCATCTTAATTCGGATGGCGATTACTTGTTTATAAAAGCCAACGCGCAATTAAGGCGGATTAATTATGGTGAAATTCTTTATCTGGAAGGATTAAAAGATTACGTGAAACTTTATACGGAATCGGAACAAACACCAATCGTGTTTTATGCTACCATGAAATCTGTTGAGGAGCGATTGCCTTCGGAACGTTTTATGCGTGTCCATCGTTCATTTATTGTCAATCTCGAAAAAGTAACCACTATAGAACGCTACAGAATCATCTTTGGTAAAGAACGCATTCCCATCAGCAAGCAATATAAAGACGCCTTTGATGAATTTGTAAAGAAGAAATTTCTTTAGCCTAATCAATTGGTTTCGACGAACGTTGTTTCATAAATTTTCGGGATGAGAATGCTACATGCACGAAGAAAAAGGGAAACGGAAATTTTTAGCTCGCCGTTATAGTGAACTAAACTAAATGTTTACTTCGTAAGCACCGTCAAAAAAGCATTTGTGTTCCACGTTAAACCGTCCTTTAAACCGTCCTTTGGCCTTGACTTCAGATGGTGAACTCGCATTATCCATTAGTTTGCAATTAAAATCGGCCACGACATCTACGGCACCATCAACTTCATTGGTATAATAAATGTAAGTCCCGTAAAGGTTGTTTAAACCGGAGTTCAGCATTTCGCAGTTTAGCTCCACGCTGTATGGAACTATCTTGCCATTTAAAATTTCGTAGATCAATTGCTTAATATCCAGCTCTATATATTCCATCCGTTTTTTAAATTTTAGGCAAAGATATAATAAAAAAAAGGCTAACCTCCGGGGAAGTTAGCCTTCATATATTCAAATTTACATTTGTTTTTTTAATTATCCTCTACAGCTTCCAGTGTGATGTCCCAGGTTTCTGCTGATCCACTGTACACTTCAAATGTTACTTTATAAACTTCACCAAGAGCTACCTCAAAATTGTTTTTCAGAATTTTTGTGATTTTCTCGATTCTCACTTCCTCGGTTTCTTCGTCCTGGCCCTCACGAACATCGAAATTATCATATCTGCCGTTACCTACAAATTCGTAATCATCATCATTTAAAGTATATTCTATAGTATGTGCTTTATCCGTTTTAATGAATTTGATTGGTGGAACATATAGCCAAACATCACCATCATACTTAAAAGTTTCAGTTTTATTCTCAGTAGAAGAATATGCTGTCCAGCCAGTCTCGGTTTTTAAGTATTCGATAGCTCTAGTTTCAGTAACACCTCCTCCTGCATAATACTTGAAAACAGTTGCAATTTTAATTCCATTAAATGCATATGGGAATTTAATGGAAAGAAATGTTGGCAAGTAGTTTTCAGGAACATCTGATGCAGAAAAGTTATTGTAATTACCGGGAGCACCCATCGAATCGTAATCTTCAGAGGTTAATACATAAATTTCTACACCTTCTGGTAAATCTACACTTTCATCAGAGGAGGCCCAAATAGACCCATCAAATTCGTAGAATTCGCTAATAACAGAAACTCCTCCGCTGTAATAATCGTAAGTAACATATACTATATCTCCCGCTTCTGCACTGCTATATTTATTTGCAAAGAAATCTGGCAAATAGTTCTCTGGTCTAGCGCTTGAGCTAAAATTATTGTATTGAGCAGCATCCCCGCCAAAAGAATCATAATCACTGGTTGTTAACTCGTAAAAGGTAACATCTTCCAGGTCATATAGGTAACTAAGGCTTCCTTTGTAAAAGAGGTAAGTGATTTTAAATTCAGTTCCAATTTCATCAGTATAAAACTTGGCATCTAAAATCTCGGGTAAATAATCTTTAGCAGGTAAGTAATTAGAAAAGTTTTTAAAACTCAGAACATCTTCATTAGAAGATAGAGCATAATCTTCTTCAGTTAAAGTATAAGGTGCGTCTAATATAGCTTTCCCAACATGATTTGAAACGATAGGATCATCTAATCCATCAAAATCATCCGTTACATCCTCGCAACTCCATAATGCAAATAATGCAACAACCAGTGATATGTTTAATATATTTTTCATCAGTTCTAACTATTTAATTTATGGGTTAATTAAAAAATAAGCTTTAAGCCAACCGACCATGTTCTTCCGAATCCATAAAATACCTTGGCGTCTTCCCAAGTATCGTTCGATCCGCTTTCCGCATCAGTTATGTAAACGGCATCGAATAAATTGTTCACTTTTGTATAAATGCGAGCGTCAAAGTTCCCTAGCATAAATTTATAACTAGCGTTAGCGTCGAATATATTGGCAGAAGGTACCTGCCAGGTGTCTTCGCCTTCTAAATCATCTATTTCACCATAATCTGCAAAAAGTCTGTCGTAGTAATTGTAATCTAAGCCAATTTTAAACCCATTTAAAAAACTATAGTTGACTCCTAACGCTGCAGTCGTTTGTGCTGCATCGCCAATATGAACATCGCCGATTTGAAGCAATATTTTTTTTGCGTCATCCGGATCGGTTACAATCTCGCCTTGATCATTTACCAGGCGTCCATCCCTGTTGGTCGCATAAGCCTCTGCGTCATTTACCCATTTCCAATCTCCAAAAGATGCCATACCGGTAAATTCTAGGTTTTGTATGGGTTTGAACACAAAATCAAGCTCAATACCTTGGTGTAATGCTTCAACCCCTTCGGCATTATACCTTCCCAGATCAGGGTTTTGACTGCTTACATACCCTGTAAAGGTTTTGTCCCTCCATTCTGTTCGGTATAAGTTCAGGTTTAATCGTAACGACGACGTCCTCAGACCATAACCGATTTCCGTCGAGAATATTTTTTCATTAACAGCATCATCGTTTATTTCATTGCTGGTATCATCTGCCAAAAATACGCTTGAGAAATATGGAGCTCGTGAGAAGTAGCCTATATTAGCGAATACATTGTGAATATCAGTTAAGTTATAATTGGCTCCTCCCTTAATACTGAATCCGCCAAAATGGGTTTTGTCCGATTCTTTTTCATTCTCGGCATAATACATATTATCGACACGCCAATAGGTGGTGTTTGAAATTGCACCTGAAACAAATGCAGCCAATCTACCTTGGTTATACTCAGCTTGAGCGAAAGCACCTTCCCAAAGCACCTTCCCTAAATAATCCCTAGATATTTTATCACCGTATGAAAGTTTTTCGTTGACATAAGTGTCATCATCGCTTCTGTAATCTACATTAGTTCTATCTGGGTCAAGGAAGAAATCTCCACCTAGAAGATCAAGGATAGTTCTGTTGTGATCGCCCTCATAATATCTTAAATCAAGTCCACCATATATATCAAAAGACTTTACTTGTGTACTTAACGTTGAAATCGCACCTACCCATTTATGGTCGTTGTTCGAACTTGCAATAATTGAAGTTGAACCATCGGTATTCGCCGCGTTTAGTTCTTGAATGGCTGCATAATCTTTATATCCCTCTATGGTTCTGAAGGTATCATCCGTTCCATATTGCCAACTTCTGTCATCGCCTCGTGCAGAGTGGCCTCCTCCACTACCTATAGATCCATATAATGATGTACTTAAACTTGATTTTTCATTGATTGTCCAAAAATGATTTAATGAGAATTGAGGTTTGTGGTAGTAATTTCGGGCACCATTTTTACGTTGACCGTTTACACCAAAACCATACGTTCCATTGTATCTGTATTTTTCTTTTTTTGTTTCCCAATCGGCAATACTTAATTTATCGAAACTACTACGTTGGTTGTGCCATTGTTTAGCTCCAAATCCGGTAAACGACAATTGGTGATCATCGTTAATTCTTTTAGAAACATTAAAGAAATAAGAATAACTTTCAAATTCAGTGCCCTGAATATATCCATCACCTTTTGTTCTAGCACCTAATAATGTAATTGCCCAACCGTCTTCGGTTAATCCGGTGGAAATATTGAAACCTATTTTTTCGTATCCATCGTTGCCAATAGTTGTGGCAACAGCACCGCCTTTTGTGGCATCGGTTGTTTTTGTTAGAATATTGATAGATCCACCAACTGACGGTACAGCAACTTTTGATGCTCCTAAACCCCGTTGAACCTGCATTGATCTTGTTACATCAGAAAGTCCGGCCCAATTACTCCAATATATACCACCCCATTCCATGTCATTTACCGGAACTCCGTTAATCATCACAGCAACATTCGGAGAGTCAAATCCACGGATGTTGATACGTCCATCACCAAAACCTCCTCCTTGTTTAGTAGCATATACTGAAGGAGTTGACTTTAGAACCTCGGGAAATTCTTGAGTTCCTAGTTTGTCTTCTATTCCAATTGGACTAATTGTTGAAAGAGCCACCGGTGTTTTTCTATCAACTGCTACAGAAGCTATAACAGCTACTTCGTTAAGCCCAACAGAAGAAGATTTCATTAAAATTGTGCCAAGGTCTACATCACCATCCACCTTTACGGAGGCGGATTGATCAATATAACCTAAATAGGTGAACACCAGGTTGTATTTACCGTTTTTCAGGTTTAGTTTAAAAGTACCATCCAAAGAGGTAACCGTGCCAACTCCTTTATCCGACTCCAGGTAAATAGCAGCACCAATCAACGGTTCGTCGGTGCTTGAATCCACCAGTTTTCCAGTTACTTTACCTTGAGCATATGCTGCTAAAGGAAGGGCTAGTAGCATACCAACCACATAAAGCTTCGTGATAAAATGTTTCATGATTAAATAATTGAATTTAGGTTATAATAAAAACTTATTAATAGTTTCAAATATATATAATTTCTACGGCAAATATTCAAAAAACCGACCGACGAGTCGGTTTTGAAAACATTAAGTATGCGTTAACCTATTGTTATCATTGGCCACAGAAGGTAATTAAATTTTTTTTAAAAATTTATAATTGATAAAAAGGTCGAAAAGGATAAAAATAGGTTCGCGTGCCTTGAAATAGATAGGTTATGGAGTAAATAAAGGCTTTTGTAGCTGGGGGTTGGGTTTTTAAAGTGGGGTGGTATGTAGTTTTATTCTTTTTTTTATATTGCTATCTGGAGGCTCCGTTCCAATAAAGATCAAACGCTTCGTCAAATTCTTTGCGGAACTTTCCCATGGGATTGGGTTGAGATAAAAAGTAATTGGCAGTGGACCGGGTAAAAGCAAAATCGAAAAAAGTGATTAACTCTGTATTGTAGTTTTTCATCACGCCCATATTCACCTTCTGCTGGATGTTCTTCTGAGGGCCACTTAATGTTTCCCTTACCGAAAGTGCGTGTACCTTACTGTAGGGGCTGGCTTCAAAGCTACTGATATAATGAAACTTGCTTGGGTTTTTAATGAACCAGCTAACTATTTTTCCGAACACATCTTTGGTGTATGCCAGCGGATCTTCTTCCTCCAGCATTTCGGAAACACATTCTGTTTCAATTTCAAACATCAATGTTTTGTAAATTTCAACTATTAATTGATCTTTGCTTTTAAAGTGGTGATATAGTGTTCCTTTGGCAATTCCGATGCGACTTATTAATTCATTGGTGGAAGCGGAAAAACCTTTAGCTACAAATAATTCAATGGCACCATTTAAAATAACTTCTTTTTTCTTCATTACCACAATTGGTTTTCTTTTCAGAGATGGAGTGTTGTTAACAAAATAATAATGTGTTTAATGGTGACAAAAATAATAATAAATCGCACTCTTTCATTCCGCCTTTGGGAATTAATAAAAAGATAACATGAAGATTTTATTCAACTATCCACAAGAAAAGAGGCCATTTAAAAGTAAATTGAATGGCCTTTATTACAAAAACGTGATATGGAGGAATAAGATAATTTAGGGTTTTAGTTTGCTAGCCACTATGGAATAACAATTTTTCTTTTATAAACTCCATTCGCAGTTGTAATGAGTACAATATATATTCCTTGTTTCAGTTTGCTCACGTTATACAAATATTTATTAGATAGAATTGAATTTTGACTCATAACCTTAAAACCTGTTAGATCGTAA
Organism: Saccharicrinis sp. GN24d3; assembly: GCF_052400645.1. Classification (NCBI taxonomy): domain Bacteria; kingdom Pseudomonadati; phylum Bacteroidota; class Bacteroidia; order Marinilabiliales; family Marinilabiliaceae; genus Saccharicrinis; species Saccharicrinis sp. GN24d3. The sequence continues at coordinate 492,515 of NZ_JBQTGI010000003.1, forward strand.
ACTGTGATATTTTTTATCAAAGTTGCATCAGCAAATTTTACCCGGATTTCGCCATTGGCAAAGCAAAAGAACATATCCGCATTCATATGTGCCAAATCTGTAGAGACTACGGTAAAAATATCGGAAGTATTGGTACAGCCATTTACGGTTGTGGAACACTGGTAATTGCCACTCATCGTGATGTTTAATGTGTCGTTGACTTCCCCAACCAATAATGTGTTATCGAGGTACCATTGAAGGTTTTCCACCGTATTAGCCACTAATAAATTACTTTGGGGTTGAGTAATGCCGGGTTTGCCGGGCTTTACACAAAACCACATTTCTTCGTTTTGGGCAGGGTTATACGTTGCATCGCCATTTTGTTTAGCCACTATAGTTGCTAATCCGGCTCCATTAATAGTTACAGTATTTCCGTTTAGGGTAATGTTTCCTTGCTGTACCTCAAAAGTAACGGGTAGCCCCGATGAGGAGGTAGCACTGATTTGAAAGGGGCCATCTCCTAAAGACTTATCCCCTATGTCGGCAAAAGTGATGGTTTGGTTTAGTTTGTTGTTATACATTTTAATGTTGTAGTTAGGGTCAAATACCTCTCCTCCAATAGGGTCGCCATTCTGATTGTTTGCCGGATCTACAAAGCCCTTAATATAATAAACCAATAATTTATTAGATGAATTTGTCAGGTCAACAACATCTGTATAAAGTAAGTTTCCTGTTAGCGACTCATGAAAATTTAATTGCAATGGTTCTGCGGTAAAACCAACCAGTCGTTTTTGTTCTTTGTACGTTAATTTATTAATCAATGTAGCATCATTACTGGTCTTAATATCAATAGCAGGGCTATCGGTTACGGTATTCACGAAAATAATTCCTGATCCGTCCGCATCAGCGTAAGTTGTTAAGTTGGACGAAATCAAATCGAATGAGCGATCAATCCCGTTGGGGTTAGGTTTGTATCGCGTGGTATCTTCAACACCTACCAATGCATACACCAATGTATCTCTATGATTTACCAATCCTTTAAAAGATACCAGTGTGTCCCTGCTTGGGAAATTAACAAAAGCCAGGTCGAATTCGTCATACTCATCAATTAAGAATTTATCTATTTCCAGATTGTTCTGAAGTAATTGTTGCGATGTTGCTTGCGCATTTTTTAGGTGGGGATTACGGCATCTCCATCTAATTACAGACACAGCAGATGTTCCCGATGGGATATACGGCGAAGTATTGGCAGTTGCATATGATGCAATGGTGGTCAAATTGTTTAACTTGTGCTCTGCAATTCCGGCGCTGGGTAAGTTTCCGGCAGAACTAAAATCTCCAACAACAAGCATGTTTCGGGGTGTATAGTTACAGCCATATTCGCCAACGTGTTCATATACCGGGTTGTTGGTGCCATCGCCCCATGGGCTGATATTCAACGATCTGCCCCAAAAGTCACCGCAAAAGGTGCCTTTTATCTCGGCAATGTGATTAAGCTGCCTCACGCTTCCATCGTGCATGGTTACCTTCGTAAACTCACCCGAGATAACAGAACGGAACAAATCATTTCCTGAAATATGATGAACCGCTCCGTCCAGTTGCTGAAAGTGAGTTGTCATAGTAGTCACATTAGCATCCATGTCATCTATTGTTCCATTGTTATCTGAGTCCTTAAAACTGAAGAATATATTTGATAAATATGGAGATTGGTCGTAGGTGTCGTACGAATCGGTAATATCCGTAAAAGTTCCTCCTATCGTCACTTCACCCAACAGGTTAGTAGAAGAAAGCAAGCTTCGAGAGCTCAGGGCAAGCACTTCTCCATTTATGGACATATCCGTACCATGCCATTTTGGAATACCGTATAGTGTAGACAAAACAGCTAATTTATCAGATGTCACTATTGTTCCATCGGAATTTTCTACGGCAGTAAAATTACCGCCAATAAACAAATTCATTGGATCTCCATGATTTGTATGAATGGCCTTAACCGGGCCGTTTGTGCTTCCAATGTATTCCCATCGCCAATTTTCGAGGTTAAAGGCGACAAAATTAGTTGCATTCACAATACTCCCATCGGCGTTAACAGCCTGTGTAAATTCGCCACCTACAAATAGATATCCGCTGCCGTTTCGGCCATAATGATTCAGGTCTCGGCTATATCTTAATTCATGGACCACCCCGTTTACTCCTCGACCCAAAGGCAGGTATTTTTCTGTTTGGATATCCCATGCAACCACATGGTTAGCATCGCTATGCATAGTTCCGTCGGCATCTGTTGCTTCAGTGAAGTCGCCTCCGATAAATACCGTGTTTGAGAATGGAGTTTCAACAAAAGTACTCGCACCCACATCCACCGAACGTACTACGTTATTCACTCCGTTACCCAGCTTTACAAGTGCACCATTCACGATTCCGGCCAGGTTGTTGCAGTTTTTATAAAAACTCAAATCGGTAAAGTCGCCACCAAAATATAAATGATTGTTCGTGTTAAAATCGGCACTGTATATGGGATCAACAGGTACGTTATTGGTCATGGAATTCCAGTCAGTCCCATCCCAATAGATATTGTTTATCGCATATTCAACCCGGTTGGTTACCGAATTTGTAATCCAGCTAAAATACCCGCCCAGATAGATTCTTGTATTGGCTAAATTTCTGTTACCGTACATCACATTTGGTCGTCCACCTATGTTGCCTATTTGTTCCCATGTATTTCCATCGTATTTGCTTACTGAATAGGTATTGGTGGTAAAGCTCCTGCTTTGCAAATACAAATTGTTGTTGTTGTCTGTTTCCAGTTCTCCGGCACCCCAATTGACCGCGGCAATAGAATTCCAGTTGAGACCATCATATTTAAGAAGAAAAGTTGGATCATCGCCGCTAATGTAAATGTTACCCGCATTATCATCGCATACCGAAATCCCATAACCACCGGAAACAGTAGGGGGTAAGGTTCCTGTAGAGCTCCATCCTATGCCATCCCACCTTGCCAGTATCGAAATATTGAATGGCGTTCCATTGGGGGATGTTGCCATCCCAAATTGTCCTATTGCATACACATCTTGTCCTTGGATCATGATGTCATTGATGTAATTGGATCTCGCATTTCCCCGCATTAATCCACCTGCCATATTATCCCATTGTTGGGCAGCTTCATCCCATTTAATGATACTGTTTGCGGGAACAATAGTCCCGTTGGGATTTTTTCCGGCCAGGCCACCGGCTGCTCCAATGTAAATATTTTGCGTATTATCCACTTTTATAGCTTTAAAAGCGTAAGGATTGGTAGGTACGTTTATCCCCATTCCTATATTTGACCAGTTTTGGGTTGATTTTTCCCACTTGGCAATGTTTTCCGTGTCAATTAAAGGTGTGCCAGTTTCGTTATCAATTTTATCAAAAGTACCTAAAACATATATATTGCCTTGGATATCCACATCTATGGCCGTAATAGTTGCAACCCTAAAAACTGAATGAATCAATTGACCATTTAACAAGCTCCATTTAACGCCATCCCAACTTACTATTTTTACCACTGTTTGATTGTTGACAGGTAGTTGCACGCCAATGTACACTATGCCATTGTTGTCCACGGCTCCGGCTTGTGTTCCGTAGGCATAATTGCCATTGTAACCGGGTATAATACTTGTGTTCCAGTAGTTATTACCATGTAACTGTGCTTTGACATTACATGGACAGGAAATCATTAGCACCATGGATAAGCATATCCCAACTACATACTTTTTAACCTTCATAACTTATCGATTTACAGAGTGAATGTTTTATAATCGAATACAAGTTATGGAGGAACATATTCAATTGCCTACCCATAAACAGCCATTCTAATACCTGAAAACAGGTATTTTGTTTACA